>JBDKIY010000001.1:0-54695 GCA_039796875.1 Actinomycetota bacterium
ATTGCAAGGGGTGGATGCATTTATTTCAGGAAGTTGCATAGGTATGGATTTGACTGAATTAGAGATTTTGAGACTGCTTTCAATCCATGAAGACTCAGAGTTGATTACCGGGGTAATTGGTGGACAAGGATTCTTATTTGGTCGAGGGAACCAACAAATCAGCGTATCGGTAATAAATTCGATCTCCTGGTCAAGGATTACAATCATTGCAGCTGAATCAAAATTACTGGGATTATTTCCGGTGGAGCTTTATGTTGATTTTGCAGAGGTAACAAATAATTCTCAAATGCCAAGATTTGCAAAGGTTCGCACTGCGCCAGGCAAGGAAATGTTGGTACGTTTGCGCTCTTCCTCGCAAGAAGTTATGGAATCAATGGATTTTGTGGGTCATGGTCAACAACTGGTCAGGAGCAGCAATGACAGATAAATCCCAAATGCCTAAACCGCATCCTTTTATGGCTAACTCAGCTCATGAGAGCTACAAAGAAATGATGCGAGTTGCAGAGGTTAAGGACATAGAAGAGCTCTTTGAACAGATTCCAAACGATCATAGATTCCAAGGCCAGTGGCGTTTTGAAGAGCAAATTGCCTCCGAAGCGAGTCTGCATAAGCATTTAACCTCAATTTTGCGGAAAAATATCTCTGGCGAAGAGTTCATAAATTACTTAGGCGCAGGATGTTGGCAACATTATGTTCCAGCCATTTGTGATGAGATGGTGCAAAGAACTGAATTCTCAACTCCGGTTTGGGGAACTCCATCTTCTGATCATGGTCGTAACCAGGTTTGGTTTGAGTTTTCCAGTCAGCTCGGCGAGTTGGTAGGGATGGAGTTTGTTGGACTTCCGCTCTACAGCTATGGCGCAGCTGCTGGGCATGCAATCCGTATGGCGGCGCGAATCAATCGACGTAAGAAAGTTTTGATTGCTGGTTCAGTAGATCCAGAACGCTTGAAGGTGATTCGTACTTACTGTGGTTATCCCGAACTAGATGGCTACATCGCAATTGAAATGATCGCGATAGATGACTCAACTGGTGGAGTAGATATCGCTGACTTAAAAGCAAAAATTAACTCTGAAGTTGCCGCTGTATATTGCGAGACTCCAAATTACTTTGGAGCATTAGAAATTAATGTAAAGACCATTACGGATTTGACTAAAAAATCAGGTGCTGAATTTATTGTTGGCGTCGATCCAATTACTTTAGGCGTGGTTACACCTCCGGGTGAGTACGGTGCAGATATCGTGGTTGGTACAACTCAAACTTTGGGTGTACATATGAATGCCGGTGGCGGAGTTGGTGGATTTATTGCAACCCGCGATGAAGAGAAATATGCACGCGAATATCCGACGTTGCAGGTAAGCCTCACTGACACCACCGTGCCAGGAGAAATGGCATTCGGTCTTACTTTGTTTGAGCAATCCTCATATGGCTCTCGCGAACATGGCAAGGATTGGACTGGAAACTCCGTTTATTTGTGGACCGTGGCAAATGCCACCTACATGTCCTTACTTGGTCCTGATGGATTCCGAGATATCGGTGAATCAATCCTGCAGCGGAGCCACTATGCGGCTCAGAAAATCAATGAGATTCCTGGGGTAAAAATCCTTTGGCAAACTGGTTTTTTCAAGGAGTTTGTCGTTAATTTTGATGGAAGCAAGAAAAAAGTTGCTGAGGTAAACCAAGCCTTGTTGGCAAAGAAAATCTTTGGCGGCAAGGACATTTCATCCGAGTTTCCCCAATATGGTCAGTCAGCACTTTACTGCGTAACAGAGATTCACACTCAGGCGGATATCGACGCGTTAGTTTCGGCGCTTAAGGAGGTAACACGATGATTAAGTCAAAGATTCGTAAATACCACGCTCCGGTGTGGGATGAACCGTTAGTAATGGAGCTCAGCGCTACTGGTCGTCGTGGTTCTTTGGCGCCGGTCACTGAGCCTGGAATTAGTCAAAGTGTTGGTGCAGCTACAGAACTTTTGAATTCTGCACTTCGGCGCGCAACCGCTCCAGATCTTCCTGAAATATCTGAATTCGAAGCCCAAAGACATTATTTACATCTATCACAACAAACCTTAGGAATGATGGGAATAAGTCTCTTCGGTACCTGCACTATGAAGTACAACCCGAGAGTGAATGAACGAATCGTGGGTCAACATTTTGTAACTGAGATGCATCCCTATCAAAATCCAGAGACAATGCAGGGAACATTTGAAATTATTTATCGTTTTGACAAAATGCTCCGTGAACTTTCCGGGTTAGATAAATTCATTTTTCAAGCGGGCGGAGGTGCGGATGCGGCCTATACACAGGCCACTATTACCAGGGCTTATCACGCAGACCGCGGTGAACTGGCACAACGAAATGAAATTATTACTACGGCTCAGGCTCACCCCTGTAACCCTGCCACCGCAGCAGCAGCAGGTTTCAAAATTATCACCCTGCCTCTTGAAGCGGATGGTTACCCTTCAGTTGAAGCATTAAAAGCTGTTGTTTCAGAGCGAACCGCTGCATTAATGGTTAACAACCCAGATGACATTGGTATTTACAATCCAAATATCAAAGAGTGGGTAGACATAGTTCATGCAGCTGGCGGTTTGTGCTTTTATGATCATGCCAATTTCAATGGAGTTATGACGCGAATTCGAGCGGCAGATCTTGGATTTGATGCATGTATGTACATGTTGCACAAAACCTTTGGCGGTCAAAAAGGTGGCGGCGGTCCAGCAGTGGGTGCTTATGGCTGTAATGAAAAACTTAAAAAGTACATGCCAGGTCCAAGAGTCGAGCAGGCCGTGGATGGTTCTTACTACTTAGAGAATGAGGGACCAGAGAGCGTAGGACGAGTTCGAGAATTTCTCGGCAATGTTCCAGTTGTAATTCGTGCCTACTCATGGACTCGAGCCATGGGAATTGATGGTTTACGCGATGCTGCCAATATTTCAGTTTTGGCAAACAATTACATGGAGAAGCGATTGCTCGCGATTCCTGGCATAACCAAAGGCTTGCCACAGTTAACACAACGTCGACTAGAGATGACTCGTTACAGTCTTGGTGAGATAACTGCGGAAACAGGGGTTAGCTGTATTGACATTCAAAACCGCATGACTGATTACGGTGTGGATGCATATTGGCTAAGTCATGAACCTTGGTTTATACCTGAACCATTCACTCCAGAAGCCGGCGAGCTTTGGTCCATCGAAGATATTGATTACTGGATTGATGTATTAGAAACGGTTTGTAATGAAGCTCGGGCGAACCCTGAACTTGTGAAAAGCTCTCCTCATAATCAGGTTGTGCATCGCCAAGGCGGAACCAATCTCAATGATCCGAGTAAGTGGGCAACTACTTATCGGGCATATAAACGAAAGTATGGCCGCGCCAATTAAGAGATTACAACGACCATCTAAGATGTGTTGATATGAGAGTAAATCATGCTGCGATTATTGGTGCTGGCGCAATTGGGGTTGGATGGGCCATTGTTTTTGCTCGCTCAGGTGTTGCGGTAAATGTCTATGATCTGGATGACAAGCAATTAGGGAGTTTCCACTCTCGAGTAGAAGAGAGATTAAAACTACTTGCCGAAAACCAATTGTTGGATCGAGATATCAATGAAATTTTGGAGCAGATTAATACCTTTAAATCTCTCCAGGATGCATGTGCCAATGTCTCCTATCTACAAGAATGTGGACCAGAACGGCTTGAGATCAAGAAATCACTCTTTGCAGAGCTGGAGTCAATAACCTCCACTCAAACAATCATTGCGAGCTCTTCATCTGCTTTGAAACCTTCAGCCATGGCCGCGGAGTTACAGAATCCGGAACGTTTTTTAGTTGTCCATCCTGCAAATCCTCCTTATCTACTTCCCATAGCTGAGGTAGTGCCATCACCGAGCACCAATTCGGAGACAATTAAACAAACCATGGAGCTCCTTACTGAATTGGGAATGAAACCAGTTCTAATCAATGGAGAGCCCGAAGGTTTTGTTTTTAATAGGTTGCAAGGTGCGATTTTGCGTGAGGCCTATTGCTTAGTCAGAGATGGTGTGATCTCAGCTAAGGATTTGGATTTGGTTGTTACCCAAGCTTTGGGAAGGCGATGGTCAGTAATTGGTCCGTTTACCACCTCTGCGCTTAATGTTAAAGGTGGAAATCGAGCACATGCGGCTCGCATGGCTGATAGCTACCACCGAATGGGATTAGAGCGCGGCCAAGATGATCCATGGAGCGATGAATTAGTTGAAAAAGTAAGCAATTCGATAGAGCAAGCCTGGAAGGTTGAAGACTGGGAGAAAAATGTTTTACGCAGAGACTTGGCGTTAATGCACCTGTTGAAATTTATCCAACAAGATCCAGACCTTACGCTTTAACAGTTTTACGAGAGCTTTGCACCAGCGCTCGTACTTTTGCCAACTCCTCTTCAGTGGGCTCTGCAGTGACTGTGATTTCGGGAGCCACCTTTAAATCCCACGAGGTATTTTCTTTTACCTGCTCGACACTCACTCCGGGATGAAGTTGAACTAAAGTCAATTCGCAGGTTTTGGGATCTGGTTTTAAAACACACAGGTCGGTAATTACGGCAGAGGGACCACGACCCAACAGACCTGCAGATTCTCTTGAGCCTGGACCATCACCAAAACCAAGCGAGGTAACAAAGTCAATCTTTTCAACAAATGCTCGCGGTGAGTGCTTCAGAATTATTACGACCTCTTTACAGGCCCCAGCTATCTCTGGAGCACCTCCAGCTCCTGGCAAGCGAACCTTTGGGTTTGCGTAATCAGATCCAATTATTGTCGTGTTTATGTTAGCGAATTTATCTATTTGAGCCGCTCCCAAAAATCCCATGTCTATACGGCCGGGCTGCAACCAATAGTTAAAAATCTCAGGCATGCTAACAACAGTTAATGCTTGATTTGCCAATTCTCCATCACCAATTGAAAGCGGCAATTTTTGTGGATTGGTGTTTATGGTCCCAGACTCATAAATCAAAAATAAATTAGGTGCTTGCATTGATTTCGCCAAAATTGCAGCGGTGCTTGGAATTCCAATTCCCACAAAGCAAATCATTTCATTCTGCAAAGAACGAGCTGCGGCAATAGTCATCATTTCTGTGCTATTCCAAGTCATATCGTTACTCAATTGCCACCACCTGAGAAAATTTCACTGTTTAGCCAATTTTCAAAAGTATCGCGTTCCTTACTTATTTCATCCCATGCAATGTATTGATCATTATCACGTTCGTAATAACCTGATGCATATGAAGGCCAAGCGCCCCGAGGGGCCACTGCAAGTGCGGTAATTAGTTTTTCGGGAATTATTACGGAGCTATTTCGTGGCTCAAACTCATCAACTATTTCTTCGACTGTAATGATTACTTTCTTGGCAGCGAATATCGCTTCTTTAGATGAACCGAGAATGCCCCAGGACATAACATTATTTTTGCGATCTGCTTGTTGAGCATGAATTATCGTCACATCTGGATTTAGCGCAGCTACAGCTAACAATCTTTCATTTCCAAACGGCGAATCAATTTGGGCAATGTTTTGAGTTTTTGTTAAGAGATCAGTTCCGGCGTAGCCGCGTAATATCGCAAACGGGAGACCCGACGCACCCGCTACATATCTGTTGGTCATTCCTGCGTGGGTGTGCTCTTCAATCTCAATAGCCCTGGGCCAATGATTAGCAAGGGCATCTCGCAAACGATGCAGGGAACCAACTCCCGGGTTGCCTCCCCAAGAGAAAATCAGTTTTGCTACACATCCAGCGCCAATCATTTGATCGTATATGAGGTCAGGCGTTAGACGAATTGCGGTGAGATTGCGCTTCTTTTGGCGAATAATTTCTTGACCGGCAGCGAATGGAATCAGGTGGGTGAATCCCTCTAACGCAATTGTGTCACCGTCATTCACATGCAATGAGATGGCCTCAGCCAGACTCATCAATTTACTCAAAGTGTCACCGTATTTCTTTTGGCCCGACAAATTTATTGATCAGGCTGGGAACAGGTAGTTGCAGATGCTACTAATTCCACTCCGAATACTCTAGGTTTAGGGAGAAGAAAAAGTAGACGGGATAGTTCGTATGTCGAACCAAAGATTGTCTAGTCATGTAGCGGTTGTGACTGGTGGCGCTTCTGGAATTGGCGCCGAAATCTGTAACCAGCTGTTAACGAAAGATTATCGAGTTTATTCACTTGATCTTTATTCAAACATCACCACAGAGCCAGCCAGCGAAGCTGTGCATTTAGATTGCGATATAACAAGCGAATCGGAATTGGAAAGTTGCTTTCAAGAAATTGCCAGCCATGGTGAAATAGATTCACTATTTATTAATGCTGGAGTAGTTCCAAATTGGAGTGGGGTTTCTCAATTTTCCAGAGAAGCTTGGGATGACGTCATGAATATAAATGTAATTGGCGCCGCGTTGACCTTAAAGTATGGAGTTTCATTACTAAGAAAACCTGGAGGCAATGTCGTTTTTACCGCCTCATTGAATTCTTGGAAGGGCGATCCAAACATTGCCTCTTATGTTGCGAGCAAACATGCCATTCTCGGACTAATGAAATCAGCTGCGATGGAGTTGGGGCCACAAGGCATTCGCGTCAACGCGATCGCTCCCGGACCAATTGCAACTAAAGCATTACAAGATCGCATTAGGGCTCGATCGAACGGGGATGATGAGTTGGTGAAGGCTGCCTTTGCGAAGTTATCTTCAGTGACCGCGCTGCAAAGAATTGCCAGCAGCGAGGAGGTTGCTAATGTTGCAATGTTCTTGGCATCCGACCAATCTTCAGGCGTTACTGGTCAGATGATTAACGTTGACTGTGGGGTTCTATAAGACCATGAGATTAGGCACTAAGACTAGAAAAAAGGAGATTAAGTGAGCGAAGAAATACAGGGTATAAATCTCACAGGAAAGCGGATACTAATTACGGGTGCATCGCGCGGAATTGGCGCTGCCGTAGCTTTAGTGGTTGCTAAGGCAGGCGCAGAAGTTATTGCACATTTTGGAGGTCATGCTTCTGGTGCAATAGAAAATTTAAAAGATATTTCGGAAGATAGAAAAGAATTCATACAGACAGATTTAAGTAAGCCTGGATCCGCTCGGGAACTTTGGGCTAAGGCAACTGCTGGAAGTAAGCGGATAGATGTTGTAATAAATAATGCAGCAATTAATCTTGAAACCCCATTTGAAGGCGACAATGAACAGTGGGACTTGGGTTGGAATCAAACTATGCAGGTTAATGTCCTAGAGTCTTCTTCTTTGATTAAGGAAGCGGTAAATCACTTTTTGTCACATAACGGCGGAGTATTAATAACTATGTCGAGCTGGTCTGGCCAACGCGGATCTGCTTTAGCAACCCTGCCGGCCTATGCGGCATCAAAAGCTGCAATGAAGGCTGTAACTCAAACGGTGGCGCAGTCTTATGCAAAACAAAATATTCAGGCTTATACGATTGCTCCTGGAATAGTAAAAACTCGAATGTCAGAACAAGCGGCAATACTGCGTGGCGGAGAAGAAAAAATGAAAGCGGCTCTTGCAATGGGCGAGCTAGTTCCGCCGCAGGAGATAGGCGAATTAGTTGCATTTCTAGCCTCTGGCAAAGCCCGTCATCTAACAGGAGCCACCTTTGATATAAATGGCGCAAGCTATATTAGATAACAGTTTGAAATAATTTATAGAGTAGTTTTCGGTAAAGCAAAAACGCTTGTTGTTCGCATGTAGAACAAAGATTTCTATGCGAATTCTCTTTCAATTGACCCTCGCGTGTGACAGTATTCTGCGGTCAAGAAGAACTAAAAGTTCTTCATTTCTGAAGGAGTTATAGCTGAATGACCGAGCAAAGCAACACCATAATCTCGCTTCGAGAGATTAAAAAGTCATTTGGCTCTACAGAGGTATTGCACGGAATTGATCTTGATGTAAAAGCCGGAAGTCATACAGTTATTTTTGGTCCGTCAGGTTCCGGTAAATCAACTGTTTTGCGAACTATGAATCTGTTAGAAAAACCTGATTCTGGATCTATTGCATTTGAAGGACGAGAGTACGGTCCAGGAATTAAGGATTCGAGTCTCGAACATGGAAAACCAATCGAATTACGTAGACGTGTAGGAATGGTTTTCCAACAGTTCAATTTATTTCCACACTTCTCCGCGATAGATAACATCGCGATACCTTTAGCGTCAGTCTCTGGCATTTCGAAAACTGAAGCTCGTGAACGCGGAGCTGTCGAATTGAAAAAAGTTGGGTTATTGAAGTGGGCCGGAAATTATCCGAGTCAATTATCTGGCGGTCAGCAACAACGAGTTGCTATTGCAAGAGCTTTAAGTATGGATCCAACCTTGATGTTATTTGATGAACCGACCTCTGCACTTGATCCGGAATTAGTGGGAGAGGTTCTAGCGGTAATGAGATCTTTGGCGGAAAGTGGAATGACGATGGTAGTCGTGACCCATGAGATGAACTTTGCAAAGGAAATAGGCGACCAGCACATATTTATGGAGGCAGGAAATATCGTGGCTACAGGGGACGCGAATTTCTTCGAAAACTGTACAAATGAACGTGCTCGTCAATTCATAGGGTCGGTGCTCTAAATGGATAATGAATTAAAAGTTAATTTCATGTGGCATCTCATCTGGGATTATAAAGGTGAGCTTATTCAAGGTCTATGGACCGCAGTTGCCGTCTCCATATCGGCCCTTTTTCTGTCGTTATTCCTAGGCCTGATCTTTGCCCTTGCGAAGATGAGCCGATTCGCCATTTTTCGGGGCATTTCGACATTTTATGTAAACATTTTTCGAGGCATCCCAGCGCTCGTGAGCGTTATTTGGGTTTATTTTGGTTGGTCTTTACTTTTCGGAAGAAATTTCTCGGTTTATCAAGCAGGAGTGATTGCTTTAACACTGCTTTATTCTGCATTTTTCTCAGAAATATTTAGATCGGCGCTACAAGCAATTCATAAAGGACAACGCGAAGCCGGAATGGCGCTAGGAATGACTCGTTTCAGAATTTTTCGTTCCATAATCATGCCGCAGGGCTTGAAAATAGCGATACCAAACATTGGAAGTATGTATATAGGAATGATTAAAGACACTTCAACCTTTGCTGTAATCGGACTTGCCGAGGTTGTTCGTGTTACTCAGACTATTAATTCGCAGTATTTTCAACCTTTTGTTCTCTATACCGCAGCGGCTGTTATGTACGTTGCAATCGCATTTCTTGTTGACTATATATTTAAAGGTTTTGAAAGCACTATCACCTATCCCTCTAATGGGATTTTGTACAAGTTTCTTACCCGTAAGAAGAGAGCTCATGTTCAGGAGTTGATAAACGCCAATTCCTAAACAGATTTCATACTGGTAAGAAAACCAAGCAATATCCAAACGTTCGGAAGGAATACAATGCAAAAGAAGTTATCACTACTTCTTGCTACTGCACTCTCCCTCACCGCAGTACTGATGGGTTCGGGAGCGGCATCAGCAAAGGAAGATACCTCGAAGCTAAACCTTGTGAAGCCTGGCCACCTTGTTGTTGGAATGACTTTGCAATTCCCGCCTCAGATGTATCTAAACGCAGCAAAACAACCAGCTGGCTACGACTATCAACTTCTTCGTCGTCTTGCCCGCGATCTAGGACTTAAGCTCGAAATCAAGAATATGGATTTTGCGGGTCTAATCCCAGGTCTAGTTGCAAAGCAGTTCGACCTTGTTTCAGTTGGTCTTGGCAAGAATCCAGACCGTGAAAAGTCAATCTTGTATGTACGCGAGTACATGCCTTACAGCACAATACTTGTGACCGGTAAGAACAACACCACACGTCCAACAGTGGAAGCTTGGAACACAGCTGGAAAGAAGATCACAGCACTCCAAGGTTCATTGGCTGCGGGTTATGTCAAGAGCACATTCCCTAAGGCAACACTTGTGGAATTCCCATTACAGGATGCAGCTTTCTTGGAAGTGGCTTCCGGTCGTGCTGATGCAATTGTTGCTGAAGCAAACCTCTATGGTTTCTTCAATAAAAATAACCCTGGTCTTTTGAAACCGGTAGCGATGCCAAATCTACGCAGCTACTTTGGTCATTGGACCGTACAGCTCGGTAATGAAGCTCTCAAGACTCGTCTTGCTTCATGGCTTTGCGAAAAACAAGAAGCGGGTATTGTGAAAGCAGTATTCCGTCAGCAAATGGGCTACAAGATGCCTGATTTGCCATCTTGTAAGTAGTTATTTCTCTATTGCAGCTGGGGAGGTTCATGAAAATGGGCCTCCCCAGTAGGAGATCGAGGGGCTTAATGGACAACTTGATATTCAAGTTGTCCATTACGTTTAATATTTGAAAAGTAGTTGTCAGAGGTTTAGAAGGGGGCCAAAATGCAGGTAATTGACTCTCAAGAAGTGTTAGTTATTGGCGGAGGTCCAGCAGGCTTAGCGGCCGCAATTGAAAGCGAAAAACATGGTCTTGGTACCGCGATTATTGATGAGCGAGCCAACCTAGGCGGTCAGATATTTAAGCGTTTAGGTGATGGATTTAAAGTTTCCTCAGATTCTTCACTGGGTGCAGATTATCTTCGTGGAGCAGAATTGATTTCCGCAGTTTCAAAATCCAAAGTAAAAATTTTCACCGGAACTCAAGTACTAACTATTGAGGATTCAACGGTTTTTACCTCACATCCCGAGCTGGGAGCTCGAGCTTTTAAATTTAAGAGTTTGATAATCGCGCCAGGTGCTTACGATCGTCCGGTAGTTTTTCCAGGATGGACTTTGCCTGGCGTTATGACCGCAGGCGCTGTTCAAACACTGGTAAAGACCCAGCAGCTATCACCAGGAAAGAAAATACTTTTTGCTGGCAGCGGTCCTTTAGCACTTGCTTTTTCGGCTCAATTGATAAAACTCGGAGCACCTGTATATAAAGTATTGGAAAGTTCTCATGCTCCCAAGCTGAGCGAGTTAGTACGTCTCACTGCTGCGGTTTCGGGGAACTGGAATTTGGCTGCAGATGCTATTCGCTATCGGAGTATTTTGTTGAAAAATTCGATTCCATTCAAGTATCGCAGAATTGTGACTAAGGCCGAAGGTCAAGGGCGAGTTGAATCAGTTACGCACTCCAAAGTAGATGATCAATGGCGCCCCATCCCAGGTACTGAAGTGACAGAAAATGTTGACACCTTGTGTGTTGGTTACGGATTCTTTCCATCTCACGAGCTTTTTAGGTTATTGCAATGTGCCTTTAATTATGATGAGAATCAAGGTGGATTCAAGGTTGAGAAAGATGAGTGGGGGCAGACCAGCATTCCTGCAGTTTTTGCAGTAGGTGACGGAACCGGTGTTACGGGCTCATATGCGGCGGTTGCACAAGGCGCTTTGGCCGGTCTGAAAGCCGCACAGTTGGCAGGAAAAATCACTGAAAGTGAGCTAAAAATCCTGGCTAGACCCCATCAAAGAGATTTGCGAAATAGAAACAGATTTCAACGAGCCTTGAACCAAATGTTTGATGTTATGCCAGGTATTTATGAATTAGCAGATGAAGACACCATAGTTTGCCGTTGCGAAAGTGTTACAAAAGGTCAAATTGCTAAGGTAATTAGCTCCACAAATGACATATCGGCGGTGAAGGCCTATAGCCGGGCGGGAATGGGCCTTTGCCAGGGTAGAAACTGCCAACGTCAGATAGCTGCGATGATAAATCAAAAATACCAAGTTCCCTTTGAAAAAATAGCATTTGCAACTCCGCGATTTCCAGTTAAGCCAGTAGAAATTGGTTTGATTGCTGATGGAAGTATTCAAGATGAAAAGTACTTTATAAATGAATAAAGATTTTTTGCCTGGCTTCTTGTCGCATCAAGAG
Source organism: Actinomycetota bacterium (assembly GCA_039796875.1). GTDB lineage: Bacteria > Actinomycetota > Actinomycetes > Nanopelagicales > Nanopelagicaceae > MAG-120802. Next base: position 11,837 of record JBDKIY010000001.1, read on the forward strand.
AATTTAGGTCCACTGCCAAAAAGTACGGATGTACTGATTATTGGCGGAGGCCTTCTTGGAACCTCTTTGGCTTACTACTTGTCAAAAGAAAAGGTTGAATTGCTTCTTCTCGAGCGGGATGAGATAAATCGCGAGGCTTCAGGAACAAATGCAGGTAGTTTTCACTTTCAAATTGCACTTCACCAATTGACTCCAAATATGACAGATAAGGAAAAAATCCGATTATCTTCAGAGGTGAAACTTCAGGTCGAAGCAGCAAAATTGTGGGATAGCATTGAAAGAGAATTGAATGCAGATCTTGGCGTTCACTTTGATGGTGGATTTATGGTTGCTGAAACTCAAGACGAATTAAAGGTTCTACAAGATAAAGATGAAATCGAAAATGCGGCGGGTCTTGAAAGCTTCATTTTAACTGGTCATGAAATGCGCAATTTTGCCCCGTTTTTAGCGGATGATTTAGCCGGCATTGCATTTTGTCCGCGCGAAGGCCACGCCAACCCATTACTGGTGGGGCCAACTTATGCATTCCGAGCTGTAGAAAATGGCGCTCAGATTCGTACCTTTTGTAATGTTGAAAGTATCGAGGTATTAAAGGAAGATTCTAAGACTAATGGTGGCTTTCGCTTTAAAGTTAAGACTTCACGAGGTGAAGTTTTGTGTAACCGTTTAGTTAATGCGGCTGGTGCTTGGACAATGGAGTTAGCAAAGCTTGTTGGATTGAACCTACCTATGGGCTTGAGTGGCTTACATGTAAATGTGACAGAACCCCATGAGTACTTTCTCAAATCTATGGTTCAACATATTGGAAGAAGATTGACCCTGAAGCAAACCCATAACAACACCTTCATTATCGGTGGAGGTTGGCCAGCAAAATCTGAAATTTATCCAAGGAGGTATAGCAATCTTTGGAGTTCTACTGCAGGAAATCTGGCGGTCGCCTTGCGAGTACTACCAATGCTTAAAGATGTTAAGTTGATGCGCACTTGGAGCGGAGTGTGGGCTTTCACCAAAGACTTTAAGCCAATTTTAGGTGAATCAAAAAAAGTGCCGGGTTTTCATGTAGCAATGGTTCCAACGGGATTCACTTTGGGTCCCATGGTGGCTCAATTACTGGCAAATTACATGACCCACGAAAGTAATTCTAAATTAATCCCAGACGAGTTTAGCGTTGATCGCGAGGTTCATTAATGAAACTACAAACTCTTAACCAAGATATGAAGGGAAGTAACTATGGATCGTAACTCTGTGGATTGGAAAGGATATTGGCCAGCATCGCCAACACCTTTTACAAGCGCTGGTGAGATTGATTGGGATTCTTTTGGCAAGTTGTTAGATTGGTATCTAGAGCGTGGAGTCCATGGTTTATTCATAAATGGCACCACTGGTGAGTGGTTCGCCCAAACTATTGCTGAGAGAAAAGCGGTAGCTGAATTCTTGGCTAAGAAGGTGGCAGGAAGAGTGCCAGTGGTTATTGGTATTACGACCTTTACCGCTTCCGAATCTATCGAGTTAGGAAAGCATGCCATCAGTGTTGGTTTATCTGGTGTTTGCTCATCTGCACCGGCATATTCAAAGACATTGCCTGATGAAACCGTTGCTTATTTTGAAACTCTGTCAGGAGCTTTAGATGCTCCCATAATGATCTATAACTGGCCACATGGATCGGGGATAGAAATTTTCGGTGAGCTTGCAGAAAGATTGGCAGATATTGAAAATGTTGTGGCAATTAAAGATAGCACTCCAAATGCAGATCAATTTAAAGAGACTACAAAGCGTGTAGTAGGCAAAGTCAGAATCTTTGGCAATTTTATGGTGCCAGATAATTTAGATTTCATGTTGCAATACGGTGGAGATGGAACAATTGGTGGCGGAAGCATCTTTGGCAGAGCTGACACAAAGTATTGGGAAGATGTTTGGAATGGAGACATTACTACTGCTCGATTGCACGCGGAAAAGAATCTCGCTTTATTGGAAGCTCTTTGGTTACCCGGTGGCTGGGCTGGGAAATGGGGCGCATATCAAAGTCAATTGAAGAAGATTATGGAGATTATGGGAGTGCCGGGTGGAACCGTGCGGCCACCTCGGCTACCAATTACCGACTCGAAATCAATTAATGAAATACAAAGCATCTTGCAGAAGTTTGAAATAATCAGTTAAGGACCGGAGAAGAGGAAAATTATGAGCACCTTTCAGGGAGTAGATCACGCAGGAATTGGTGTTGGGGATATGGATACCGCCCTGGACTTTTGGTCAAGAAAATTGGGCTTCACGGAAGTTTTCTTTGATTACACAGGTGTAGTACCTGGCTTGGAAGAAATAACCAAGAAAAAAGAGGTTAAAGCCCGCATTGTGATGTTGGGAAATCGTTTCACGACACGGCTAGGCCCTGGAAAAGTAAAACTGGTTCAAAGATTAGATGGTGATGGTGCTCCGCCATATCCAGCAGGAATTGGGTATGGAGAGGTTGGCTTAGCGGAGGTGTGTTTGCACACGCTTCACACCGAGAAAATCTTCCGGGAATTGGTGGATAACCAAGGCTGCAAATCACTTATGGAGCCGCTCAGTGCTGCGGTAGGAGAGCATCAAATTGATTTGGATATTGCCTATATCGCCGATCCTTGGATGGGTAAAGTAGAAATGATTGATTGGAAAGGTTTGTGGACCTCCAGACCCGCTGCACCTCGGATTGAAGGCGTTAACCATGTCGCTTTTGGCGTACATGATATGAAGACAACTACAGATTTTTACAAACAACTTGGATTTACTGATCAGATATTTGAGTCTAAGGAGTTTTTTGATCCTATGGCTCCTTGGTACCAGGTAGGAAGAGCACTTCCAGGACACCACATGACGCTGTGGCTATCTGGTCAAGGCGCAGGAATTGAACCTGTTCGATTGACTCCACTTTGGGAGGATTGTCGAGGTGAGTGGGGACATGTTGGTCCAATGGATTTTGGGATCGGCGTGCAGAATATTAAGAAGGCAGTTGCTGAACTGCAAAGTTTAGGAATAGAAATGCATAGCGACATTCAAACTTTAGATGTCGGCGTTTCCGAATTTAAATACGTTTACTTTAAAGATCCTGATGACCAGTATGTTTCAATAGTTGAAAGCTCTTATTAAATTTCTCCGGCTTTGAGTCCAGCTTGAGTTTCTATTTTCATGCCGGATTTCAGCCATGTCATGCATGCTCGAGTATTGGCTACATCATTAACTACAACTAAACAGTCGAAGCAAACCCCCATCCCGCAATAAATGCCTCGAGGCTGCCCCTCAGATGTTGTGCGCATCGCGACCATATTTTCTGCCATCATCACGGTAGCCACCGTTTCACCTTCAAAAGCCTTGATTTTATTGCCATTTAAGGTGACTTCAATTTCTGCACCTCGACGAATATTGTCATTCGACGTAATTCTAAATGCATGATCTGACATGAGGCGAGTCTGCCAATATAAGATACTATTTTCAATGTGATTCCAAAACTTTTTACTCCACTTATCATCAGGGGAAAAGAATTTAAGAATCGGATTTGGGTTAGCCCAATGTGCCAGTACTCTGCTGAAAATGGAGTTGTTGGTACATGGCACTTAGTACATCTAGGTGCATTCGCCACTGGCGGAGTTGGGCATGTAATGGTGGAAGCAACAGGGGTTACACCTGAAGGTCGAATATCTATTGGTTGCCCCGGTATCTGGAATGATGAACAGGCCGATGCATTCAAACCGATAATCGATTTTGTACATCAGCAGAGGGCGCTGATTGGAATTCAACTTTCTCATGCTGGTCGAAAAGGCTCAACGATGAAGCCTTGGGATGATCATGAAATAGCAACCGCAGATGAAGGTGGATGGAAAACTGTTGGAGCAAGTCCAATTCCTTACAAGGATTTTCCGATTCCACATGAATTAAGCATTGATGAAATTGGCGAGTTAGAAGCAAGCTTTGTTGCTGCCGCTAAACGCTCGGTCTCAGCCGGCTTTGATGTAATCGAAATTCACGCGGCTCATGGATATCTATTCCATCAATTCTTATCTCCACTCACAAATATTCGTGAAGATAATTACGGCGGAACTTTGGAAAATCGGATGAGGTTTTTACTGGAAACTGCCGAATTGGTCCGCAAAGCCATCCCCGTCGACACCCCTCTCTTTGTGCGGATTTCTGCAACAGATTGGGTGGACGGCGGATGGAATCTGGAGGAATCCATAATTCTTTGCCATAAATTAAAAGCCTTAGGGGTGGATTTAATTGATGTCTCCACTGGCGGATTGGTCCACGATGCAAAGATTCCTTCAGGCCCTGGCTACCAAGTGCCTTTTTCGGCCGAGATTCGCCGGCAGGTAGAAGTCTTGACTACTTCAGTTGGATTAATAACTGAAGGAAAACAAGCTGAGGAAATTTTAGAAAAAGGCGAGGCTGATGCCGTAATGATTGCCAGACAAATGATGCGCAATCCACGATGGGCAATAGCAATAGCTGAAGAGTTTGGTGAAAAAATTGATTGGTCAGTTCAATTAGAAAGAGCTCGTAGGGTTGGTCCCAGAAAGTCTCCTCAATAATAAATGAAAAGCGCATACGTTGTAGGTGAAGCGCTAATTGATTTGATTAATGTGGGTGGCAATCTTTCTGCACATGTGGGCGGGGGTCCGGCGAATACTGCGAAAGCTTTGGCTCGGTTGGGTTTTTCAAGTGTTTTTGTTGGCGGGATTTCCAGTGATGAATATGGAACTTTAATTGAAAGTGAATTGATTGAAAGTGGCGTTGATTTATCTGCGGTTAATCGCTCAACATTGCCTACTGCTTTGGCGCGGGCGGTGATTGATGAAAATGGAGTTGCTCGGTATGAGTTTGAGTTAGAGGGAACTGCCACCTTTGCATTTTCATCGGAGTGGTTGCCTAAGAATTCGGTGGATGTAGTGCATGTGGGATCGGTTGCCACTTTGGTGGAACCGGGGGCGAGCAAGTTGTTTAAGTGGGTTTCAGGACTTGATGCAGTGGTGGTTTTTGATCCGAATGTGCGACCTTCTATTGAGGGAGATGTTTCGCTTTATCGGGATGCGGTTGAAAAATGGGTTTCTGTATCTGATGTAGTGAAGTTAAGTGAAGATGATTTGAGCTGGCTGTACTCGGAATCTGAGGAATCTGTTGTCTCGAGATGGCTTAATTCTGGGGTTTCTTTGGTGGTTGTGACTTTGGGTGCTGCGGGATTGCGGGCGTATGGCAAGGGCTTTGAATTAACGGTGCCGGGAGCACCTATTTCATTGGTGGATACGGTGGGTGCCGGAGACACTATTGGTGCGGTGCTGGTTGAAGGTGTTTTAAATAATGGTGTAGCGGGATTATTGGATGAGAAAGTTTTGCGTGCGGTACTAGAAAGAGCGGTATTTGCTGCAGGAATTACCTGTTCGCGGGCGGGGGCTAATCCGCCTTGGAAAGATGAGCTTTAAGAAAGTCCTGCTTTTTCTGCTAGCTCTACAACTGCGTGACGGTTGTTAACTCCGAAGATTGAATAGATCTTGATGATGTCTTGTTTGATAGTTGAAGATGAGTATTTCAAGCGCTCTGCCATTTGATCAGTTGTGAGATCTTCTTTGAAGAGAGCGATGATTTGTTTTTGGCGTGGAGTCAGAGATTTCATATTTGACGAATAATCTTTGTCATTCTCTGCTTTACCGGCAATTAGGTTTCGAATATAAAGTCCACAAAGAGCTAAGACTCCGTGGGTAACCTCAGAGTTAGCGAAATCGCTAACTGGAGTTTTTAGTGAGGTAATTCCAATTGCGCCGATAACAGTATTACGGAAAACAATTGGAGCGGAAAGTGTTGCGCCAGAATCCTGAGGTTCGAAATCCTTTAGATGTGGATATTTGGCAACTAATTCTTTTGGCGTAACAAAAAGATTTATTTCACCTGTGCGAGCAGCATCGGTTATTGGCATAGGTGTCCAGAGAGGAATTCTCATGTGAGGCTCAACCATTCGACTTTCATATCCATAAGAGCCTTGTAGATCTAAGAATCCTTCGCGTTCAATAATTCCGAGAATCGCGCCTCTGGCATCGATGGAGGCCAGGGTTCGGTTTACGAGGTGAGCCAAAAACTGTTCAGGCTTCGGTTCCTCAAGGACTGTCTTGGCAAGATCTGCAAGCAGTTTGGTGGTATCTGTGTTGAACACTCGTTTTAACACCTTCGGTTATGACCGGTGGCTTGTCCGGTAGATGCGTCAGTCTAGGTTAGAGGTGGGACAAAGAATCTGATTTTTATGCGTAAAAAATAGAACATAGATGGTCATGACTGCCTATGACTGCCCCATCATTAGGATTCGCAGGGTGAGCCTGTTGCATGCCATGGATGGCGGGGAGATTTCCCTAGAGATTGATGTCGATCAAGGGGCGCGCATCTCCTCTATTAGATTTAGAGAGATCGAATGTGCAGTTCCTTTTCGCGGCCAGACTTTAACTTGGGGTTGGTATGCGATGGCGCCTTGGGCGGGACGTATTCGTGATGGATTGATTAAGGATTCATCGGGTAATGAGTTTCAACTACCAATTAATTTAGCGGCGCCAAATGCAATTCATGGATTTGGTATTAACTCTTCATGGGAAGAGTTGGGCGATGGATATTTCGGATTGGATTTTCCGGCGCCGTATCGTGGTGCGCGAGTTGAACAACGTTATGAGATTTTAGATAACGCGCTGCGTTGGTCATTGGAGTATGAAGTAGGTGATTGTGATCTGCCGTTTTGGTTGGGTTTCCATCCTTGGTTCCCAAGAGAGTTAGAGCGTGGTGGTTCGGTGGAGATTGATTTTCATCCCACTCAGATGCTGGAGCGTGGCCCGGATTATTTGCCGACTGGAAAATTAATTACCCCGAGCGCTTCGCCCTGGGATGATGCATTTACCGGTGTGCGCGGAACGCCGACGGTTTATTGGGAAGATGTTTTGCAGATAAAGATTGAATCTGATGCACCGTACTGGGTGGTTTATGACCAGGATGCGGAAGGGGTTTGTGTTGAACCACAGACTGCGCCCCCAGATGCCGCGAATTTGGGAATCGCAGGGGATTCATATTTAGAAGCTTTGTTTGTTTTCGATGAGATTTAACCACAGCCCACAGTAGTAACGACTTGCGTTATTAACGGATTACGTTATTATATGACGTGATTCTTTCCTTCGGAGACAGAGATACCCAATCTTTGGCCGCGGGAATACGCGTAAAACGCTTTGTTTCTATTGAAAAAGTAGCAAGGCGTAAATTACGTCAGCTTGAGATCGCTATGACTCTAGAGGATTTAAAGATCCCTCCTGGAAATCGGTTGGAGCGTTTAAAAGGCCGACGTGATGGCCAGATGAGCATAAGAATCAATGATCAGTGGCGAATTTGTTTTGTATGGACTTCAGCAGGGGCCAAAGAGGTAGAAATTGTTGACTATCACTGAGGAGGGATGTCATGGCAACTAAGGCTGCGAGAGTAAAGAAGCCTGCTTCAAGAGCAATGGCGCGGAATTTGGACGCGGTTTCTCCAGGCGAATTACTGCTTGAAGAATTTCTTCTACCGATGGATATAACTGCCTACAGATTAGCTAAAGAGATTGATGTCCCAGCAACACGAATTGGTGAAATATTGAATGGTCGACGTGGGATATCCGCAGATACCGATTTGCGTTTGTGTAAGTTCTTTGGATTATCCGATGGCTATTGGTTACGTGCGCAAGCCGCATATGACTTGGAGATATCTCGAGCTAATATTGCTAAGGATTTGATTCGTATTAAAACTTGGAAACATCCAATTGGAAAGAGTAAGTAGCAATGATTAATCGCGATCACTTAAAAGCTCTTCATGCTCGTGAAGAGGAGCGTTTTCTAGCGCGTACTCCGAAGAGTCGTGAGATGTTTGGCGCAGCAAAGCAGGTAATGCCCGGCGGTGTTCCGATGTCGTGGATGACCAAATGGCCCGGTAAATACCCGTTATTTGTCAGTACTGCCCAGGGCGCGCACTTTGTGGATGTCGATGGAAATGAATATATAGATTTTTGCTTGGGTGACACAGGTTCGATGACTGGGCACTCTCCGGAGGCCACAACAGCAGCTATTTCTGCCCAACTGAAGAAGGGTATGACCGCGATGTTGCCGACCGATGATGCGGTAGCGGTCTCTAGCGAATTAGCGCGCCGCTTTGGATTACCGTTGTGGCAATTTACGGTGTCTGCGACTGATGCAAATCGTCACGTGATTCGTTACAGCCGATTAATTACCGATAAATCAAAAATTATTGTGATTGATCGCTGCTATCACGGCTCAGTAGATGAAACTTTTGCAACTTTGGATGCGGCGGGTAATACCGTAAAGCGCGAAGGAAATATTGGTGCGCCAGTGCCCCTTGATGTAACAACACGAGTGGTTGAGTTCAATGATTTGGCGGCGATGGAAGCGGCTCTAAAGCATGGTGATGTTGCGGCAATCTTGATGGAACCTGCGATGACTAATGTGGGAATTGTTTTACCGGATGTTGGATATTTAAATGGTGTTGCAGAGCTCGCAAAGAAATATGGTGCCGTTTGGATTATTGATGAGACCCACACAATTTCGGTAGGTCCTGGTGGAATGACCGCGGACTTGGGATTGAAGCCTGATTTCTTAACAATTGGAAAAGCTATTGGCGGCGGAATTCCAGTCGGAACCTTTGGCATGACCCATGAGATTGCAGATCAAATTGCGAAGAAGACTGAGCGCGAAGTTATTGATACCGGCGGAATCGGTGGCACATTGGCGGGAAATGCATTGTCACTGGCTGCGATGCGTGCGACTTTGACGCAGGTTTTAACAGAAGCGAATTTTGTGAAGATGATCGAACTTGGAAATCGCTGGTGTGATGGCGTTGATGCAGCAATTAAAGAGTTTGGATTGCCATGGCATGTAAATCGTCTTGGAGCACGCGGGGAATACCTATTTCAAGGTCATGCGGCGCGCACTGGTGGAGAGGCTGCCAGAGCAGGGGATTTCGAGTTAGAGCAGTACATCCATCTGCGCTTACTTAATGATGGTTTCTTGCTAACGCCATTTCACAACATGGCCCTGATGTCGCCCTACACAACCGCTGCCGATGTGGATGCACATACCGAAGCGTTCAGGGTTATGTGCAAGGAGCTGGTTTCAAACTAGCCTTCGGGACTATGAAGAGAATCTTGGCGGCACTCATCACTGGAGCTCTTCTAATTTCTACAGTTCAATCTAGCTTCGGTGCCGTAAAAGCTGGTGCTACCTGCACAAAGTTAAATCAAAAGAAAACGGTGACAGCCGGCACATTTCAGTGTAAAAAGATTTCCGGCAAACTAAAGTGGAAGTTGATTGCACAAACCCCAACGCCTTCGGTTACACCAACCCCAACTCCAACCCCAACCCCAACCCCGTCATCAACTCCAACCCCGTCACCAACCCCAACCCCGTCACCAACCCCAACCCCGTCACCAACTCCTACTCCGACTCCGTACGACACATCCGAACGTTTGGACTATTTAATAAATTTATTTGTTGATCGCAAAACATCAACTGCTAATTTTCAACCAGCAACAATAATTGAGTACGGTAAAGGCACACTTCCCGGCTATAAAAACTTAATTGCGACAGGAATCCCTGCGGCTGCAAAGTTTTGGTCCTCTGATATCGCAGAGAATTTAAAGTTTCCAGTAATTTATTCGGGGTTGGAAGACAAGGATTGGTTCTTAAGTCGAATTGAATTCTATGGACATAGCTCTCCGGTTTATCGCGAAAATCTAGAGCGCCGCATTAAAGATGAAGGTGACATGGTTGGTCTAGCAGGAGCTAGCGATGCAAACGGAACTTTCTTAATGCAGTTTTTGCAAGGTAATGCCAAGGTAAAACTTGATCCACTAGATTACGGAACTGTTCCACATGAATACACACACATAATTCAGAAGTATTTAACCGATAAGAAATCTGGTTATTTGCCTTGTTGGGCGACTGAAGGTGGTGCAAACGTCTATGCAAATATAATCGTCGGATTATTGCTGGACGATCAAGGTGGCAATAAATACACAATAAGAAACAGCTCTGTTCGTATGTCGGTATTAAGTAATCAATATGATTTATGGAGCATGAACGCGTTAGATATCGCAAAATTAATGGTGCTAATCGAACCGGACAATGCAAGAGAATGCACCTTTCCAGGAAGGCTTGGTTATTCACTCGGCATGCTTATGTCGGAGTCCCTACTCATTGAATTTGGACATCAAAAAATGTTGGATTGGTGGAAACTATCCGCATCAACACCTTGGCGTGAAGCTTTTAAAAGAACTTATGGGTTAGAGGTATCGACTTGGTACACCGAAAAAGCTTCGATCTATGCAGTTGCAGAAATAGCTAAAATCAAAAAAGGTTGGCCACCCAACTAAGTAAGAAGCGCAATCTCCGATTCACTTAATTTCACTACCGGCATGAGTTGTTTAATTTGCTCCAACTTCGTTGCTGAAGCAATTGGTGCAGACACTGTTGGTTGCGCACGAAGCCAGGCCAATGCAATTGAAGCGACAGATGAGTTCTTGTCTTTTGCGATTTGATCTAGCTTTTCTAACATCGCCCAACCGCGTTCATTTGCGTAAGAGTTAGCAACACCGGTAGCGCGAACGGATTCCACAGTAACCCCTGGGCGATATTTTCCAGTGAGGAAGCCGCGGGCCAATCCATAAAAAGGAATCTGTGACAAACCATTTGCTTTAAGTGTCGGCATTAAAGTTTTTTCGTAATCGCGATCCATCAAATTGTATTGATCCTGGCAGGCGACATAAGAGCTGAGATTTAATCTCTTGGCGATATCTAATGACTCTTGCAAACGCTCTGCAGTGAAGTTAGAGGCGGCGATGTAGCGGACTTTTCCAGCTTTGATTAGGGCGTCAAATGCGCCAAGGGTTTCCTCGATCGGAGTATCTGGATCATCTTGGTGTGCGTAATAAAGATCAATGTAATCAGTTTGCAGACGTCGTAAGGATTCATCGCAAGCAGCTTGAATATTGGCGGGTTTTAATCCTGGTCTGGTATCTAGCTTTGCTACCTTGGTGGCAATCACCATTTCACTGCGATTACCGCGCCTTCTCATCCAATTTCCGATGATGGTTTCTGATTCTCCACCGACATGACCTGGCGCCCATTGTGAGTACATATCCGCGGTATCGATGAAGTTACCGCCATTATCAAAGTAGTAATCAAGAACTATTTCAGAGTTCGCAACATCGGCGCTAAAGCCAAAAACATTGCCACCAAGACATAGCGGGTGAACATTCAAATCTGTATTCGCCAAGGTAATCATTAAGAAAGATTAGCGCAGCCCTTTATGCTTACCTAATGAAGCGGTTTTGGATGGTAGCGATACTGGTTTTATCTTTGATTTCATTACCTTCTTTCGCAGCGGTCAAAGCGGGAGATAAATGTCCAAAGATTGGTAAAACCGCTACTGCAAACGGCGCTGAATATAAGTGTGTAAAGAAAAATAAGAAACTGGTTTGGCAAAAAGTTAAATCAATAAGCCCACTTCCAGCGCCAACACCAACTCCAACTCCCACGCCATCACCTTCGGTAACGCCAACACCAACTCCAACTCCCACGCCATCACCTTCGGTAACCCCAACACCTAGCCCATCGGTAACTTTGTCAGCACTGCCATCAGATCCAACCGCTAATTGCAAGGTGCCGGTATTTGATGGACGTGGAGATGTAGCAATTGGATTTCCCAGAATTTCAGATCGATTGAAATCTACTGGTGAGGTAATAACCAAGGTAATAATGGTTGATTTTCCGGATGCGCCAGCAACCATGACTCCGCAGCAAGCATTTGCAAAAGTTTCTCAGGCATCTGCTTTATTTGATGAACTTTCATATTCTCAAATGCAATTTGTTATGCAGCCGACCTATAAGTGGTATCGAATGGGACAAGGTGCCAAGAATTACGCACCACTTAATCAATCATTTGCACATCATCGGGCCTACATGGCAGAGGCAATTTCCTTGGCTGATGCTGATATTGATTTCAGCAAAACCGATGCCATATTGATTTTGGCGAATCCTGATGCAAAGGAAATTGGTAATTCGGGACCAGCATTTACATCGATTTACGGCAATGGATTTACCTTGGACGGCAAATACATCGCTAACGGTGCGACCTCAGCTTATGACTTAAATTATTGGGGTTATATCTGGCTCAATCACGAGTTCGGCCACGCTCTGGGATTTCCTGATTTATATGCCTTCACACGCGAAGATGCATCAAATCCTATGGATGGACATCGCTACGTAGGTGAATACAGCTTGATGGGGTTGAGCAGCCTTAACGCCAACTCTCCCGGATTTCTAGCGTGGGAGAGATGGTTGGTGGGTTGGCTAGACAACGACCAAATTCATTGCATGGAAGGAAAATCAACTTCAAAGTTGATTACCCCAATACAAAGAAAAGGTGGATTAAAAGCGGTAATAGTCCCAATCTCATTCACAAAGGTATTGGTGATTGAAAGTCGTCGTGCAGAGGGCGTAGATAAGAACTTGAAGAAGTCGGGAGCATTGATATATTTGATTGATTCTGCAGTGCAATCCGGCATGGGCCCGCTCAAGATTTATCCAGCTAGTAACGCAGATAACCGCAGACTAGAGAGCACTCGAGCTGCAGGTGAAAGTGTGACGGTTGAGGGAATTACGGTTACGGTTAAGAGGTCCGACAAAGATGGCGATCTGGTTGAGGTAACCCGCAATTAATTTCGGTATAAAACATCACGCTTAAAATCAATGCGTTACCACCAAGACATATTGGATGGAGATTCAAATCCAAATTTGGCAAGGTAATCATAAAGAGAGATTAGCGCCGCCCTTTATGCTTACCTAATGAAGCGGCTCTTTATGGCAGCGATCCTAGTTTTCACTTTGACTTCATTACCTACTTTCGCTGCTGTGAAAGCTGGAGATAAGTGTCCAAAGATTGGTAAAACAGCGACTTTAAGCGGAGCAAAATTTAAGTGTATGAAGAAAAATAAGAAATTAGTGTGGCAAAAAGTTAAGTTAAGCAGCCCACAGCCAGCGCCAACTCCTACCCCTGCCACTTCTGTTACTCCGACACCATCTCCAACACCAACTCCAACACCAACGCAAGATGAAGAACCAATGCAGACTGCTACCCCGACTCCACTTCCGACCGTGGAAAAAGCACCGACCGGATTTGGGGATCTAATTGAAAATTATCGAGGCATTCCGATTGTGGTTTGGAATGAAGCCCAGATTCTTGCCAACTCGGGAACCGAGAAAACTAACTTCGAAATTGAATTTGGACCGAAAACTAAATTACAAACGGAGATTGGATCCCCTCTTGCCTACTTGAAGAGAGCATCACGTTTTTGGAGCAATTATGTTCAACCGACGATTACGAAAGCTTTCTTCTATAACTACACAGATCTATCCTGGGTCCAAGACAAGAATCGAAACTTGGGTGGTTCCTGGCATAAGCCAGAAGATCTCGCAAACAACTGCAAAGGAGAGTCTGACTGTAATTCCTTCGGTGGGGCGTTCAAAGGAATGGGTCAGTTGTTTATTGGTGTGAGTAACGAGTTGAAGCCATTATGGAATCTTGGTTGGGTACGTGGGAATTTATATCATGAGTACACACACACCGTTCAGTACACTCAATTAAACGCTCCGGCTAATGTGAAGCTTCCATGTTGGTTTGCAGAAGGTCAGCCACAGGTGATTGGACAAACTCTCGGCTTTGAAAACTTAATTGACTATAAAAAATCAAGGATTAGTTGGATTGCGCAGCCTGCTGGATTACTTGGTGACTACAGCCCAGAATCAATACTTAGATTTTATGAACTCACTGGAGCTGCAGGAAACGGGGTTTGCAATCAAAACGTTCGACCAAGAGTTTACGATGTTGGATATTTTACTGTTGAAGCCCTCTCTTCAATTAAGGGAATCCAAGCATCAATGGATCTCGTAATCAGTGTTGGTAAGGGAAATAGTTTTGAAAGTAGCTTTTCGGCAATTTACGGTGTCACGTGGAAGGAGGCGGCACCAATTCTTGCCCAAGTGGTGTCAAAGATTTATCTAGAGCGTTAGTTGATTCCTAAAGAATCATGTAGCTAATTTGATAATTGCGAAATCGTATAGCGATAGAGCACATCACGCGCCCACTCGGTGAAGCCGAGTGATTGATAGAGCTTGATGGCGGCGGTGTTATCGGCATCGACATAAAGCATCGCGCTGAAGATTCCTTGATAACGCAGGTGGCGCAGGCCGGCGATAGTGACCGCTTTGCCAATTCCTTTACCTGCATAGTCTGGGTCGACGCCCATAATATAAATCTCGCCAATTGGATCGTGGTCATGATGCTCTTCATGCTCGGAGTGTTTATGAGAGTGGCCACCATGAACCTTGGTCCAACAAAAACCAATCATCTTTTGTTTTTCTTCCGCGATTAAAAAACCTTGTGGATCAAACCAATCTTCTTTAGTTCTAATTTCGAGATCTCTTGCACTCCAGTTGCCTTGATCAGGATGACTTGCGAAAGATTTGTTATTTAGCGCGACCCATTCATCGTTATCGATACCTGGCAGGAAGTTTCTAATAGAAAAATCTTTAGTGAGCTCAGGAATTGGATCATTAAGCGAACGGCGCATTTGAATTACGGTGCGCACTTTCTTAAAGCCGTTGTGCTCGGTGATGTTTTTTGCGCCGGGAAGATCGCCATGGGACCAGAGTCTTAGATTGTTACCAGAGGCGTTGTGTAATGCTTTGAGAAGTTCTTGGCCGTAGCCCTTTTTTCTGTGCTGGGGATGAATAACTAGCTCTGCGCTGGGGCCTTCAACCTCATCAGTGAGATCCAAGTGGGCGTAACCAACTACTTTGTTTTCATGTGAGGCAATCAGATGAGTATCTGCTTTATCGCCGCCATGGCGTAGATGTAGCAAAACATGTTCGCTAACCGGGGGAACACCATCGTGATCTGTGGCGGTAGAAATTAAAGCTAGAACTTCACCTTGAGTTTTCTCATCAAGATGAGAGAGCTGGGTAATCAAGAGAGTTGGTCAGATAGATCTTGTTCTTTGGGACTGGTGTTAAAGCGATAACCCACGTTGCGCACCGTGCCGATAATTGCTTCGAACTCTGGGCCGAGCTTGGAGCGCAAGCGACGGATATGAACATCAACGGTGCGGGTACCGCCGAAGTAGTCATAACCCCAAATTTCTTGAAGCAATTGAGATCTAGTGAAAACTCGTCCTGGATGTTGGGCCATGTACTTTAATAATTCAAACTCTTTGAAAGTTAGGTCTAGTGCGCGACCTTTTATTTTTGCGGTGTAGGTTTTTTCATCAATAACAACATCGCCACTCTTAATTTCACCTGATGTGGGATCTGCGGCAATGCGCAGCGCTTGAAGTTTTGCAATTGAAATACGAATACGAGCATCAACCTCTGCAGGTCCTGCAGTGTCAAGAATTACATCATCAAATCCCCAATCAGCATTTGTTGCTGATAATCCACCTTCAGTAGTAATCAAAATCAGGGGACATCCGATTCCGGTTGTGGTTACTAACTTGGTGAGAGATTTTGCGGCGGTTAAATCACGACGCGCATCAATAAATAAACAATCAACCTCAGGAATATCAACTAATACTGAACCGATGGCAGGCAAGATGCGAACCTGATGCTGGAGCAAACCAAGTGCAGGAAGCACTTCGGCGCTCGCACCGGTGGTGTTGGTCAAAAGTAGAATGCGCGCCATAAGAGTGAAAGAATACCCACGTGGATAATTACCTTCCAATTCTGATTGTTTTTACGCTCGCTACCGCGTATGGAATTTGGTATCAACGCACCCGCGGGCAGATGAAGACAAAAACATCACGGGTCGGCAAACCAGCATTAACTTCAGCTGACATTGGCCAAGAGCTTGGCAGTCGTGTGACATTGGTGCAATTTTCCACCGCTTTCTGCACACCATGTCGCGCAACTCGTGCATTACTGACCGACATCACCGCAGATCTTTCCGATGTGGTTCATGTAGATATAGATGCAGAAAAGCATTTGGATTTAGTACGTCGACTCGAGATTCTCTCCACCCCAACCACATTGGTATTGGATCGATCCGGGGTTGAGGTGGGTCGCGCGGTAGGCGCCCCAAAACGAGCTGAGGTTATGGCTACTTTGAACGGGATTAAGTAGCTTTTTTCTGCAAGTAATTTGCAATTCGCATCTATTCCGGCATCACTTTATTCTTTGCCTCATGTTTGGCATCGAGCCCCAGTACTTCACAAGACGGCGCGTTATTGATTTCTGCCGTTTTACTGGCCAGCTCTGTCTTGTTTAGTTGTTTTTAAATTTCATTTAATCAACTATTCAAGAATTAGGAAAATAAAAATGTCACAAAGTAATGAAGTAAAACTAATTGATGCCCGTGGTCCAAGATTTGGTGCGGTTTTAACCACTGTTGTTCTCGCCGCAGCCCTTACTACCCAATACTTGCCATTAATTATTTGGCAGCTAGCTGTATTTGCAATTGGTGCCTTTGCTGGTCCACAAAAAACTCCATATGCATTTATCTATCGCAAATTTGTAAAACCACGTTTGACAGGTGATATCCCAACTGAGGACATTCGCCAACCACAGTTTGCGCAAGCGATCGGATTTTTATTTGCCCTCACCGCAACTGCTTCATTAGTACTTGATCTAACTGCGGTCTTCTCTGTTGCAGTTGGTTTTGCACTAGGAGCAGCGTTTTTGAATGCCGCCTTTAATTTCTGCTTAGGTTGCGAGATGTATGTGCTGATTGCACGTATCCGCGCACGCCTTTCCAAGCGTGAATTACGGGAAGAGGCTTATAACCTGCCGAACCTTTAGACTTCGCAGGTGGTAGATAAGAATCAAGAGCTGCGGGATAAAGGTCTGCGCCTAACCCCACAACGCCAGCTAGTACTGCAAGCTGTGCGCGAGCTTGGTCATGCCACCCCTGAAGAGGTCGCCGAGAAGGTGCGCTCTACCCATCCGGGAATCAATTTGTCTACGGTTTATCGCAACTTAGAAACCCTAGAAAATGTGGGCTTAGTGCAGCACACCCATCTAGGACATGGCGGCGCTACATATCACGCAGCTGAAGAGCTCACACACTTGCATTTGGTTTGTGGCAAATGTGGATCAGTGGGTGATGCGCCGATTGAAACCGCTGCCTCATTTGTTAACACTTTGATTGATGAATATGGTTTCAAGACTGATGTAACGCATTTTGCGATTTACGGAACCTGTGAATCCTGCACCGCTAAATCATGACGGCGGTTTATGTAGAAGAGGGTTTAGATAAAGGTGCTATCTGGCACTTTGGTGAAGTCGCGAAAGAACAACGCGCTCTCGCGGCAGGAAAAGCTTGGGCTGATCTTTCACATCGCGCCGTAATTGCAATCTCGGGTGAAGATCGATTGATGTGGCTTCACTCTCTAACCACTCAGCATTTAGAAAAGTTAGCGCCAGGTGAGTGGAAAGAAGCGCTAATTCTTGATCCACAAGGACATGTCGAACAACAATTATTTTTAGTTGATGATGGCAGCACAACCTATATTCATTTGGATAATGAAAAAGCTCCAGCCCTTTTGGATTACCTAAACAAGATGAAGTTTATGTTGCGGGTAGATGTAAAAGATGTCAGTAATGATTTCGCAATCATGCGAGCTCCCGGCAAAACAGATTTAGTCGGCGGCCCATTTGCTCTTGTGCCACGCACGGAATTAGCGGCCACAACACAGGCTTTTAACTCCGCAAACCTGCAAGTCGGAATCTGGGCCTTAGAGGCAGAGCGCATCGCAGCGGGCCGTCCACGTGTTGGATTGGATAGTGATTACAAATCAATTCCTAATGAATTAGGGCTATTAAATAAAGCGGTACATATGAATAAAGGCTGTTATCGCGGTCAAGAAACGGTCGCTAAAGTTTTTAATCTGGGACACCCACCGCGTCGTTTAGTTCTGTTGCATCTTGATGGTTCAAGTGTCGATATTCCAACTCATGGTGATGCTGTGGTTTATGAAGGTAAAGAGATTGGCTTTGTGGGATCAGTCGCCAGACATTATGAATTGGGCCCGATAGCACTTGCGGTAATAAAGCGCATGACACCAGCTGATGCGGTTTTAGAGGTTAAGGGCATCCCTGCAACTCAAGAGATTCTCGTACCGATAGATTAGCGCCGTGGAGATAATCACAACCATAGTTTTGATTGCAGCTTCATTAATTATGTCGCTGGCGATTTTGGGATACTCCACAAAACAGTGGCGAAAGTTGAAGAGAGGTCGGTAATGGCGTTTCAAATTCCAGAAAGTTTGCACCCAGATCTAAATCCATTGGCTTGGCTAGTCGGCACTTGGCGTGGGAAAGGTCATGGTGAATACCCTGGAATTGAAAACTTTCAATTTGCTCATGAGGTTACTTTTGCTCATGATGGCAGGCCATTCCTAACTTATTTTTCTCGCTCTTGGATTATTGATGACAACAATGAAATTATTAAAACAGCGGCCTCTGAAACTGGTTTTTGGCGGGTAAAGCCAGAAAATACTTTGGAGGTTTTGATTGCGCACAGCACTGGCATCGCTGAAGGTTGGGTAGGTCGCTTTGATGGACCAAAGATCCAATTAGCAATGGACCACGCTTACTCTGCGCCCTCTGCTAAATCGATGGAAGGCGGCCAGAGACTTTATGGCCTGGTCGAAGGCGAGCTTTTCTACGCCTATGACATGGCTTATAACGGCAATAAATTACAGGCGCATATTTGGTCAACGTTGCCGCGGGTGCAGTCTTAATAAATGAAAACCGGTGAGGTTTTAATTGAAGTAGTACGTAATGAAATGGTGGAGTCGGTTCATGCCGGACACCTACTTATTTTGGATGCCGACGGAAAAACTTTGTTTCAGTTGGGCGATGTTGATTCTCTAATTTATCCACGCTCTGCGGTGAAATCTCTGCAAGCCGCTGCAATGGTGCGTGCCGGTGCAAAACTTAATGATCAACAGTTGGCTTTGGCCTGCGCAAGTCATGCGGGCAGTGCTGCACATCTTGCGGTCGCACAATCCACTTTGGCCAGTGTTGGTTTAGATGAAAGCGCTTTGCGCAATACCCCTGATAAGCCGCTAGATCCTAAAGAGCGAGCAGCATGGGGTGATCAAGCTCCATCATCATTGGCCGCTAATTGCAGCGGTAAACATGCCGCGATGTTGGCTACCTGTGTGGCAAACGGTTGGGATCTTGTTAATTACAAGAAACCAGAACATCCATTGCAAATGGCAATACGAGCAGAGTTTGAAAGTTTAAGTGGGGAAAAGATTACCCATGTAGGGGTGGATGGCTGTGGTGCTGCGCTATTTGCAATTTCGTTACGAGGACTTGCGGGCGCAATCAGAAATCTAACTTTGTCCCAAGATCCGGCACACAACTCAGTTGTAAATTCCTGCCGCAACAATCCAGTACTGGTTTCTGGTGTTGGAAGATTGCCCACTTTGTTAATGGAAAAAGTTCCGGGATTATTTGTTAAAGATGGTGCCGAAGGTGTGATGATTATTTCGACTCCTTCCGGTGAGGTAATTGTTTGGAAGATGAGTGATGGATCCCAGCGCGGAGCCTCAGCCCTTGCTGTCGCAACTCTTTCGCAGCTAGGAATTTCAGTAGATATTGAGCGTGAAAAAGTACTGGGAGATGGCCAGGTGGTAGGAGAAATTAGGGCGAGTAAACTCGTCCATCATGGCTAAGCACATTCGTCGTATCGCATCATTGATGCTGCATACCTCACCGCTAGAACAAGCGGGAACTGGTGATGCCGGCGGTATGAATGTTTATGTTGTAGAAAGTGCCAAGCGCATTGCAGCGGCTGGAGTCGCGGTAGATATTTTTACCCGCG
Source organism: Actinomycetota bacterium (assembly GCA_039796875.1). Taxonomy (GTDB): domain Bacteria; phylum Actinomycetota; class Actinomycetes; order Nanopelagicales; family Nanopelagicaceae; genus MAG-120802. The sequence continues at coordinate 31,754 of JBDKIY010000001.1, forward strand.
CCAATAAATCAGGATTGCCAGAAAAAGTTGAAATTGCAGATGGTGTAACGGTTCGCCATTTAGAAGCTGGGCCATACGACGGAATTTCCAAGGATGAATTACCTTCGCAAATCTGTGCGCTGATGTCATCTTTTATGCATGTCGAGGCGCGTTTGCCGGTTGGTTATTACGACTTACTACATTCGCATTATTGGATCTCCGGCCAACTCGGTTGGCTAATTTCAGAGCGTCACAAACTGCCACTAGTGCACACCATGCACACCATGGCAAAGGTAAAGAATTTAGCTCTGGCAGATGGTGAAAAACCAGAACCCCAAACCCGTGCCATTGGTGAAGAACAAGTTGTTGCTGCTTCATCTGCGTTGATTGCTAACACCGCAGCAGAGGCAGCGAGCTTGGTTTCACTTTACGATGCCTGTCCAGATCGCACCTTTGTTGTTCCACCGGGGGTTGATCTCACAACTTACAAAGTTAATGGTGGAAAAAAGAGTGCACGCGCGAAATTAGGAATCAAAGATGATGCTTTGATGCTGGCATTTGTGGGCCGCATTCAGCCACATAAAGGACCTGAGGTTTTAATTCGCGCTGTTGCAGAGATGGTTTCCCATAACCCACATCTTCGTTCCAGATTAAAGACTGTAATCATCGGTGGTGCATCAGGAAATGGTTCACAAGAACCAGAGCGCCTCAAAGCATTAACGGTATTTCTTGGCATCGGTGATGTAATTGAATTTGTTCCTCCGGTGGCACATGAAGAGCTTTCAGATTGGTATCGCGCCAGTGATTTGGTTTGCGTTCCTTCCTACTCTGAGTCCTTCGGATTAGTGGCGCTAGAGGCGCAGGCCTGCGGTACCCCCGTCGTAGCAACCGCTGTTGGCGGCCTACGCACCGCAGTAGCTGATGGAATCTCTGGATCTTTAGTAGATGGCCATGATCCACGCGCTTGGTCCGCGGTTATTTCTCGTCTATTAATGGAGCCAGAGCGTCGTTTACTTCTTTCAATGGGCGCAGTTGAGCACGCCTCTCACTTTGGATGGGACACCACCGCTCGCGGCATGTTGGATGTTTACGATCGCGTGCTTTCCCAAGGCACCAATAGCGTTCGTAATCTGGCTTAAATATGTCAAAAGCTTTAATGGCGCAAGCAACTATTGAGGATTTTTTAGATTCTCATGAGATTGATTTTGAGAAAAGTAATAACACAACCTACTTACTTACTCTGCCAGGTGAAAATAAATTACAAACCCATTGTGCGTTAGTAGTTGGCGATCAATCAGTTTCAATAAATGCCTTTGTGATTAGAAAGCCCGATGAAAACTCGGCAGCGGTACATGAATGGTTGTTGAAAAAGAACGCAACGATGTATTGCGTTGCTTTTGCAATCAATGAGTTAGGTGACATTTATTTAGTGGGACGTTTGCCCTTTAGCGCGGTCACCGAACAGGAATTGGATCGGGTAATTGGCGCAGTACTGCAATACTCCGACTCCTCATTCAACCCTTTATTGGAGTTAGGTTTTAGCAGCGCGATTCGTCGCGAATGGGCTTGGCGGGTTTCACGTGGCGAATCACTCGCCAACCTCGAGGCGTTTGCACACCTTATCGATTAATAATTTTTCTTAATAATTTTTAGTGGAGACCTAAGAATTTAGTAAGAAAGACCATTAGCGCAGCGCTTAATCCAGCCATTGGCACGGTAATTACCCAAGCGGTAAGAATTTTTCCGACCACAGGCCAGCTAACCGCTTTCTTGCCACGGGTAGCACCTGAACCAATAATTGCTGAAGTAATTGTGTGCGTGGTTGAGATCGGTGCTTTGAAATTAATTGCCAATACAAAAAGAATGCTAGAGGCAACGGTTTCAGAGGCGACGCCACGAAGTTGATCGATGTGAACCATTCGTTTTCCAAGGGTTTTCATGATGCGCCAACCACCAGCATACGTACCTGCCGCAATAGCCAGAGCGGCAGAGATCTTTACCCACGTTGGGATCGAATCTCCGGAGTGGAATCCGCCAACCACCAGCGCCAAAGTCATAACGCCCATAGTTTTTTGCGCATCTTGTAATCCATGACCAACCGACATTGCGGTCGCCGAACAAATCTGAGCGCCTTTGAAATACTTGCTGACGGTGCTGCGCTTGGCGTTACGGAAGATGTATTGCAGCAAGGCGGTCAATCCAAAAGCTAATGAGAATCCAACAACTGGGGAGATAACCATTGGGATTGCAACTTTTTGAATAACGCCGCTCCAGTGCACTACTTCAGATGAAGCGACTGCGGCACCAACCAACCCACCAATCAATGCGTGTGATGAAGAGGAAGGAATTCCAAACCACCAAGTAAACATATTCCAAGCGATGGCGCCAAACACACCTGCCAGCACTACATAAAGTCCACTTACCGATGGAGTTACATCAATAATGCCGCTACCAACGGTTTTTGCAACACCTTCACTGATGAATGCACCTACTAAGTTTCCGACCGCAGCAAGTGCTAGAGCTTGCTTGGGACGTAAAGCTTTTGTCTCTACAGAAGTAGCAATGGCATTTGCGGCATCATGAAAACCATTTGTGTAATCAAATATCAACGCAACTACGATGATTACTGAGACTAAAAGATAGGCGTCGCCCACTCTTAACTCTCTTTCAAGGATATGGTGCGGATTACTCGCGCGACTTTTGCCATGTGATCGAGTGACTCTTCAAATTGATCAATGGTTCCTGTAACTCTCAAGATTGTCATCGCATCAACACTGCCATCGTAAAGTTGAGCTGTTATGCGGCGATGAATGCGATCACCCTCGTCCTCTAGGCGGTCTACCTCTGCGTAGAAATGATCTAAATCCTTCAAATTCTTGAGTCGTGGCATAGAAGATGCGGTTAATTCAGCGCATTTACGAACTGTTTCTACCAACTCGGTGGCAAGTGGCGGAAACTCTTCGACGCGGTGCAAGACCGCAACATCTGTCGCTTCTTCTATGGCATCCATAGCGTCATCTAGTGAGTTGGCTAGGTCCTGAAGATCACCTCGGTCATATGGGGTAACAAACATGTCATCGATGCGGCGCACGATTTTCCCGAGAAGCTCATCTGCCTCCGATTCGATATTTCCAATTCTTTTGGCTAATTCACGTCTGTCTTCTACAGGAGCAGCGACGAGCTCAACTGAAGAGCGCGCGGCAGCTGCGAGACGTTCTGCCAGAGAGGTGTATAAATCAAATAGGACCGCGTCCTTAGGTGTGAAACCCATCTTCCAAACTCCTATTTCGAACTGTAGGAAAACTTGGTGAACCGTGGGCGACTTTAAGGGGAATTTCAGGAAATTCCTAATAAATGACAAAATGTCGCTATGAATCCACGCAGCGCAACCCTGGGTCAGCTCATTCTTCTACGCCATGGCGAGAGTGAATGGAACGCGAAAAATCTTTTCACTGGCTGGGTCGATGTGCGACTTTCGAGCAAAGGTGAGCAAGAGGCAAAGCGTGGTGGCGAGCTGCTCAAAGAACACAACCTCCTGCCCGATGTTCTACACACATCACTATTGCGCCGTGCCATTCACACCGCACAGATTGCACTTGATGCTTGTGATCGTCATTGGATTCCAGTCCATCGCACATGGCGTTTGAATGAACGTCACTACGGCGCATTGCAAGGAAAAGATAAGAAACAAACGTTAGAAACTTATGGCGAAGAACAGTTCAAGTTGTGGCGTCGCTCCTTTGATGTGCCACCACCGCCGATTGACAACAATGATGAATATTCACAATTCAATGATCCACGATATAAAGATTTAGGCACAGATATGCCAAATACCGAGTGTTTGAAGGATGTAGTCGAAAGAATGCTGCCTTATCTACTAGGTGAAATAAATGAAGATATGAAGCAAGGCAAAACTGTTTTGGTTGCGGCTCATGGAAATTCAATTCGTGCCATCGTAAAACACATAGCTTGCATTAGCGATGAAGATATTGCAGAACTTAATATCCCAACCGGAATTCCATTACTGTTCCAATTTGATGATGATTATGAACCGTTGGTAAAAAATGGAACCTACTTAGATCCTGAAGCTGCCAAGGCAGCTATTGAAGCGGTAGCAAATCAGGGTAAGAAGTAAGTACTACTTACTGTTGTACTTTCCAGTCACTTGGAAGTAAACCCGTCGGGAAACTGATACCGCATGATCCGCATATCGCTCGTAATAACGTCCAATCAGAGTGATATCAATGGCGGTCTCGATACCGTGCGGCCAACTTGGCTCCAACAAAGTGGTAAATAATTTACGATGTAACTTATCCATCTCATCATCATCACGTTCAACTTCTAGCGCTTTATCAATATCCCTCGAGTTGATAATTCCACCAACTTTGTCGGAAATTAGGCGGGCAACTCGTCCCATTTCTTCAATAGTTTCCATCAATTCTGCAGGCACCGCAGGCGCGGGATGGCGCAAACGAGCAATCTTGGCAACGTGATGAGCCATATCGCCCATGCGTTCCAAGTCAGCGCTCATACGCAAGGCGGTGACAAGTGCTCGTAAATCAGATGCAACTGGTTGTTGACGCGCGATGATGTCAATGATTCGAGCATCTAGCTCATGTTGAATTTCATCTACTCGATCATCGGCTGCGATCACATCTTCCGCTTCTTTGATGTCGGCATTAACTAAAGCATGAGTAGCTTTAGAAATTGCATCTGAGACCAAATTGGAGAGATCTACTAGAGATTGAGTGACACCATCTAGTTCCTCTTGGAAGGCGCTACGTAACCAGTTCATGGTGGGTAATTTAATAATTAAAGGTTGAATTCGTCGTTTAACAGGTGAACTTGCCCTTACTTCAAAGTGAACAGTTGGTGACGTCGGAGGGACCCAATATGACGCACGGGCGGGGCTTTCGTAGTATGTAGCCATGAAGTTCCGCAAGGATGCGAACGATGGGACCCCTGTTTCGCAGCTTCCGGAAATCCTTTTAACAGTACTTAATTCTTTAGAGGCAGAGTCAATGATCCTGCTTCCAGGCGATATTCCATTATTCGAATCTGAGGGAATTAGTACCTTCGGCCTGTTGCGTGACGGTCGAGTTTCATCGGAAGAGCTAGCAGCACTAATTCGCGTAGTACGTCGCACCAATGAAACACATCGTGGCTCACTGGATATTGCCCGCGGACCGATTGGTGCCGGAAAACGCGAAGTAAAAGTTTCCATCACTCCACTTAATGAAGATGGCATGGTTTTAGTACTTGTCTCGGATGAAAGTGAAGCCCGTCGTATCGATGCGGTGCGTAGAGATTTTGTGGCAAATGTTTCCCATGAGTTGAAAACACCGATTGGGGCACTGGGCCTACTAAGCGAAGCTATTTTGGGTGCAAAAGATCAGCCGGAAGCGGTCGTTAAATTTGCTTCTCGAATGCAAAGTGAAGCAAAACGTTTGACGGAGTTAGTCCAAGAAATTATCGATCTTTCACGATTGCAAAGTAGCGATCCTCTAACTAAAGCTTTCCCGGTAGAAGTAAGTGAAATTATCAAAGAAGCAATTAGTCAGGCACAGATAAACTCCGAGGCTCGTGGAATCTACGTTGAAGTGGGACAGGTCGATAACAGCACTGTGATTGGAGATCGCGATCAATTAATCGCAGCAATTCACAATTTAATTGAAAATGCCATTAACTACAGTCCGGAAGACACGAAAGTTTCCGTAGTAGCAATCCGCAAAAACAACTTAATTGAAATCTCTGTTACGGATCAAGGTATTGGAATTGCAGATGAAGACCAGAGTCGAATATTTGAACGTTTCTATCGTGTTGATCCCGCCCGCTCTCGAGAAACGGGCGGAACCGGCTTGGGATTATCAATTGTGAAACATGTGGCTTTGAATCATGGCGGAGATGTTCAGGTTTGGAGCAAGATTGGCGTTGGAAGTACCTTTACTTTGATACTTCCAATTTCAAATGAGGATAGGATCGAGGCTTAATGACACGTATCCTGATTGTGGAAGATGAAGCATCTTTCTCTGAAGCTTTAGAGTTTTTGCTTGGCAAAGAGGGTTTTAGCGTAGTTACCGCAGCCACCGGCACAGAGGCGCTTCGAAAATTCGAACAAGGCGGAATTGATCTTGTCTTGTTGGATTTAATGATTCCTGAAATTTCTGGTACCGAGGTTTGTCGCCAAATCAGAGCTAAATCACGGGTCCCAATCATTATGTTGACCGCCAAGGATTCTGAGGTCGACAAGGTTGTTGGTTTAGAAATTGGCGCTGATGACTATGTAACCAAGCCATATTCCTCCCGAGAGCTAGTAGCGCGCATTCGAGCGGTCTTGCGACGCAATGCAGGCGAAGGTATTGAGAATGAACCAGGAGTTATGACTGTCAATGGAATCCGAATGGACATTGATCGTCATCAAGTTTCGGTCAATGGCATTCCAGTTTCCCTGCCTCTTAAAGAGTTCGAGTTACTTGAGTTCTTAATGCGTAATGCGGGACGTGTTTTAACCCGCATGCAGTTAATTGATCGAGTATGGGGCAGTGATTATGTAGGGGATACAAAAACTTTAGATGTTCACATAAAAAGATTACGCGCCAAGATCGAAACCGATCCAGCTAATCCAACTTTGATTCAAACCGTACGCGGTTTGGGTTACAAGATGGAGCTATAGATTCCAGTATTTGCCACAACAAGTGCATCAAGTTCAACTTTGCCACCTTTAGCAAAGTACATAACTACTGGAACTCGATAACCTGGCTTGGCATTCAGCACCGCAATTTTTGCTTTTGCATTTGCTGAGTCACCTTCAAAAAACATCGGCTTGTTTTGATTTAATACTGAATCAGAAATCAACTCCGCGCGCTGGCCATTAATTGTTAAACCAGCAAGAGCATCTGCCTCTGCACCTTGATTAACAATGAATCCAACTAAAGTTCCCGAACCATCTGGCAACGCAATAATTTTTACGTTACGAATTTTTAGTGCGCCTGCATCCTTTTCAACGCCATCAGTAACTTGCTTGATTAGACGAGTAGGGGCTTGACCACCTGCCGCGCATCCTGTCAAGAGCATCATGCTGGCAGCTAAAACGCCAATGGTTCTTTTTGAAATCATGAGGAAATAATGGCAGAAAAGCATTTATTTACGCCCTCTTTTGGGCATTTTCGTGATTGGAATAACTCTGATAAAATCGCCCTCTAGCGAAAGGCAATCAATGTCATTTAAGGTCGGCGAAACCGTTGTTTATCCCCATCACGGAGCGGCTCTCATTGAGGCGATTGAGACCCGGACCATCAAAGGCGAAGAAAAGATCTATTTAGTACTAAAGGTCGCACAAGGCGATCTCACAGTACGAGTCCCCGCGGAAAACGTTGATTTAGTTGGCGTGCGCGATGTGGTTGACTCATCAGGTCTAGAGCGCGTATTTGGTGTTTTACGCCAGCCTTACACCGAAGAGCCCACTAACTGGTCTCGTCGCTACAAAGCTAATCTTGAAAAGTTGGCATCAGGTGATGTCATTAAGGTCGCAGAAGTTGTACGCGATCTATTCCGTCGTGATCTTGACCGTGGATTATCTGCGGGCGAGAAGCGCATGCTTGCAAAAGCCCGCGCTATTTTGATCTCTGAATTGGCGCTCGCAGAAAACACTGACGAAGCCAAAGCTGAATCAATTCTCGACGAGGTTCTCGCTTCTTAATTCACTCTCGTGCTTTAGAGACTGAGAGTGATTCATGAATCAAAATCCAACTAGCGCTGCAATTATTGCTGGCGCAGGCATGGGTCACCGACTCGGTGCGCAGCTTCCAAAAGCGTTAATCCAATTAGATGGCGTAACTTTGGTAGAGCGTGCTTTTACAGCTCTTTCTACCGTCGTTGATGAAATAGTAATTACCGCACCTGCCGGTTTTGAAGATCAGTTCCGCTCCATTGTCGGTGAGAGTGCAAAAGTAATTACTGGTGGGGTTTTACGAAGCGATTCAGTGAATCTGGCTCTTAATTCCCTCTCACCAACCGTGAAAAATGTTCTAGTACATGATGCAGCACGTGCTTTAGCGAGCTCAGAACTGGCAAAAAAGGTTTTGCAGGAACTTCAATCAGGTGAGGCTGCAGTAATTCCTGCACTTAGTGTTGTGGATACCATCAAAGAGGTTGATCGAGATGGGTATGTGAGAAGTACGCCAGATCGCTCAGTTTTACGTGCGATTCAAACTCCGCAAGGTTTTAATGTTGAAGTGCTACGACGCGCGCATCAAGCCAGTGAAGATGCCACCGATGATGCAGCTTTAGTTGAAGCACTTGGCGTGAAAGTAAAAACAATTGCTGGTGAAGCACGAGCGATGAAAATTACTAATCCAGAGGATTTAGCAATAGCGGTTACTTATATACATGATGCAAATGCACAACTCCAAGTTGGAGTAGGAACAGATGCACATGCATTTTCATCAGACGCTGCGCGCCAACTCTGGTTAGCTGGAATTCATTGGCCGGATGTAGTTGGAGTAGATGGTCACTCTGATGGTGATGTCGCAGCGCATGCAATTTGCGATGCGCTATTTAGCGCAACTGGATTGGGAGATTTAGGTTCTAATTTTGGAGTTTCGGAACCTGAATACGCCGGTGCCTCTGGAGTGACTTTGCTAAAAGAAAGTTTGCAGCGAGTTACAAAAGCAGGATTTAAAATCAACAATGTTGCGGTGCAAATTGTTTGCAACAAACCCAAAATTGGCACCAGGCGCAATGAGGCAATTGAAGTTTTATCAAATGCGTTAGGTGGTGCGCCGGTATCTGTTACCGCGACTTCTACCGATGGACTGGGATTTACCGGTGAAGGTAAAGGCATTTCAGCTATCGCAACGGTTTTAGTCGAGAAGAGGAATTAGGATTAGCGCCATGTCTGCTCTTCGTTTATATGACACCGCCCAACGCAAAGTTGTGGATTTCAAACCGCTTAAAAGCGGCGAGGTTTCTATGTATGTTTGCGGTGCCACAGTGCAGGCGGCTCCACATGTGGGACATATTCGCAGCGGGGTTAATTTCGATATTTTGCGACGCTGGCTTGCTAAATCAGGCTTCAAGGTCACCTTTATCCGTAATGTCACCGATATCGATGACAAGATCTTGCATAAAGCGGTCCATGAAGAGATTCCTTGGTGGGCGGTAGCGATGAAATATGAGCGCGCCTTTGCTTTGGCCTATGAATCGCTAAATGTTTTGCCTCCTACTTATGAACCACGGGCCACCGGTCACATAACTCAAATGATTGAGTTAATGGAAAAGTTGATTGAAAATGGTTCAGCATATGCGCCAGGAAATGGTGATGTTTATTTAGAGGTTCGTAAGTTAAAAAGTTACTTAACACTTTCCAATCAAAAGCTAGATGATTTATTACCAGCTGGCGATGCTGATGAAACTTATAAGAGAGATCCAAGAGATTTCGCATTATGGAAAGCGGCAAAAGCAGGGGATCCATCTTGGCCAACTCCCTGGGGAGCAGGTCGCCCGGGATGGCATCTGGAATGTTCTGCAATGGCGCATGCATATTTGGGATCTGATTTTGATATTCATGGTGGCGGACTCGATTTGATTTTCCCGCACCATGAAAATGAAATTGCCCAATCAGAGGCTGCTGGTTATGGCTTTGCAAAGCTTTGGATGCACAACGCCTGGGTCACAACTTCAGGTGAGAAGATGAGTAAATCTCTGGGAAACTCTCTGCAGGTTATGGAGGTTCTCAAGCGGGTACGTGGCATTGAATTGCGTTGGTATTTGGGTAGTGCTCACTACCGATCAATGTTGGAGTTTTCCTTTGAGGCACTTGATGAATCAGCCACCGCATTTCGCCGTATTGAAAACTTCTTACAACGCGCAAAAGAGTTGTTTGGTAAGACCCCCGACGCTCTAATTGCCGATGAATTTGCCGCGGTAATGAATGATGATTTGTCAGTTCCTCAAGGGCTGGCGCTGATTTCTGAGTGGTTGCGCAATGGAAATACTGCGTTAACTAACCGTGATCTTGCTGAAGTCGCTAAGTTTTCAAGCTACATTCGTGGCGCGCTGGATATTTTAGGTTGCGATCCTTTTGATTCCGCTTATTCCAATGGAGCTGCGGATCTTTCAACCGCGGTAGATGGATTAATTGCGTTGTTGCTAGAACAGAGAGAAGCGGCCCGGGCCCGCAAAGATTTTGCTGCTGCGGATTCAATCCGTGATCGCATAACTGCAATGGGAATCTCCATTGAAGACACCCCGCAAGGCCCGAGATGGAGTATCAGCTAATGGCCAGACCAAATCGCAAACCCGATAACAAGCCACCAAAGAAAGGTAAACGCTCTTTGCGCGGCAAGGGTCCAACTCCAAAGGCTGAAGATCGTCCGTATCACAAGAAATATAAATCAAAAGAGGAAACGCAACGCAAGCGCACAGAGCGCAAACGCATTGACTCCAAACGTGATCCAAAACGTGGAGATCGCAAACGCGATTATCGCCGTGAACCAAAGGATCATGTTGATACCGTTGCAGGTCGTAACGCGGTGGTTGAAGCGTTGCGCGCTGGAATTCCTGCCAAAGAGTTAATTGTTGCGGTCGGTGTTGATGTTGATGAAAGATTAAATGAAAGCATTCGCCTGGCGCAGAAAATGGGAATTGGAATCAAAGAGGTAGAACGTCGTCAGATTGAGAATATGACTGGCATCGCTAACCACCAAGGTGTTGCACTGGTTGTAAAGCCATTCCAATACTCCTCCCAAAAAGAAATCTTTGCGCGCGCAGTAGATCCCGCACTCTTTGTGGCAGTAGATGGTGTTACCGATCCCAGAAACATCGGTGCGATTGCTAGAAGCGCAGCCGCATTTGGCGCAGATGGACTTTTGATTCCAGAGCGTCGCAACGCATCACTCACCGCAGCGGCTTGGAAAACCTCAGCCGGTGCTGCAGCTCGCCTGCCAATTGCGCAGATCACTAATCTTTCGCGCTCGATAGAGGATGCCAAAGCTTTTGGCTGCTTCATTGTCGGGCTCGATGGAGATGCTGATACCAGCATTAACGAAATGGAAATTGCTGATCAGCCGCTGTATGTAATTGTCGGTAGTGAAGGCAAGGGTCTTTCTAGACTTGTGAGAGAAAAGTGTGATTTATTGGTATCAATTCCCATGACTAGCGCGGTTGAATCTCTGAACGCTTCAGTTGCTATGTCCATCGCGCTTTATGAAATAGATCGCAAGAGACAAGATATTTAGCCATGACCTTTAACCGTTTCATTGCGCTTGGTGATTCCATGACCGAGGGGATGCAAGATGAAGTGGTTAATGGTAAGTACCGTGGTTGGGCTGACCGTGTAGCTGATGTGATGGCGCAGAGCTATGAAAACTTTACCTATGCAAACCTTGCGGTGCGCGGAAAACTAGTCGGACAGGTTTTTGAAGAGCAGGTTCCGGTAGCTGTTGGTTTAGTAAATGGGCCAGGTACTGTTATCTCATTTCATGCTGGTGCTAATGATGTGATCAGACCTAAATATGATCCAGCAAAAACAATTGAAACCTACAACAGCGCAGTAGACACCATAATGAAATCTGGTGCATCTTTGATGTTGTTTTGTGTCATGGAGCAATCTGACAAGAACAATAAGACGGCGCAGATTTGGGCAGAGCGTTTTGCCATCTTCAATGAAAATGTAAGACAAAAAGCTAACGAGGTTGGAGCAATACTGTTTGATCCCAACCAAGATGAGTTTTGGAAAGATTCCAGATTTATTCATGAAGATCGTTTGCATCTAAACAGTGAAGGACATCGCCGAGTTGCCCAAGCGGTTCTGGCCAGATTAAATCTGCCTCACGATCTGGATTGGCGTAAACCTTTACCTCCCAAACAACCAATTACTGCGCTAGAAAAAACACAGATCAATCTGCAGTGGTTTGGTGCTTACGCGATTCCGTGGATGATTCGCCGCGCGCGCAGACGCTCATCCGGGGATGGCAGAATCGCTAAATACCCAGCGCCAATTACTTGGAAATAGCCTTATTTAAAAGGAGATTACGGTCCAACTCCATTTGTGGACCCCAGCTTTAACTCGATACTCCGGCAAAGTATCTGGACCACATGAAGCGGTTCCAACTCCACGCTGCACCGCATCAATACTCACAACCGTGTTGCCACATGTCTGCACAAATACGTTGTGGGTTGCATCAGCTAAATCGGTAGAACGCATTGTAGTAACAGTGACCATACGTGGTTTATCTAACTGCACATATAAACCATGGCTCGTTTGGTTTGTTAAATTAAACCAACGCACACCCATGTGACCACCATTTTCCTGTGGTTTTACGTAAGGCACATACTGTTCCTGAACAGTTGAACTCCAACGATTAACTTTGCCGATACTGCGATCTGGCATAGTTTCAGCAGGTCCAGTTCCAAAGTAGGTGTATTGATCAAGCCCACCATTTAATTCGAAGTTGATTCCAACTCGAGCCACATCATTCAATTGTTTTGGCAAGGTAACTTCATCAGTAATTCTCAATCCAGAATCAACTGACTCAACAATTTGATTGTGCTTGATAGCAATTCCAGTGCTGGTCTTCCAAACATGAGCAATCTTGGTAACCGCTCCGCGTTTGGTCACTTTGGAGGATTCGCGATGCAAATTTCGTAGGCCCCATTTATCCCACTTTTCAGAGATGCGACCAATAGCGTCATTGTCAGTTGGTGCGCGCCATAGATTCAATCGAGGTGCTACTTCACCGAAGGGGAGAATTATTGAACCTTCATCATTTACAAAGCTCTGTGGTTGTTTAGCCAGTTTCGCTTTTGGTAGCGGCTTACTTGGAAGTGCTACCTGGTGCCACGCGACTTCATGGCCGATATGAGACCAAGGTGTACTGCTGGCTAGAACTAGAGAGAAATTAACAAAGCGCTCACCTAGGGCATCATCTGCTTTTAGGGCGCTGGCTGGAAGGCTAAAAACCACTTTATTACGGGGTTTTATGACTGGAAGCTTCACATCACCGCTCAAAGTGGTTTTGCCATTTACGGTAACTTCGTAACGCAGTTTGTACTCTCGCAAATCCACAAAGAAGTTCTTGTTAAAGATCTCAAATTTGCCGGTCTTGATGTTCTTAGCGGTGATCTTTACGGGAGCGGCAAGGAATTTAAACTCTTGCAGCGCAGGTTTTGGAGAACGATCTGGGAAAAACATGCCATCACAAACAAAGTTTCCATCATGTTTAGTTTCGCCGTAATCACCACCATATGCAGAGCGCTTTGTGCCATCTTCTAATGTTTGATCAAGTCCGTGATCCCACATCTCCCAAATAAAGCCACCCTGAAGACCTTTGTAGGTATGTATTGCATCCCAATACTCGGCCAAAGTTCCATTGCTGTTACCCATCGCATGTGTGTACTCACACATAATTAATGGGCGATCAGCTTTCTTAGATTTGGCATAAGAAATAATCGCTGAGATATTTGGATACATAGGACACACAACATCAGTTAAGTCATAGTTGTGGGTCCAGTTACCGCGGATTGCACCTTCATAATGCAGCGGGCGAGAAGGATCAAAGAATCGGGCATAACTTGCCGCGGCGCGATGATTTAATCCCGCACCAGATTCATTTCCTAAGGACCAGAAAATTACTGAAGCATGATGAATATCGCGCTGCACCATGCGAGCTACTCGGTCCACCCAAGCGTTCAAATACTTTTGATCATCGCACAGGGTTACTTGGAAAGCATGTGATTCGATATTTGCTTCACCGACTACATAAAAACCTAACTCATCGCAAAGATCTAGAAAAGCTGGATCATTTGGATAGTGAGAGGTGCGTACCGCGTTGAAGTTCCAGCGTTTTAACTCCAAAAGATCCTGGCGCATTAGATCGCGATTTAGTACTCGGCCGGTTTGGCGGTTGAAATCATGGCGATTTATGCCGTAGATGATGATCGGCTGGCCATTAACTAATAGCTCATTTCCTACTACCTCTACGCGGCGAAATCCGATTTTCTGCTCAGTTACCTCAATTACCTGCCCAGTTGGATCGATTAACTCATACTCAACGTCATAGAGAGTCGGGGATTCTGCAGACCATGGCGAGATGCCAGGAATTCGAATCTCTAATTCGAGCGGCCCAGGGATAACTGGCTCAGTTGCTAAGTAAGCCTCGTAATTGGAGTTGGGCATGTTCCCACCCCAAAAAGTTCCTAGGAAGAAATCATCTCCGGCCTGACGCTCGGCAGCTGTTTTCTCGGTCCATTGCGGCGCTTTGCGATTAATTACTGTGGCTGCGGCTTCTGCACTTTTAACGCCGCGCACCTTAACCCGAAGTTGGTAATTAGAGATATCAGCTTCATTTATGGAGTTGATGTGTGCACGTACTTTTAGTGTTCCGACTTTGTTATTTTTCTCTAAACCAGGTGTGGCATATAAACGTTCAATGAAAACATGTTCGGTGGCGAATAATTTAACGGAGCGGGTAATACCACCATGCCACCATTGATCTTGATCCTCAATAAATGTGGCATCGGACCATTTAATAACTTTGATTTGAATTCTATTCGATCCGCCATTTAGGTAATCGGTGATATCAAACTCTGAGGCCAAACGAGAATCTTTTGCTACGCCAACTTCAGAGCCATTAATGGAAAGTATTGCAACTGATTCAAAACCGCCGATTGATAAGACAACTCGTTTGTTTTTCCAGGATGAAGGAAGTGAGAATTCGCGTTCATAAATACCAGTTGGATTTTCCTCTGGAACTGCAGGTGGTAGTTGAGAAAAAGGCATTTGCACATTGGTGTAAACGGGTTTATCACCAAATGGTTGTTGCCCATTAATCATGGTCCAAAGTCCGGGAACAGGGATTGATTGCCAACGCTTGCTTGGTTCTTGATCGGGTCTATCTAATAATTGAAAATTCCATTCACCATCTAGAGAGATTGTCATTAGGTGGCCGATATTGAGCATCGGCAAACGGTTTACCGAGGTGGTCTCGGGGCTCATCCATATAGGTGACATGGCGCGTATTGTTCCATTTCTCTTTTATAGTTCTGCACTGCCATACTTGGCAGCTGAAAATGCCTCCCTAGCTCAGTGGTAGAGCATCCGCCTTGTAAGCGGAAGGTCGTCAGTTCAATCCTGACGGGGGGCTCCAGAATTAATGTTTTTTGAATCTCTCGTATGAAGCTTTGATTTCAGTCTCAGCCTCTTCATGCCCCACCCACATTGCACCTTCCACGGATTTTCCTGGTTCTAGATCTTTGTAAACCTCAAAGAAGTGTTTGATTTCTAAGCGATCAAACTCTGGAACATCATTTATATCTTTGAGATGAGATTTACGAACATCTCCCGCTGGAACGCAAAGCAACTTGTCATCGCCGCCAGCTTCGTCATTCATGCGAAACATTCCAATTACACGGCAGCTAACAATGCAACCGGGAAAGGTTGGTTCATCAAGCATTACTAATGCATCTAGCGGATCGCCATCAAGGCCAAGAGTATTTTCAACATAACCGTAATCCCACGGGTAACGGGTTGAGGTAAAGAGCATGCGGTCTAACCTAATTTTCCCGGTCTCGTGATCAACTTCGTACTTATTTCTTGAACCAGCAGGAATCTCAATCAATACATCAAAAACCAGATTGCTCATAAATGAAGTCTAACCCTGGATCTTAAATTGCCATATAGCAAATGAGGCTGGGGCCGATTAAGACCCCAGCCTCAATTGTTCTGGTCAATTAGTGATTTATGGAAGTGATGCGTGAACCGCGTTATTCCAGAAATCGTAATAACCGCCTAGCAGTATTAATTGCGCTCTATTTAAGAGAACTAACTTGCTGTTAACTAGCGCAATAAGAGCGGTAGGTGATTCAGCGCCGGGGTAATCAGCCCCGTAATAGGCCTCATTCAATAGCGCAGCGATTGCAGCTCGGAACATAATCTGAGCTCCACCGGATAGGCCGGTTCCGCCACGATATGCCAAGCCATCAATCAACTTGTCTTTGCTTCCATTCTTATCTAGATCAAGAACTCCTCCAGATAGATAACCACTTGGGACAGTGAATACATCTTGGATGAATCCGTTTGGTGAATATCCACTATTCCAATCCTCTGGATGGTTTTTCCAGTATCCGGGTGTGCGTCCGTACCACCAAAAGTTAACAGTGGCAGAGGCGTTTGCGGTATCAGAGTTCATCTCATTATCTTTAGCAACCGCTGTTGCGGTATTAATGAAGGAACCTCCAGGAGTTCCTGTTAAGTAATAATCGATAGTTACACATTCAACATAAGCACCTGGTGCTAGAACTGAGCCAACCAGTGCGAGACATTGTGCTGACAACATAATTTTGTCATCAACAAATGAGGTGACTGTCACGGTTTCAGTTCCTACATTGGTAATACGGAATGTGTAATCGATGTAATCGCCGGTCCAACGTGCTGCGGTTGGATTAGCGGTCTTAGTTAGTGAGATGTCTGGTAGTACATCACTGAAACTAACAGAAGCATCATCACTCTTTGAGGCAGGGTTTCCTTCTGGATCCTGACCGCTAGCGGTAACGGTATTTACATGAGTTACCAAGCTGTCAGAGGAAAGTGTTTTATCAAAGGTACAGCTGTATTGAGCTCCCGCTGCAATAGTTTGTGGCACGGCACAGGTGCCAACTCCATTCAGATTCCCAAATTTGTCATCAATCAAAGAGTTAAGAGTGAAATTCTCAACTGCGTTGTTGGTAACAACTACGGTGAATGTGACTAAACCACCGGTTTCTGGAACTGACGCTACCGAAGCAGATTTGCTCACATCGATTTTTGGTAAGAAATCAATGGTGACCGCTGCAGAATCCTGATCAGTAACAGTTGTAGTTTCATAACTCCCAGTTACAACCGCGGTATTAGTGAATGAAGCCAATAAGGCAACAGTTGTGCAGGTGTAGGTCTCTGATGCACCAGCAGCCAGCGAACTCCAGCTTTTATCGCATGAAGGGGTAGCTGCATCGGTCACTGCAACATTTGTGAGATCCACATTTCCGGTATTGGTAACTGTGATGGAGAAAGTCGCCGTTAGTCCATCAAATACCGTCTGTGTATCAGGGGTTTTCTGAATATCGATACTTGGTGCAGCTTCAGGAGCATCGATGTAAACCGTTGCGGTATCGGTAGCGGTCAAAGTGTTGCCACCCGTAGATGCATCATTACCGGTAACGGTTGCCGTATTTACCAAGGTAGTGTCTTTACCACCATCAAAAGCCAACACCTTTTCTGCAGTAGCTGTTGCTCCTGCAGCTAGGTCGTCAGCCTGACCATCGGAATCAAGATCAGTTAAACCTGAGGTAACGTTTACGGTGAAATCTGGATAGATACCGCTGTCATCATTGATTTGCGAGATGTTGAAAACCGGCGCACCTAATTTGCCACCCGTATTACTTGGATTAGTAATTACGTAGCAGTACTTAACTTCATCATTTGGTGCGATTAAAACACTCTCGCCACCAGGACAACTTAGATTTGGAAAAGTAACAGTCTTTGCCAATACCAACTGTGGAGTAGAGATTAAGTTTGTGCTCTTTAGATCAATGGTCTTAGCACCGCCACCAATTTCCTCGGCTGGTGAAACCGCAACATTGCCTTGTTGGAAGATTAAGAATCCGGTTTCATATTTAGCTTGCAAATTACCGGTTGGCGTAGATCCAGCCTGGCAATCGAGAGTTAAATCGATTCGGATCACAATGGTTTCATTGGCTTCGACATCTGTGATGTTGTAAGTGGCAAATAACTCTGAGCCACTGGTGAAAACCGGACCGCTAGAGCTGGTACTGACTAGAGAAATTGCGCTATTTCCATCTCCGCGCGATGCGGAGTCGGTCGCATCGTTAATCGACGCGGTAATAGGAGTATTAAGTGCAACACCTGATTGCCCCGTGGTATCTAAATCAAAGGAGTATTTGAGCTGATAGGTCATAGCTCCCATAGCAATTAGCGCTGGAGAGTTTGGAATTGTTAGCTTGGTTAAGTAGCTAACTTTGTCCTTGCAGGCAAAGTTTTCACCTTCAAGTGATCGTTCGATATCGACATTTACGGTGCCGGCTTTCCACTTTCCGCCACCAGTTATATGGCTATAGGTCGTGGGTTCGGCGGCAGCAAAGTCAATTGCAACGCCGCTAATTTGTGCCTTTGACGGAATCGCCATCAGCAGCGACATCAAGAGCGCAAACAATGCACCGAAAATTAAATATCGGGAAAATCTAGTTTTCATTGGAACCTTCTTTCATTTGTAGAGTTACCTGCGCTTGGCAGATTCCCACTTGAGATAGGTTTTAGGCTCAAATCTGACTTACATTTGCAACACACATGGCTACTTACAATTCCTGATTGCTAGCGGTAATCTTTATTTGTGTCACAGCAGAGCCGCGATTTTGATGTAGTTGTGATTGGTTCAGGATTTGGTGGATCAGTTGCAGCTTTACGTTTGACTGAAAAAGGTTATCGAGTTGCGGTACTGGAAGCTGGACGCAGATTCAAAGATAAAGATTTCCCAAAAACTTCCTGGCGGCTATCCAGATTTTTATTTATGCCAAGGCTTGGAATGCGCGGCATACAAAGAATTCATGCGCTGCCTGATGTTTTAGTTCTAGCTGGCGCTGGTGTCGGTGGTGGCTCTCTGGTTTATGCCAACACTCTTTATCAGCCATCAGATGAGTATTTCAATGACAAACAATGGCGTGACATCACAGATTGGAAATCAGAGCTAACACCTTGGTACGACCAGGCCAGTCGAATGTTGGGCGTTGCGCAAAATCCTTATTTCTCACCATCAGATCAAGCGATGAAGGAAGCGGCCGAGGCGATGGGGGTAGGTCATACCTTCAAGATGGCACCACTTGGCGTTCATTTTGGAACTGGACCAGGTGTAATTGAAAAAGATCCTTACTTTGGTGGAGTTGGACCTGATCGTCATGGCTGCCAACAATGCGGTGGTTGCATGACTGGATGTCGATTTAATGCAAAAAATACTCTGCCTAAGAATTATCTGGGATTGGCTGAAAAGGCCGGCGCACAGGTGTTTCCTGAGACCACCGTTGAGAAAATTGAGTTGATGCCAAATGGAGGCTGGAAAATAACAGCGCGTAAGAGCTCTGCTTGGTTTGCTGGAAAGAGAACATTTACCGCCGGAGAGGTAGTTGTTGCGGCCGGAACTTATAACACTCAAAAACTTC
Source organism: Actinomycetota bacterium (assembly GCA_039796875.1). Taxonomy (GTDB): domain Bacteria; phylum Actinomycetota; class Actinomycetes; order Nanopelagicales; family Nanopelagicaceae; genus MAG-120802. The sequence goes on from JBDKIY010000001.1 coordinate 50,939, forward strand.
TGCATCGCATGAAAGATTCTGGCGTTCTACCAAAGCTCTCTTCCGCTTTAGGAAAACTCTCCCGAACCAACTCAGAGGCATTAACCGGCGCCATCATGCCGCACTCAAATGAAATTGATTTTTCAAAAGGCGCTGCGATTACCTCATCCTTCTTCCCAGATGAGCATACCCACATTGAGCCGGTGCGTTATGGAAAAGGTTCTAACTTTATGGGTCTGCTGCAAACCATTATGACCGATGGTGAAAAAGCCGGGGAGCGCAGAGCAATGTGGTTCAAGACTCTACTTCGCCATCCCAAAATGTTGCTAAAGATTTTTGATGTTAGGCGTTGGAGTGAGCGCTCGGTTATTGCACTAGTGATGCAAAATGTTGATTCAGCTTTAACAGTGAGGGGAAAGCAAGGAATTTTTGGTTGGCGGTTAACATCAAAAAATAACTCTGATAAACCAAATGCCACTTATATACCAGCTGCAAATGAAGTGGTTAGAAAGATCGCTGATAAATATGGCGGAACCCCTGGGGGACACATTGGAGATTTGATTGGTGCGCCATTTACCGCACACTTTGTTGGCGGCTGCGTGATTGGTAAATCAGAAAATGATGGCGTAATTGATGCTTATCATCGGGTTTGGAACTACCCAACTTTGCATGTTGTTGATGGATCAAGTGTTACCGCAAATTTGGGGGTCAACCCATCACTAACCATCACCGCACAGGCCGAGCGAGCATTTTCATTTTGGCCCAACAAAGGCATTGCTGATTCAAGACCGGTACAAAGCGCGGGATATCAGCGAATTAGTGCGGTTGCACCGCTAAATCCATTTGTTCCAGAGCATGCCTACGCCGCTCTACGCCTGCCCCAATAACCGCTGGGTTTCTTTAAGTCTGCGATTTGGATTCAAAGTAAGAGGAAAACTTGGATTATGGTAGAAATCCTGCAGTATTTTCTTAACTAAATCAGGTTTTTCTTTCAATACCGCATGTGAACTTCCCGGAACTATTGCCAGTTGCGCATTAGGAATTGCTTCATAAAGTGAAACGGTGTGATCCGTTGAGAATGGTTCATCATCGCCGGCTAAAACCAAGGTCGGACAATTAATTTTCTTTAACTGCGCTTTGGTCATCCGAGGTTCTGAGGCCCAAACTTTGTGGGCTTTGTGAATAATTTCTACCAACAAATCTCGATGCTGACCGGTGCGCGCTGCAAAGTTATCTTTGGCATCTTCGGCAACCTCACCATTAAAAATCTCATGGTTGAGTCCGCAGTCATAATGATAATTAGCACCGATTGCGACTAAAGATTTAACCAAATCTGGTCGAGCAATCGCCACCATCAATCCAATAATTCCGCCATCGCTGTGGCCAATAATGTGGGTGGGTTTTTGAATTACATCTTCTATGTAGGCGATCGCTTCATCACGCTGAAACTTGAAATGATAAAAACCTTCGCGCACCTTGGTCTTGCCATGCGCGGTTCGGTCATAGCCATAACTGTGATGAGTTTTTTTAACGCTAGGCAAAATCTTGGGGGCAAAACTCTCGGTAGAGCTCAAACCACCATGCAAAAGTAATAATGGTTCAGATTTTCTCTTTTTCCATTCTTGATGCCAGATTTCATGGCCTCGTAAATCTATGAAACTCATGAAATATCCATGATGTGGCGGTTGCCGCGATCAAAGGTTAAGTAATTCCAAGTCCAATCAGCCATGGTGCCGATTTTGTTACGTCCGCCTAGTAGATAGAAAAGATGCAGCCAGAGCCACATGTACCAGGCCACCGCTCCTCCAATGCGAACTCCTTTTACTTCAACTACCGCTTTGTGGCGGCCGATTGTGGCCATAGAGCCTTTATCTACATAGGAAAACTCTTTTAATGCTTCATTTTTTTGCAGACGCTGAATTTGCTTTGCTACGAATCGAGCTTGCTGCATGGCAACTGGCGCCACCATCGGTAGGAATCTGCCATCAGCACCTTTAGCTCCAGCAATGTCACCAATAGCAAAAACATGGGGATAGTTAGTGACTTGTAAAGATTGGTCAACCGTAATTCGACCGGCCGCAGTTGGAATGCCTAGTTTTGCCATCGCCGGTTCACCTTTAACACCGGCGGCCCAAACCGTTACCTCCGAAGGAATCTTATTTCCGTCAGCAAAAAGAATTTGTCGCGGCTTAACCTCTTTAACTGCGTGGTTGGTGAGAACCTTGACACCAAGTTTTTCTAAATCCTTTTTGGTGCGCTCAGAGAGTTTTGGCGAAAGTGCAGATAGTACGCGCTCTCCAGCCTCTACTAAATAAACATCAATATTTTTTGCGGCAGCTGCATTATCGGAATTTAAAGGACCGCGTTTTAGCTCTGCAATTGCGCCAGCCATCTCAACACCGGTTGGTCCGCCACCAATGACAGCGATGGAGAATTTTGTATCATCCTCAAAACGACACAAATCCTCAAAGCGGCGCATAATCTCTGATCTAATGTTTAAAGCTTCATTAACAGTTTTCATTCCAAGGGCATTATCGGCAACACCTTTGATGCCAAAGTCATTCGTGGAGGAGCCCAAAGCAACAATCAAGTAATCAAAATCTAAAACTTCACTGGAATCTAGCTTTACCGTTTTATTTTTGTGATCAACTGCAATTGGTGAACCCATGCGGAACTTCACTTTGGTTTTGCGAAGTGCACCACGAATTGGATAAGCCACATGATCCGCCGCCAATCCCGCAGTTGATACCTGGTAGAGCAGTGGCAAAAAAGTTTGAAAGTTGTGGCGGTCAACTAAAGTCACATGCGCTACCGAATCTAATGCGCGGGCAGCGGTTAATCCGCCGAAACCCGCTCCGAGAATTACTACCTTTGGCCGTGACACTTAAACGAGTCTATCGTTGAGTCCATGAATAAGGGACGTCGAATTCTGGTCACCGGAGCCTCCGGTTATGTAGGTGGCCGATTAGTGCGTGCTTTACTAAATGAAAAGATACCGGTGCGCATCTTTGTGCGGGATAAATCAAAGGTGATGGGTCAACCTTGGATAAATGAGGTAGAGACCGCGGTTGGAAATGCCAACAACTATGAAGAAACTTTAGCGGCGTTGCAAGGTGTGCATACAGCTTTTTATTTACTGCACTCCATTGGTGTTGGAACACATTTTGATGAAATTGAAGCAGCGATGGCCCAAAACTTTGCCCGTGCCGCAGAGGCGGCCGGTGTTGCTCAGATTGTTTACTTAGGCGGCATCGCGAATGATGACAAACAAAGTAAGCATCTAGCTTCGCGCGCGAAAACCGGTGAGCTATTAGCTAGTGGAAAAGTTCCGGTTATGGAGCTGCGAGCCGGAATCATAATTGGATCTGGTTCAGCATCATTTGAAATGTTGCGTCATTTAACACATCGCCTTCCCGTAATGACAACGCCAAAATGGGTTACCAACATGACCCACCCAATCGCAATTCGCGATGTGCTTTGGTACTTAACAAATGTTGCTAAATTAGATAAACCGGTTGACGGAATTTTTGACATTGGTGGACCAGAGGTTCTCTCTTATGCCGACATGATGCAAAAATTTGCAGCCTGCTCAGGCTTGCGTAGAAGATGGATTATTAAAGTTCCAGTGCTATCCCCAAAACTTTCTAGTCTTTGGATCGGCTTTGTAACGCCGGTGCCTACCGCTTTGGCACGGCCACTGGTTGGTTCTTTGATAAATGAAACTGTGGCCGATCCAAAAAAGAGCATCGATGCCATAGTTCCAAAACCATCTGAAGGT
>JBDKIY010000002.1:0-44257 GCA_039796875.1 Actinomycetota bacterium
GAGATGGTTCATGGCAGCAATGTTCCCGTCTTGGGCATTAACTTGGGTCATGTTGGATTCTTAGCGCAAATTGGAAAACCAAGCATCGCTTCAATTGTTGAAGCTATCAAATCAAAAACTTACAATCTTGAAAAAAGAATGACTTTGTCTTACCAAGTCATTAGAGGTGAATCTCTAGTCACCCAAGGATGGGCGCTCAATGAGATTACAGTAGAGCGAAATACCGAAGCGATGATTGAGCTATTTGTACAGGTTGATCACCGACCGTTATCACGTTGGGGTTGTGACGGAGTTATCTGCGCAACTCCTACCGGTTCAACCGCTTATGCATTTAGCGCGGGCGGACCAGTTGTATGGCCAGATGTTGAAGCGCTGGTTCTTCTGCCGCTTGCCGCTCACGCATTGTTTTCTGACCCTATGGTGATATCTCCAAACTCTGAGATTGCCATAGATGTTGAAAGCGATGAAGGTGCGCTTTCCGCTGATGGCCTTCGCAAGTTTCATCTGCTAGAAAAAGACCGTGTTGTTATTACCAGCGAAAAAACCTTTATTAACTTAGCTCATATCGAATCAGCAGCATTTACAGATCGTCTGGTTGCAAAATTCAAACTCCCTGTAGATGGGTGGCGCGGTGAGTAAAAAGGGCTTGAGTCAACGCTCGCTCTTGCAAGAAATCTCTATCCGCGGTTTAGGCGTAATCGATAACGCGACAGTTGAGTTTAAATCGGGTCTCAATGTAATAACTGGCGAAACCGGTGCGGGAAAAACCATGCTTTTAACCGCTTTGTCTCTGATACTTGGCGGCAAGGCTGATTCACAATTAGTTCGTGTTGGCTGTGAAAGGGCATCGACTTCGGGAAGATTTGCGCTGCCAAGTAAACCATCCAAGGAACTAAGCAAAATTCTTGATGAGCATGACATTTTGATTGAAGAAGGTTCAGTTCTGCTGAATCGGAATGTAAGTAGAGATGGCAAAAGTCGAGCGCTAGCTGGTGGCACAAACACTACCGCTGCAGTGTTAAATGAACTCTCCGGTGAGTTAATTGAGATTCATGGCCAACATTCCAATTTGGTACTATCAAAACCAAATAAACAAAGAGAAATTTTGGATGGGTTTTGTGGCCCAGAGTTTTTAAACACACTATTGGTTTATCAAGAACATTTAGAAAAATTCACCTCGATCAAATCAAAGGTCTCCGAAGTAACCAAGGCTTTGGGGGATAAAGAGCGGCTCATCAGCCAGTTGCGAGAAGTTGAGGCAGATTACAAGAAGATTAAACCTCGCGGGGAAGAGCTAAGCGAACTAGACAATACGATTTCAAAACTGGAATCGGTAGAAGATTTTCGAATCGCGGTCTCTGGAGCGGTGGCGGCATTACAAGATGAGGAAGTTGGCGCACTAAATGGATTACAGCAAGGAAAGCGCTATCTGCAGGGTATTAGGGGAAAAGACACTGATTTAGATGTATTACAAGAGCGGATCTCTGATTCATTGTTTAATTTGGTGGATGCGGCAGCGGATTTAGAGAGATACCTACAAGAGCTTTCGGCAGATCCCAATGCTTTAGAGAGCTCTCTGCAGAGGAGATCATTGCTGTTGAATTATTTGAAAAAGCACGGGAAGTCAGCGGATCGACCAACGGCTTTCTCAGAAGCAATTCAAGCTGGAATATCGGCTAGTGAACGTATTGCCGAACTAAGCGGAGGCGATGAAACGATCGAGAGACTTCAAATTGAATTGAAGGAAACTCGAAAGGCGCTCTTGGTTTCAGCACAGAATGTTTCCAAGATTAGAAACGAAAAAGCTAATGTCTTTGGAAAATTGGTTGAATCAGAACTACATTCTTTGTCCATGCCAAAGGCAAAGTTAAATGTACGCGTTGTTTCCAAATCGGGTGAGAGTGATTCAGATTTCCAAACCCATGGTCTGGATGAAATCTCAATTGATTTTTCTGCCCATGGCGGCACCGAACTTTTGCCGATTATCAAAGCGGCAAGCGGTGGTGAACTTTCGAGATTGATGTTAGGAATCGAGGTTGTTATTGCCAATTCCTATCCAGTCGGAACTTATATTTTTGATGAGGTGGATGCTGGTGTCGGTGGAAAAGCAGCGTTAGATGTTGGGCGTAGATTAAAAAAGTTAGCCGAGCAAGCTCAAGTTATAGTTGTTACGCATCTGCCCCAAGTTGCGATCTGGGCCGACCACCAGATTCTGGTGGAGAAGAATTCAGATGGTGCGGTTACCGAGAGCAGTATTCGTACTTTGAATGATGCAGAGCGTGAAGTTGAAATTGCGCGAATGCTCTCCGGTCTGGAGAGCTCGGAACACGCCCAAGAACACGCGCGCGAGCTGCTGAATTTACGTTTAGCGGAAAAGGCGTGATAAGTTCGCCACCCATGACCGCCAATCATGTGTCCAAGCATCTATTTGTCACCGGCGGAGTCGCCTCTAGTTTAGGCAAAGGCCTCACAGCATCCAGTTTGGGTCGATTGTTACGTGCCCGAGGACTTCGAGTCACGATGCAAAAGCTCGATCCATACATCAATGTTGATCCCGGAACGATGAATCCCTTCCAACACGGCGAAGTTTTTGTAACTGATGATGGTGCAGAAACGGATCTCGATATCGGCCATTATGAGAGATTCCTGGACACAAATCTGCACGGCTCAGCAAATGTCACAACAGGTCAGGTTTATTCTCGAGTAATTGCAAGAGAACGTCGAGGCGAGTATTTAGGGGATACGGTTCAAGTAATTCCTCATATTACAAATGAGATTAAAGATCGCATGAAGGCGATGGCCGGGCCCGATATCGATATAGTGATTACGGAGATCGGTGGAACCGTCGGTGATATTGAATCTTTACCGTTCCTTGAAGCGGCTCGTCAGATTAGACAGGAAGTTGGCCGAGAAAATGTTTTCTATCTTCACGTTTCCTTGGTTCCCTACATTGGTCCATCCGGAGAGTTAAAGACCAAGCCCACCCAACACTCGGTGCAGGCGCTGCGTTCAATTGGCATTTCACCAGATGCAGTTGTGCTTCGCTCAGATCGCGAAATTCCCGTGGCTGTTAAGAAGAAAATTTCGTTGATGTGCGATGTTGATCAAGAGGCTGTTGTTGCCGCAGTTGATGCACCCTCAATTTACGACATCCCAAAGGTTCTTCATCGCGAAGGTTTAGATTCTTATTTAGTGCGTCGTTTGGGATTAAATGCCAATGAGGTCGCATGGCAAGAGTGGGATGCGTTGTTAGAGCGAGTTCATTCTCCTGCGCACACTGTAAAGATTGGGTTAGTTGGAAAATATGTTGATCTACCTGATGCTTATTTGTCTGTAACAGAGGCTCTTCGTGCAGGCGGTTTTGCAAATAACGCCAAAGTAGAGATCAAATGGATTGTTAGTGATGATTGCGAAACCGAATCAGGTGCCAAAGCGAATCTCTCTGATTTGGATGCGATATGTGTTCCTGGTGGCTTCGGAGTACGTGGAATTGAAGGCAAACTCGGAGCATTGAAATATGCACGAGAAAATAAGATTCCCACCTTGGGATTGTGTTTAGGCTTGCAATGCATGGTTATAGAAGTTGCACGCAACTTGGCGGGATTATCAGGTGCCAACTCGGCTGAATTTGATCCAACAGCTGCTCATCCCGTTATTGCAACCATGGCGGGACAGGAGAAGTACGTCTCTGGAGAAGCAGACATGGGCGGAACGATGCGACTGGGACTTTATAAAGCAGTCTTAGCTGCCGGTTCGATCGTGGAAAAAACCTATGGAGCTGTGGAGATTTCAGAACGTCATCGCCATAGATACGAAGTTAATAATAATTACCGAGAGCAGATTGCCAACGCGGGATTAGTTTTCAGCGGCTTGTCACCAGATCAGCATTTAGTTGAGTTTGTTGAACTCCCAAGTGATGTTCATCCATATTATGTAGGAACTCAAGCTCACCCAGAATTCAGATCAAGACCTACTAAGCCCCATCCACTCTTTGTTGGATTGGTTAAGGCTGCATTGGAACGTGGTTAATAAAGAGCTCTTGCAAATATTCCTCAATCATTGCGCAATTGAACGAGGATTAAGCAAGAATTCAGTAAACGCTTACCGCCGCGATTTGGAGAAATTTCTAACTTTTCTGGAATCACGTAATTTGCAACTCGATAAGGTGCAGCTTGATGATCTATTTGAGTTCACAAAAACTTTGCGAAATCAAAATCTTGGCGAGGCATCAATTGCCCGCAAAATAGTGGCATTACGAAGTTTTTACACATTCCTTGAAAAGGATCAAGGGATGTTGAATGTCTCAAAAGAACTTACCCCACCAAAAATTCCTAAGCGCTTGCCCAAAGCACTTACTGTCAATGAGGTCTCTGACTTAATAAATAGCTGTGACGATTCTTTGATCGGGGTACGAAATCGGGCAATTATCGAAACCTTGTACGCAACGGGTGCGCGCGTTAGCGAAGTGGTGGCATTAGATTTAGATGACATAGGCAAATCTGAGGATTCAATACTCACGGTCAGAGTTCGCGGCAAAGGCGGAAAGCAAAGATTAGTTCCTTTGGGAAGTTATGCTCAGCAAGCCATAGATCAATATCTGGTTCGAGTGCGGCCCAGTTTCATAAAACGAAACAATCAAACCGCGCTCTTTTTGAATGAAAGCGCTGGTACGCGGTTATCGCGACAAAGCGCGTGGAGCATCGTTAGCGATGCCGCCCAGAAAATTAAGCTGGATAGAGATATCTCACCACATGCACTTCGACATTCTTTCGCTACTCATCTTCTAGATGGCGGAGCAGACATAAGGGTTGTGCAGGAGTTATTAGGGCATGCGTCGGTAACTACAACTCAGATTTACACCCTGGTCACAATAGACAAATTGCGCGAGAGTTATTTAAGCGCACACCCCAGATCAAAGTAGTTTTTGAACCACCAAAACCTGATTTTTAGCGTCCGCGCAATCTTCGAGCAATAATTGATTGATCGCCTTTAGATTCCAAATCAGCAATAACAATTGCTAGAGCCTCTCTGACGATTCGACCTCGATCTACCGCCAATCCCAGGTCACCGCGAAGATGCAACCTTGCTTGCTCTAAATCAATTAACTCTTCAGGTGAGAGATAAACAGTAATCTTTTCATCATGTTTTTCGCGACCGGATGGACCTTTGTCCAAGCCAGTTGGACGCCTGCGAGGTGTTTGTCTGACGCCGGATGATTTTGCAGCCGGCTTTGGAGTTGGTGTTACCGATGTCGTAGTTGGTCTATTGGTATGAGCAACTTCAACCTCTTCAACGGCTTGATCTGGCACCGCACTTAAAGTTGTTTTTCGGAATAACTCATCAGCACCGGGCAAACTAATTCTTCTACTCATCGCACCCCTCCAATTCCAATGATCTCTCTTGCTAGACGTCGATATGCCGCAGCTCCGATTGAAGAGCTGGCATAAGAAGTAATTGGCTCACCAGCAACTGTGGTTTCTGGGAAACGTACAGTTCTTGCAATAGTGGTATCGAAAACCTTTCCGGGGAAAGCTTCGCTAATGCGTTCTAAAACCTCGCGGCTATGAACTGTCTTGCGATCAAACATGGTTGGCAATATTCCAAGTAGTTGCAACTCTGCATTTGTATTAATTTGAACTTTCTTGATGATGTCATCTAGCAAAGCAACTCCACGTAGCGCGAAGTATTCGCACTCAAGTGGCACTAGAACCCAGTCGGAAGCTGTAAGAGCGTTTACAGTGAGTAGACCAAGCGATGGTTGGCAATCAATCAAAATAACATCATAGAAATCTAATACTGGAGCCAGCACTCTCTTTAAGATTTTTTCACGAGCGATAACTGTTACAAGTCCACCTTCAGCGCCAGATAGATCTTCATGTGCTGGAACCATATCCATGCCTGGAACACTGGTTTTTAATAGGAATTCATCGATTTTTGTTGATTCATCCATCATTAAGTTGTAGATGGAGCCTTCAATATCTCTGGTTGAAACATTCAATCCCACAGATAAGGAGTGCTGCGGATCGAAGTCAACCAACAGAACACGACGACCTAACTCTGCAAAAGCTGCACCAAGATTAATTGTTGTGGTGGTTTTTCCAACGCCACCTTTTTGGTTAACTACTGAAATAACTTTCGCATTTCCATGTTCTAGAAGTGGTGCAGGTATTGGAAAATCCTTGGCAGGTTGTCCAAGCACGGAAGATGATGTGACGATCTCAGAATCAAATTTGGATATTGTCGATTTAGCGTTCAATCGAGATATCTCTGAAGCACTTTTTGCCATGCCGCGACTTTAGTGACGAGGTGCAGCTGCTTTGGTAGCGACACGCGTAGAGTACGGCCACCATGAGCAATGAAGTTGTTGAACCCTCAAGTGAAACTTTAGGTTCCTTGCCGCCGATCGCAGGCGCTACAACTGTCTCTGGAGAAGGAAGAGTTGCTGGTTTTTCAGTTCATCTTGATAACTTCGATGGTCCTTTTGATCTTCTGCTGCAACTGATTTCTAAGCATCGAATGGACATCACCGATGTCGCTATCGCCACTGTAACCGATGAGTTTATTGCCTACATTCGTGAATTAGAGAAAACGGAAGCCGGTTGGGAGTTGGATCAAGCCACCGAGTTTCTAGTTGTTGCAGCCACATTGTTAGATTTGAAAGCTGCCAGGTTGCTTCCTGCTGGTGAAGTAGATGATGAAGAGGATTTGGCTCTACTTGAAGCGCGCGATTTACTTTTTGCACGCTTACTTCAGTACCGCGCCTTCAAAGAGGTCGCGCAAATTTTGGCCCTTCGCATCGCGGAACAAGAAAAGATTTTCCCGCGCTCGGTCTCTCTGGATCCAATTTTTTCATCCTTGCTGCCTGAGGTTTTAATCGGAGTATCTCCAGAGAGATTCGCGGCTATTGCCAACCGTGTTTTAACCCCCAAAACCGCTCCAACATTGTCTATTGAGCATATTCATAGACCTCTGGTTAGCGTGGCCGCCGAGGCCCGAAATGTTGTTAGCGCACTGCGTCGCAACAAAACCATGACTTTCCGGGGATTGATAGCCGAGGTCACCGACACCTTGGTAGTGGTGGCTCGCTTCCTGTCCTTATTGGAGCTCTATAGGGAGGGTTCGGTTCGCTTTGAGCAGGTGGTGGCGCTAGGAGAGCTGCAGATTACCTGGATTGGCGCTGTGGAGGGCGAAATAGAGGTTAGTGATGAGTTTGACCGGCAACCGGTGCTAGAAGAGGCAGAAACGATCGTTGAAGACACAAGTGCGAAGGGCACAGGGGAGAGCCAGAATGATTAATCGAGAAATTGCCAGGTCTATCGAGGCAATCCTTATGGTGGTCGAAGAACCCATCTCGGAGCTGGTTTTAGCGCAGATTATCGAGATACCCACTGAACAGATCCTTGAAACGCTAGCGGCCTTGGGAGCCGAATATGAGGCTCAACAGCGCGGCTTTTCGTTAAAGCAGGTAGCTGGTGGTTGGCGTTTTTATTCAAACCCAGAACTTGCGCCATTGGTAGAAAAATTTGTTTTAGATGGTCAGCAGGCCAAATTAACTCAAGCCGCTTTAGAGACCTTAGCGGTAATTGCCTACCGTCAGCCTATTTCGCGAGCCCGAGTGTCTGCCATCCGTGGTGTTAACGTTGAAGCGGTCATGAAGACATTGGTGACACGTGGCTTGGTTGAGGAGTGCGGTGTCGAAAATGAAACTGGCGCGATTCTCTACCGAACGACCCATCTATTCCTCGAACGAATCGGAGTGAATCGAGTAGAGGATCTGCCCGCACTTGCTCCTTTCTTGCCCGATGTTGATGGTTTAGATGAGGTAATAGCTTCTCTCACCGAGTAAGACCGTAGTTATTTGAAGTGAAATAACGCCCTACACTTGGGGCATGCCTCGCATCTCTAACCAAAGTTCTAACTCAGGTCAAGTTCGGCTTCAAAAATTCATGGCCGATTGTGGCGTAGCTAGTCGTCGCGCCTGTGAAGAGTTGATCCTTGAAGGTCGGGTACAGGTAGATGGAAAGACGGTTCGCATTCTCGGTACCAAAATAAATCCGATAAACAATAAAGTTCAAGTTGATGGTGAGTTAATTAAGAGTAAATCAACCAAAACTTATCTTGCATTTCATAAACCAAAAGGAATTCTGTCCACCATGTCAGACCCAGAGGGGCGTCCGACATTGGCTGAGTTCTTTAATGATTGGCCAGAGCGTCTTTTTCATGTGGGCAGGCTGGATAAGGACAGTGAAGGCTTAATAATTCTCACCAATGACGGCACCTGGGCTCACGAAGCAACCCACCCCTCATTTGGCGTTCGAAAAACCTATTTAGTGCTCTGTGAAAAAGAGGTTTCTAGCAACATTATTGACTCCCTTAAAAAGGGCGTAGAGCTAGATGATGGTTTAGCCAAACCCTTGGAGGTTACAAGGCGTGGTGCTTGGGTAGAGCTAATTATTCATGAGGGCAGAAATCAGATCGTACGCAGAATGTTTGAGGAGTTGGGCAACCCGGTAGTTCGGTTAGTTCGAACCGCCATTGGTTCCATCAAGCTAGGGGAGTTGCCAGCCGGTCGTTGGCGGGCACTCAATCCGCAAGAGACAGTAAATTTATAAAGTAATAAATGTGTTAAACATTAGAACGACTAATCTATATATCTATATTTAAAAAAACCATTAACCGCTTTATCGACAATAACCCCAGGAATAAAAGTTAATTTATCGATAAAATTACGCTCAGTGGGCGAGATAAATAGCTATATATCGATAATACTAAATCTTGATTTAAGGGGTCGAACTAAGCGTTTTGGTATGAATGATCGAATTCGAGTTCTATAAATAAGTAGACAAAACGCTTAAACCATTCCACCCGAATAAAGGTTCAAAAGGTAAAATCTGCAAGTGGCAGTCAAAGCAATCCGCGGAGCTATTCAAGTTGAAGCGGACACCAAAGATGAAATCCGTAGCGCGGTTGAAGAGTTAATGAGCGCTATTTTGGAGAAGAACTCTCTAACAGCTCATGATCTAATCTCCGTGCTTTTCACCGCAACACCGGATCTGGTTAGTGATTTTCCTGCTGCTTCTGCCCGAGAGATGGGATTGGGCAGGGTGCCACTTATTTGCGCAGTGGAGATCGCAGTTCCAAATAGCTTGCCACGCACCATTCGCGCCCTAATTCACTGCGAGACTGAGTTGAAAACCGATCAAATCAACCATATCTATCTACGTGGAGCGAGCGTACTTCGAAAAGATATAGCCCAGTAAGGCGTTGCTGATATGAACTCTTTTTCGAACGTGCGCATAGTAGGTACGGGATTAATAGGTACTTCAATTGGGCTGGCCTTGGCTCAACATGGAATAACTTTAAGTTTGAAAGATAGCGATGAGAAAGCTTTACACCTGGCCTCAGATTTATTGCGTGGATCTTTGAGTGATGAAGCGCCGGAATTAACCATCATCGCCGCACCGCCACAAAGTGTTTTTGAGGCTCTGAAGACCGAATATGAAGCAAACCCTCAATCATGGTTTATAGATATCAGTAGTGTTAAAAATAAACTTAAGGTAGAGATTGAATTATTACCGGAGATAGCAAGGCGGTTTATAGGCACCCACCCCATGGCAGGTAGGGAGAGTTCGGGTGCTAAATCTGCGCAAGCAGATCTATTTCAGGGAAGAGCTTGGATATTGACCCCTAATAAGTACACCGAACCGCAAGCTCAAGATATGGCCATGCAATTAATAGAGCTACTGGGTGCAACCCCCTATGTCATGGATTCTGCCGAACATGATGAGGTTATGGCTCAGATTTCACACACACCGCAGGTTATTAGCACCTTACTTGCTGCTTCCTTGTTGGATGAAAATTTTGATAGCAATAGTGGGGCGCAGTTAGCGGGGCAGGGGCTTCGAGACATGACTCGGTTAGCAGGCAGCGATGGAGGTTTGTGGGCTGAGATTTTATTGGAAAACAATGCCTCTGTTTTGAAGAGTTTGGCCGGTTTTCAAACCAGATTAGAGATGTTTCAAAAAGCATTAATTAACAAAGATCTAACAGGAATCCAAGAAGTTTTTCAGGCTGGCAATCTTGGTAGATCGCAAATTAGCGGCAAGCATGGAGCTAAGCCGAGAAATTACAGTTATCTGCTGATTGTTATCAAAGATGAACCGGGTGCATTAAGTGAGTTATTCAATGAATGCGCAAAATTGCAGGCCAACATCGAAGATCTTTCTATCGAACATTCTCCAGGGCAATTAACTGGTTTAATAACTCTAGCTTTTTCACCAGAAGATGCTCAGAAAGTTAGCGAGCATCTAATCAGCAAAGATTGGAAGGTTCATCAGCGATGACAGTTGTTATTGCGATGGATGGTCCCAGCGGTTCTGGAAAGTCATCAACTTCACGCACTATTGCACAACGGGCCGGTTGGTTTTATTTAGATACCGGAGCTCTTTATCGAGCAGCTACTTGGTTGGCGATTCGGGAAACTATCGATAACCCAATTGATTTGGTTGCGGCTTTGGAAAAGTATCCAATCGTTTTTAAGACTGATCCAGATCAACCGGTAACTCTTTGTGGCGGTATCGATATTTCCCAAGAGATTCGCAGCGCCGAAGTTACATCCGCTGTAAGTCGAATTAGTGCATGGCCCGAAGTGCGAGAGTTTCTTTTTGGTTTGCAACGCAGAATTATCGATAGTGCAAAAAATGGAATTGTTGTTGAGGGACGAGATATTGGAACAGTAGTTTGCCCTAACGCGCATTTAAAGATTTGGTTGCAAGCCGATATAAATGCTCGGGCAATACGTAGAGATTTAGAACAAAATGTTTCTGGTGTTTCAAATACGACCGCAACAAAGCAGGTTGCAGAATCTTTGCAAAATAGGGATCATCAAGATAGTTCGCGCACTATTTCCCCTTTGAAAAAGGCGGAAGATGCCATAGTTGTAGATTCGACAGATTTATCTTTAAGCGAGACTGTTGATTACATCTGGAACATTCTGAAACAAAGATCTTTAATCGGGCTTCCAAAGGTGGTAATTGTTGGTCGACCAAACGTTGGAAAATCAACGTTAGTCAATCGCATAATCGGTTCTCGAGAAGCAATCATCGAAGATGTCCCTGGTGTAACAAGAGATCGTGTTTCCTATGAGGCGGAATGGAATGGCAGATCATTTTTTGTTGTCGATACAGGAGGTTGGGAGCCAACGGCAGAGGGAATAGCTCTTAAGATTTCTGAAGCTGCTGAGTCAGCAATTGTTGATGCAGATCTAGTTCTATTTGTTGTGGATGCGCAAGTTGGCCAGCAATCTGATGATGATGCATTCATTACAGTTCTGCGCAAAAGCAGAAAACCCGTAATGCTCATCGCAAATAAAGTTGATAGCGAGAAGGATGAACTTGAGGCGCACGCGCTTTGGAATCTTGGTTTAGGAGAGCCGTATTTTATTTCAGCTGCACATGGTCGAGGCAGCGGTGATCTACTCGATGAGATAGTGGCAAGACTTCCTGAAGTTGGTCAAGGTCGAATGGATGATGGATATCGAAGAATTGCAATTGTGGGCAGACCAAATGTGGGCAAGAGTAGTTTGTTGAATTCGTTTGCTGGATCTGTACGGGCATTGGTTGATGATGCTGAGGGAACCACCAGAGATCCGATTGATGAGTTGATTGATTTAGGTGATAAAACTTGGCGCTTTATCGATACCGCTGGAATTAGACGTCGCGCGCATCAGGCATCAGGTTCTGATTACTACGCAGCTTTGCGCACTGAGCGAGCGATCGAGAACGCCGAGGTTGTCATCATGATTATTGACGCTTCGATTCCAATCACAGAACAAGATTTAAGAATCATCTCGCTAGTTGAAGACTCCGGTAAGGCGCTGGTTGTGGGAATGAATAAATGGGATTTGGTTGATGAGGATAGAAGAGTGGCTCTCGACAAAGAAAGTGATCGAAACTTTGACCAGGTCGAATGGGCTGAACGGGTAAATATTTCTGCCAAAACTGGTTGGCATAAGGACAAGCTTTTACCCGCCATCGAACGGGCTTTAGAGAGCTGGGAGAAGCGAGTCCCCACGGCAAAGTTGAACGCATTTCTTGGTCAGCTAATCGGAAGCAACCCACCACCAATACGAGGTGGAAAACAACCCAAAATTCTTTTCGCGACCCAAGCAGGAATTGCTCCGCCCACCTTTGTCATTTTTGCAACTGAATTTCTCGAGGCCTCCTATCGCAGATTTATTGAGAGAAGGTTGCGCGAGGAGTTTGGGTTCTCCGGTTCACCGATTCGCGTTTCCGTACGTATTCGCGAACGCTAGTATCGGCTCTGCCTGACAAGCTTTACGGGACGTAGCGCAGCTTGGTAGCGCACCAGGCTGGGGGTCTGGTGGTCGCAGGTTCAAATCCTGTCGTCCCGACATGATGACTATTCCAAACCTGTTAACAGGGTTGCGAGCACTTGGTGTTCCCGTTTTTCTTTGGTTAGTTCTAGTAGCTGACCAATTGGAATGGGCGGTAATCACCCTCATGATCGCTGGAGCTACCGATTACTTTGATGGGAAATTGGCCCGCGCCTGGAATCAAGAGAGCCGGTTAGGGGAGTTGCTAGATCCGGCGGTCGATCGTCTGTATATCGCCACCGTGTTAATCGCCATGCTCTATACAGAGGTGGTACCGGTCTGGGTGGTTGTGTTGATCGTATTTAGGGATTTGGTGTTGGGTGTATTTCTGGTTTTGTTAAAGCGTAAAGGTCATGGACCTTGGAAGGTCACCTATCTTGGAAAGGCGGCAACTTTCAACCTTCTGTATGCATTGCCCTTGCTATTGCTTACCGATACCTCCTCAGGTTGGGTGTCTAGCTCGGCCTTTGTAGCGGGGTGGAGTTTTGCGGGTTGGGGTATTGCGTTATATCTATGGACCGGAATCGGTTACGCTCGCGCCGGAATCGCAACTTTGAAGAGTTGATTTCTTGATTCGCTGTCTTTGAAAGGAAGCAAATGTCACAGGTGCCCAACGATTTGAAGTACACCAAGGAACATGAGTGGATTTCTGAGGTAGGGCCTAATCGTTACCGTGTTGGCATCACTGATTATGCGCAAAGCGCTTTAGGTGACATTGTTTACATCCAGCTTCCAAAAGTTGGAGATGTTCATTCTCAAGGAAAAGTTTGTGGCGAAGTTGAATCTACAAAGAGTGTTTCTGAAATCTACTCACCACTGAGCGGTTCTGTGGTGGCGGTAAACGATGGCTTAGATGCTGCGCCAGAGTCTTTGAATCAAGATCCTTATGGGGCAGGCTGGATTTATGAAGTTGAGATTTCCAACTCTTCCGAGCTGCAAACTTTGCTAGACAGCGCTGGGTACCAAGCCATAACAGCTTGACGCAGCGGTGACTATCGCCCTAGTGTGAGCCTCAACGTTAGCGTTAGGTTCAGGGGAGGTAGTGATGGAGCGCAAGAAGCCCGCAAACCAAGACCTAACTACCACTATCAATCTAGGCGGCCTGCGTTCAGTTTCAGACCATGTGTCAGCGCTTTTGGATCGCGCAACCCAAGCGGAGCAAGATGTTATTGCAGCACTTCCGCAAGGCTCGGCAATGTTGTTAGTGCTAAGTGGCCCTTCTCGCGGCGCAAGATTTTTGATCAACTCAGATGTAACAACAATTGGTCGCTCACCTGAAAGTGAGATATTTCTAGATGACATCACAGTCTCTAGAAAACATGCAGAGGTAATCAAGACTGAAGGTTCTTATGAAGTTCGTGATTGCGGAAGTCTCAACGGCACTTATGTTGATGGAAAGCTAGAGAGCAAATCAACTTTGATTGATGGCACAGAATTACACATAGGCAAATTTAAGATGCATTTCTTTGTTGGAGGAAAGGTAAGAGCATGAGCGTTCCTGCGCGCGCGTACTTAAGCATTGGTGAAGTTTTAGGAAAACTTCGTTCCGAGTTTCCAGATGTAACCATTTCCAAGATTCGCTTCCTGGAGTCGGAAGGGCTCATTGAACCGCAGCGCACCCCTTCTGGTTATCGTAAATTTACAACTGTTGATTTAGAGCGTTTAAGATATGTACTGCTGGCACAAAGAGATCAATATCTTCCTCTCAAAGTTATTAAAGATAATTTAGATGCGCTTGATAGAGGTTTGCAGCCAGCACCAACCGCGGGAGCAGCGCCAACTCCACGTTTCACAACTGTAGAAAGCGGTTTGAATCCCAGCTCTTTTATTGAGCAAAGTGAGCTTAAGTTATCGCGTGAGGAACTCGTGAGCAGTTCGGGAATAACACAGGAGCAACTTGCAGAACTTGAGAGTTATGGTTTGATTGAAATTAAAGGTCGGTATTACGACGCTGACGCTTTAACAGTCGCCAAAGTTGTTGCTGAAATTTCAGTTTTTGGAATCGAAGGTAGGCATTTGAGAGCATTTAAAACCGCCGCAGACCGCGAAGTGGGACTGGTTGAGCAGGTAATTACCCCTTTGCTGCGCCAAAAAAATCCAGACTCCAAAGCGCGAGCCCAAGAGGTATCTAGGGAGATTGCTTCGCTTTCGGTTAAATTGCATGCAGCTCTGGTTCGTTCAGGATTGAACCGCGCTCGATGAATTTTCACGCGGTTGATGTAATTGGCGTGAGAGTTGAAATGCCCTCCAATCAACCTATTGTTTTATTGAAAGAGATTGGCGGAGCGCGTTACTTGCCGATCTGGATTGGAGCGGTGGAGGCGACGGCTATTGCATTTGCCCAGCAAGGGGTAACGCCACCTCGACCGCTAACCCATGACTTAATGAAAGATGTATTGACCGCCTTGGATGTGAACCTGGATTCCGTCCATTTAACCGAGGTCAGGGATGGCATTTTTTACGCCTTCTTGAATCTTAAAGGGGGAGTGCAGATCTCGGCTCGACCTAGCGATGCGATCGCCTTGGCACTTCGAACCGGTTCTCCGATTTTGGCCAGTGAAGGGTTGTTAGATGAGGCAGGAATCGACATTCCGGAGCAGGCTGAGGATGAGGTAGAGAAGTTCAAGGAGTTCCTCGACCAAATCAACCCTGAGGATTTTGCCAGCTAGCATATTTAGCAAAGTCTAAAGCTTTAGTTGAGGTTTCATGTGTGTCGGTAGTTGAAACCCTCAACTAGGGGTTCTACCTTTCTCCCATACCAAATGCTTCCTAATTCAGTCTCTATGTCAGTCTCAATTTGAGTCTCGATGAGCCGGAAATAGCTAGCTGAGGATTCCCCGATAACTAGTAGATATGCGAGGCTTCCCCTCATGAGCTCCAAAGAAAACCTAGAACTTGGTTATCGTGGTGCCTCTGCTTGTGCAGCTGCGGGAATTTCTTATCGGCAATTAGATTATTGGGCACGCACGGGTTTGGTCGAGCCAACAGTTCGCGGGGCGGCTGGATCGGGCAGCGCCAGACTTTATGGCTTTAAAGATATTTTGGTTTTGAAGATTGTTAAAAGACTTTTGGATACTGGTGTTTCACTCCAGAACATTAGAACCGCTGTAACACATCTGAGAGAGCGGGGAGTAGAAGATTTAGCACGGATAACTCTCATGAGTGATGGTTCATCGATTTATGAATGCACTAACTCGGAAGAGATTATCGATCTTCTGCAAGGCGGTCAGGGTGTATTCGGCATTGCAATTGGCAAAGTCTGGAATGAGGTCGAGGGTTCACTTTCACACCTTCAGGCTGAGAATCTTTCTGATGGCTCAACAACTGCTGGAACTTCACCAAGTGATTCTGGTGACGAATTAGCTGCGCGACGTAAGTTACGCGGGGCGTAAATAGCTCTAAGCCCTTATTCTTCTCGCCATGGCTAGGCGGGAGTTTTCAGATCGGCACATTGGTCCTTCTACAGATCAAATCGCAACCATGTTGCTCGAACTGGGTTACGACTCATTAGAAAACTTCATTGCCGATGTACTGCCAGATTCAATCAAGCTCGCTGAAAGATTCGGTGACAACTTACCGAAACCTGCTACGGAGGTAGAGGCTCTTCAAGAGCTAAAGGAATTTGCTAAAGAAAACAAACCAATTGATTCTTTGATAGGCATGGGTTACTACGGAACAATTACGCCACCAGTTGTACTGCGCAATGTGTTAGAAAATCCAGCTTGGTATACCGCCTATACGCCTTACCAGCCAGAGATTAGCCAAGGACGTCTAGAAGCACTCTTTGCTTTTCAAACTATGGTTAGTGATTTAACCGGGTTGGCGATTTGTAATGCATCTATGCTCGATGAAGGAACTGCCGCAGCAGAGGCTATGACCTTGGCACGTAGAACTTCAAAACTTAATGATGACGCGAAATTTATTATTGACTCAAGAGTTCATCCGCAAACTAAAGCGGTAGTTATAACTCGCGCTAAGCCTTTAAACATTCCAATCGAAGAATTGGATTTATCTTCCATTACAGATATTGAAAATACTTTTGGCGTTCTTGTTCAATATCCAAATACTTTTGGCGAGCTATCTGATTACGGATCTGTGATTGAAAAAGTTCATCAAAATGATGGTTTAGTTGTAATGGCAACGGATCTTCTCGCCTTAACATTGATTAAGTCACCAGGGGAGTGGGGCGCAGATATTGCTGTTGGTTCTGCGCAACGTTTTGGCGTTCCGATGGGATTCGGCGGCCCACATGCTGGCTTCATGGCGGTACGAAATGGTCTAGAGCGCGGATTACCAGGTCGCTTAGTTGGACAGAGCATTGACGCACATGGCAACCCGGCTTTGCGACTTGCACTGCAAACCAGAGAACAACACATCCGTCGCGACAAGGCGACCAGCAATATTTGCACTGCACAGGTTTTGTTAGCGGTTATCGCTGCGTTCTATGCGGCGTGGCATGGCGCAGAGGGATTGAAAGAGATTGCAGTAAAAGTTCATAAACATGCACGTAAATTTGCAGCGGTTGTTAAATCAGCTGGTTATGAAGTTTTATCAGCGAACTTTTTTGACACCGTTTCTTTTGCTGCGGCAAACGCAGAGGCGTTGGTTGAGAGCGCTCTCAAAGCTGGCATCAATGTGCGTTCGATTCCTGGGGGAGTAAGCGTCGCATTTGATGAACGATCCACAGATGAGTTATTGGAGAGATTGCTCAAAGCCTGGGGTATGAAGGCGGATTCGGCGGATTATTTTGGCGGTATTCCAGCACTGCGTACAACCTCATATTTGCAGCATCCAATTTTTAATTCATACCACTCTGAAACCTCAATGTTGCGCTATATCAGGACCCTGTCTGATCGCGATCTTGCGTTGGATCGAACCATGATTCCTTTGGGCTCCTGCACTATGAAATTAAATGCAACCACGGAGATGCAATCAATTACTTGGCCAGAGTTCGCAGATCTGCATCCATTTGCGCCAGCAAATCAAAGCTCTGGAACTCGTAAATTAATTGCACAACTATCCAAATGGCTGATTGATGTAACAGGTTACGACGCCGTATCTCTACAGCCCAATGCGGGATCTCAAGGCGAGTTCGCCGGCTTGTTGGCAATTAGAAATTATCTCGATGCCAGGGGAGAGGGCGAGCGAGATATTTGCTTAATCCCATCTAGCGCACACGGCACCAACGCGGCGAGCGCAGTTATGGCCGGTATGAAGGTTGTTGTAGTGGCATGCGATGAACAAGGAAATGTCTCTATCGAAGATTTAAAGGCAAAAATCGCGGAATACCGCAGCAATTTGGCGGCTCTAATGGTGACTTATCCATCAACGCATGGTGTCTTCGAATCAGCGATCACGGAAATCTGTGGGTTGATACATGATGCTGGCGGACAGGTTTATGTTGATGGAGCAAACTTGAATGCACTTGTTGGATTAGCAAAACCAGGAAAATTTGGTGCTGATGTTTCGCACCTTAATCTGCATAAAACTTTTTGCATTCCGCATGGCGGAGGAGGGCCAGGTGTTGGTCCAGTAATTGCACGTGCGCATTTAGCGCCATATTTACCTAACCATCCATTAGATCAGAGCGCAGGGCCAATCACTGGACCAGGACCCATTAGTGCTGCACCTTTTGGTTCGGCGTTAATACTTCCAATTTCATGGGCCTACATACGTATGATGGGCGCGGATGGCTTGAAGAAAGCGTCACAGGTTGCCATCTTGTCAGCTAATTACATTTCGAAGAAGCTGCAGAGTTCATTTCCAACGCTTTACACCGGCCAGAATGGCTTGATTGCTCATGAGTGCATTATCGATATTCGTGAAATCACCAAACAAACTGGAGTAACAGTTGATGACATTGCAAAACGTTTAATGGATTTTGGTTTTCATGCTCCGACTATGAGCTTCCCAGTCGCTGGAACTTTGATGATTGAGCCCACTGAAAGTGAAGATATTGCCGAAATTGATCGTTTTATTGCCGCCTTTCAAACAATCGCACAGGAGATCCAGGAGATCGCCGATGGTCGAATAAGCCTTGATGATTCAGCCTTACGCCATGCGCCACATACAGCCGAGGATGTTGTCGGTGATGATTGGAACCGTGGTTACCCAAGAAGTAAAGCTGCATTCCCACAAGGATCCGAAACTGGATTGGCTCGCAAGGGTAAGTACTGGCCGACGGTAGGTCGGATTGATGGGGCGTTCGGGGATAGGAACTTAGTTTGCGCTTGTGAACCGATTGAGGCGCTTGCTATTAATTAAGCGTACTTAACATAATGTACATTATCGGCTATATCTATAACGACGGAATACGCTCAAAATCAGCATGAATAACGTCAAAGCTATCCATTCTCCTGATGAAACCTTCGATGACCAGCTCTGATCTGGCGATCGTTGCATCCGCATCTCTAGCGCTGCTGATTCAAATTGGTTTAGCTTTTGAAGTATTTCTCCATTTTTATCCAAATGAGCAGTGAATCCAGTTGTGCTCACTACAGCAATTTCCTTATTTAACTCAGCGGCTCTGGCTCGAGTGATTTGCAATTGCTGAGCGGCCTGCGAGCTGGTACCAAAAGTTGCGTTATTGGTTTGAGCGATAAGGAAGTCCATATTTTGCGCGCCTAGTCGCACATGGTCATCATCCAAGATTTCAAAACAGATGAAACTTTGCATATTCCAACCATCAATTCCAAAGGATGTGAAGCGATCGCCAGGCTGGAAATCATTGACCTGTGAGGCGTAACTAGAAACCTTTTCAGCTAGGCTGCGAAGCGGCATAAATTCACCAAATGGTGCTAAATCTTGCTTTACATAACGTTGTGAAATAACCCCTTTTGAATTGTAAAGAACGCTGGAATTTTGCGGACCTTTTGCGGTTTGCTCCACAACGCCAGCCAACAAATAGGTTCTAGATCTATTGAAGTACTGCTTCATCTTATTGGCGGAGGTGCTTGATTTTGCTGGATCGACATCAACTGAATTTTCTGGCCAGAGTACTAATTCTGCATTGTGATTTGTAGGTGTCGCTTGAATATGTCGATCTAAAACCCGCATCGGATTATCATTAAAACTAAAACCCAATTCATCTACCCCGCCTTGAACCGCAATAATATTGAATGAATCATCTGTGATGTTCGCGTTTGTAATTGGAATTAAACCAGAGAGCAATAACGCGATAAAGACTATGACACTCTTTCTATTCACAACAAAAAAAGCTGCAAAGAAAGCAACTAAGATGGAAATTCCGGCAACACCAAAAAATGGATAAAGATTGGTAAGGGAATCAACTTGAGTAAAACCAACTCTCCCCCAGCCAAATCCGCCAAAAGGAGCCTTCATTCTCAATAATTCGAGCAAAACAAAGCTTGCTGAAAAGATCAGGATTCCATCAATACTCTTTTTAACAGGCAGTAAACCAACTAAGGCAAAAATAATGCTTTGTCCGGATGCAAGAATCAACCAAGGAAGCGCTCCTACATAGGTAGAGCTCCAATGCAGCATGGGTAGAAAGCAGGTAAGGCCAACTACTCCAGAAATTACTAAGCGGTTAATCAACCGTTTATCTACCAAAACAGAGAAAAATATCGCTAAACCAATAATTGGACCTGGCCAAAACTCCAAAGGGGCGAATCCTGTCCAGATCAAAACCCCGGCGAGAAAAGCTCTGAAGTAAGAACTCATTGCCAATCCAAAGCAGCCAGAAAGCGATCAACGCTGGCACCCAAACCATAATCATTTTTGAGTTCTAGAAGGTAATTCTTCCTTAATGGTTCTTTAGGAATCTCCAGGTCAAGCTTCGGCAAATGAATATCAACGGCGCATTTAACTAACCGCTCTGCAATCCTGGCATATTCCATGTCCTGCATAATCTTCTTCCTATGATTTGCTGAAAGTAGTGGTTCATCGCCCTCTGCCGCTTCAATCACAGCGTTCATATCCTGGAAATTTCGTGCAATTTCTGCGGCGCCTTTTTCGCCGATTCCTTTTATCCCCGGCAAACCATCTGAGGCATCTCCCCTAATCATGGCAAATAAAGAATAACGATCACCGGGTATCGAATACTTATCCGCAATCCATTTCAGATCCACTAAATCATGATTTGAAATACCTTTTGCCAGATAAGCAACAGCAACTTTCCGTGCATCATCAACTAACTGAAATAGATCTCGATCGCCAGTAACAATCCGCGTCGGTCCAGGCTCATTTACCGACATAGTGGCAATTACATCATCAGCTTCGTAGTCATCTACTCCAATTAATGGCAGACCAGCCGCCTCAAAGAAATCCATAATTAATGGAATCTGAGGAGTTAACAAATCCGGTTCTTCTTCTTCGCCATCTTCAGAATCAACTCGATTTAATTTGTATTCTGGATACAGGTTAACTCGCCAAGAAGGTCGCCAATCCCCATCCAAGCAAAGCGCTATTCGATTCGGTCGATAGTGATTAATTAAGCGAGCGGACATATCCAGAAAGCCTTTAACCGCATTTATCGGCTCCCCTTGCGGTGAAACCAATGTGTCAGGCATTCCGTAGTAGGCCCGATACCAAAGTGAGGCGCTATCTATTAGCAACAAAGTCATGCAACCACCGCCGAATAGGCGATTACGCCTCGGTCAACTCTTTTCAAAGCTTCTTTAATCACTGACTGAAGTTCCGGTCTGGCATTTGATAACTGTCCCAGAAGGTCAATGATTTGTCTCATAGCGCGAACGAAATCTCCCACCACAATGTCGGTTTCTCGCAAAATAGATTGCAAAGAATTCCCATTTGCCCATCTAGTTGCACTCCAAGCGAGATCAAAGTTCGGCTCTCTTTGGGAGCTCAAGCCAACCGACTCCTCGATATTGACAATACCGGCCCAAATTCTGACCACATCGGGAACCAATAAATCTAATGATTTAGGTAAACGTGGTGATCTGCTTTTCTCTCCGCGACCTTCGTAGATAAGGGCGGAAAGTAATCCCACTAAATCTGAGGCGGCTAGATTCAACATCACCTCAGAATTGAGTAATTCAGCCAGAAAAAGATCAGACTCCGCGTAAATTTTGGTAAGAGTCTGTCCTTTCTTTGTGAGTTGGTTTGCCTTTACGTAGCCCATCTCCTCCAAAACCTCTAAAACATGATCAAAGGTGCGCGGAATAACATTGGTTCTGCTATCCATTCTGGCTTGCAACCCCGCACTCTCGCGCTTTAAACGCTGAGCTTTCTCCAACACTCGAGCATGTGTTTCACGATCTGGGCATTGATGACAAGAATGAGCTTTCATTGCTCTGCGCAAATCAGCAATTCTCTCCTCAATTTTTGCGTGATGAGCTTTCCGACTGCCGGAATAACTACGTCGTTGACTAAATTGCGCCTCTAACTCCTTAATTTCAAAACGAAACTCCATGTACTCTTCGAAGTTCCCCAAATGACAAATGACATCTTTCTTAATGTTTGCAATACTCTGTTCGTTCTTCGCAATTTGCCTTGCAAGTCCTACCACCGCTTTATCAGCTTGAAACTGTGCAAAGGAAGCGCTTAAAGATTCTCGCGCTTTTTCCCGACCGAAGCGAGAGATTAAGTTGGCGCTCATGTTGTAAGTTGGGTTGAACGAGGATTTCAAAGGGTAGGTTCGTGTGCTAGCTAATCCTGCAGCCATGCCGCTATCTATTTGCTCGCTCCACATAACTAAAGCATTGCCCTCTACATCGATTCCTCTGCGTCCTGCTCTGCCGGTTAATTGGGTGTACTCCCCCGGTGAGATTACAGAATGAGTTTCGCCGTTCCATTTGATGAGCTTTTCCAAAACTACAGATCGAGCTGGCATATTGATTCCAAGCGCTAAAGTTTCAGTTGCAAATACCACCTTCAATAGACCTCTTTGAAATAGCTCCTCGACCGTTTCTTTAAACATTGGTAAAAGGCCAGCATGATGGGCGGCGATACCTCGTTCTAAAGCAGCGCTCCATTCATAGAATCCCAAAACTCCGAAATCTTCCACAGGTAACTCATGGGTTTTTGCAGAAACAATCTCTCTGATTACTGCTTTTTCCTCACTATTAGTTAGTGATAACCCCTCTTTGATACAGCTAGCTACAGCTGCATCACAACCGGCTCGCGAGAATATGAAGTAAATGGCGGGAAGAAACCCTCTCGCCTCAAGTTTTTCTATTACCTCTGGACGAGTTAATGATTTCAGGGTTGAAAACTTGTTTTCTTTCCAGTTTCCTCCCGGAACCTTTTTTACTGAATTTCGTTCCAATCTGACAATCTCAGGGTTTACTCGACCATCATCGACAAATAGATCAAGAATTCGATTTCCAATTAGAATGTGTTGATAGAGCGGAACTGGACGAATTTCACTTAAGACAACATCGGTTTCGCCTCTTACCGTCTTTAGCCATTCTCCAAACTCTTCTGCATTAGATACGGTGGCTGATAAAGATATGACTTGTATGCGTTCTGGAAGATGAATCAGGATCTCCTCCCAAACCGCACCGCGAAATTTATCGGCCAGATAATGCACTTCATCCATAACGACATAACCCAATTTATCTATGGAATCAGCGTCGGCGTAGATCATATTCCTCAGTACTTCAGTGGTCATCACCACAATACGGGCGGCGCTGTTGATAGAAGAATCACCGGTTAATAGACCCACTTCAGACTCTCCATAAACAGAAACCAACTCTTGGTACTTCTGATTCGATAACGCTTTAATGGGCGTCGTGTAAAAACAACGATTTCCAAACTCTTCGGAGAGAAAAGTTGCAAACTCTCCAACTATGGTTTTTCCCGCTCCAGTGGGCGCTGCCACTAGAACACTTTTGCCATCTTCCAAGCTATGGCAGCCCGCTAATTGAAAATCATCAAAGGGAAATTCATAGCGCTCCATGAACCGAGTTGTCATGGGATATCTATTCCTGTTTTTAGCCGCCGCATATCTCTGGGCTGGTGAGAGTTCGCTCATTTCCTATAGACCAACAAACTTTGCTCGATTATGGAAACCTCAATGGGCAAATCTCCGATTCGTTCACCATCAGCATAAGCAATGGCTTCGGCGGTAATTTCGATATTTTTGCCCTTAAGGAATTTGACCGCAGGATGATCTATATGCGAGCCGGAATAGACCTTCGGGAACACGCGAAGGAAATCAAGTCGAGAAACCGGTCCCAGAATCATTACATCTAGATAGCCGTCCTGGATATCAGACATAGGCGAGATCAACATTCCCCCGCCGTAGCTCTTACCATTAGAAACAGCAATTAACATAGCTTGCGATTCAAAACTAACTCCATCAATGCGGAAATGATAATTCCGGGGTTTGAAGGTTGACAGAACTTGAATTATTGCAACGTTGTATTTCATTCGCCCTTTGATAAATATAATTTGATTCGCGCGTTCATTAACGAGGGAATCAAATCCAGTGCTCAAAATCTGAGCAAAATACCTTTGTCCTACTTGACCCAAATCAACTTGAGCAGGCTCTACCTCGTTAATCAAAGAAAGATTCTCTATTGGTCTTTCGATGTTCAATCCTAAGGTTCTTGCAAAGTCATTCCCGGTGCCAGCGGGAATAATTAAGAGCGGAACCTTTGTACTTGCAAGTCTTTGGATAGCTAAGTGAACTAACCCATCTCCTCCAACAACGATAAGACCCGCTAGTTGTTTTAGCTCAGCATTATTCAAATTTCTTGTCGCTTCTCGGACGTCAACTCCAGAAAGATCGACGACAGCAATCCCCTTGCTTTGCAAATAAGAAACTACTTGAACCTTGATTTTGCCGCCTCGACCACCGCCTGAAGTGGGGTTACAGAGCAGGCCCCACATGCTAGAGCTCTGCTTCGTCGATAGGTGCGGCAGGTTCTATGGGAGCAGCCTCATCATCTGCATACTGTCGACTTTTGCGATCACGTTTCTTATCGACCAACAAGGCAATCCCACCCGCTCCAAAGTAAAACAGAATCAAGGGTAACGCTAGCGCCGCCATTGAAAGTGGATCAGCTGTAGGGCTAAATGCGGCAACAAAAAAAGTGATAGCGAAGATGGCAAAGCGCCAAGGCTTAAGAATCGATTTTCCGGATAACAGTCCAATCAGATTAAAGGAAACAAGAAATACTGGCAGCTGGAATGCGAGGCCGAAAATTAAAATCAAACGTAGGACAAAATCTAAATAATCATCAAATCTAATCAAGTTGTTGAGTGACTCAGGGGTAAATCCAAAGAGAACTTCGATTGCAAGTGGAAGAACATAATAAGCAAGAGCTGCCCCTATGGAAAAGAAAGGCGTCGCCGCGGCAATAAATAGAACTGAGTTACGCTTTTCTTTGCGGTGCAGTGCAGGTGCGATGAACGCCCAGAGTTGGTAAAGCCAAAATGGTGCGGCGAGAATCACGCCAGTAAGAAAAGAAACCTTTAGCTGCAAATTCAATGGTCCAAGAACACCGCTGATATACAAGGCGCCACAATTAGCCGAGCCTGACTCCTGTGCGAGTTTAAGGTCGCATACCGGGCTGGCTAAAGTTGCAATGATTTCATTGTAATTAACCCAGCCAACTGCGCTAAAAATTAAAATGAAAAATGCAGCCCTGATAACCCGCTTGCGTAACTCACGTAGATGGTCAAGCAGCGGCATAGTGCCACGGTTTTTGCTAGCCATTACCCCTCGTCTTTGAAAAAAAGTTTGAGTAATACGAACTAACTTGCGGACTTATCCCCTTCATCCTCTTTTTTATCATCTTTGTTTAGCTCTTTTACTTCACTCTTGAAAATGCGAAGTGAGCGACCGAGGGATCGTGCCGAATCTGGCAAACGTTTAGCGCCAAAGAGAATTACCACTACCAAAATAAGTAGTAGCCAGTGTGAAGGTTCGCGTAATCCAAACATTAATTTCTGCCTTTCTAGGTCCTTGGCTGAGAGGCCTTACGCTACCACGCTGCTATACGCCCGCTCTATATCGCTGCAAAGCGGTTCTAGCTTCCTCTAATACGGCCTTACGTAAGGTTGGTGGTTGAGTGATTTCCATATCTTCACTGCTTAGAGCATGGCGAATTAACCATTGCGGATTATGTAATTTCATAACAAAACTGTTATCGCCAGTTCTAATTAGGTGATCTAGATTTCCTTGTAGGAAACTGGAACTTTCATCGGTGATAGAAAGTTCAACATCGTAACTAGTCTTTTCCTTGTCTAGTCCAGTTTCAATAAAATCACTGGCAGGTATCAACTTAATTTCTAGTATTTGATCTAAATTAAAGGTTCGACTCTCCTGTGACAGATGGCAATAACCTTCCATCTGGACTTTGGATTCTTTAACATGAAGAGTTTTCGGAGACACGCGACGTTCAGTGACTTCATCTTTGGCTCGATTGAGATACTTAATCTCAAGATCATTCTCTTCTTTTAAAGCCTGTTCTACGGTTTGCAGAGCTATTTTGTCCTTTTCGATCTCAATGTAGAAAGCCTCACTTGGAATGTTTGATGAATATGTCTCTTCAAGTTTTTGAATCAAAGAGGATAACGTCTTTTGTCTCGGATCTGTGGTACCTATAACCTCTCTTAGTGCGGCAAGTGCTATGCGAAGTACGACCGATTCGGCATAGCTAAAATTCCTAGGTAGAACTAGATTCTGCGGATCTCTAATAACTACAACATCATCCTCCAGAGAAAGATCAATCAACTCTAAAGGTGTGTAACCTGGCAATCCGCAGAGGAACAAAAGATTGAGATCCTTAACAATTTCATCCCTACTAACCGAGAAGTGCGAGGCCAATTCTGAAATGGTTATCCCCTGATTGCCTACAACAAAAGGGACCAAATCTAGAAGCCTTAGCGCTCTCTCTGCTGCGTTCTCAGGCATATTTGGAAATCACCTCTTCGAATCGCCGCTGAATTTCTTGGTGAGCATCTTTCGGTTCTTCCAGGATGACGGAATCAAAGTGCCAGAGAGATAAAGCTACGGCCGATTCAATGTTTTCTACCTGCGCAATAACCCAATCCCAGTTCTCGTCTAACTCCGAGATATCCTGTGCGATGCCTCGCAGGGCATGAGCCTTGTTTTTCTTTATCTTCCATCGCACAGTTAATGAACTCTGATTCAACATCACCATGTAATCGGTAATCTTGAAATCACTTGGGATCTGATATGTCTCACGTTTTGGAGATATTTCAATCTTGGAGGTAATTCGAGTCAACCTAAATACCCGTATATCTCCGCGATCCAAATCTTCACCAACTAAATACCAGTTACCTTGCCAAGTACTAAGACCGAACGGATTGACCTTTCGGGTTTGTTTACTCTCATTCGAATTCTTTTGATAATCAAAGGTAATGCGGCTTCGTAAAGCTAGAGCACGAGTGATTTCAGTTAAACCACTCTCACTAAACTCATTTGGAGTAATTGAATCTTCAAAGATTCCCATGTGGGATTGAGCACCACCCACTACACGCTGCGCTGCAGATGAAGCAACGCCACTTAATTCACTGGCACCCCATAAATTCAATGCGGTCGAGATTAAGGCGTTTTCCTCCGAAGAAAATTTCGATACTGGAAATTGATAGCTTTCAGGTCGGATGCGATAACCAGGTTCATCTTCAAATAGAGGGTCGTGAGATGCTACCTCGATATCAATTCCCAAAGCCCTTAGGTCATCTTTATCTCGCTCGAACATGCGTTCCTTGGTTTCATCACTTCCGGAGTAGCCCGCAACTTTTCGGAATATTTCACTTTTTCGCATGTACCTTCTTGAATCCAGAAGTGCCATCGTCAAGTTCACCAAACGCTCGGTTTTTGCCTGACTCATACGGGTCAGATTATCGCGACCAGACCCTTTCTGCTGCAGATTAAGGTTCCGCTTCGCCCTTGATAGGGTGTGCGCATGAAGTTGAATTCAAAAATCATTCGAAAGATGCAAGTACCCTTTTTTTCTGCAGTACTAATTAGTGGAGTCCTGGTCTCCGGTTGCACTACAGATGGTGGCGCACCGGCAAACTCTCCGATGGGAAATTCTTCAACAAATCAAGGCTCAACGAGCACCGATAATCAAGGAGAGAAAATGCCAACTGTGTCTGGCTCAAAAGGTAGTGCGCCTGAAATATCAGCTCCACAGGGTAATCCTCCAGCTCAACTAGTTACCGAAGATATTTTTCTTGGCGATGGCGCTGAAGCTGGTCCTAATTCAACTTTGACAGTGCATTACACATTGATGGCATGGTCCACAGGTGAGATTGTGGAAAGTTCTTGGGTTGGAGATCCTGCAACCTTTGGATTGAATCAAGTAATCACTGGATGGCAAGAAGGCATCCCAGGAATGAAGGTTGGTGGTCGTCGCTTGCTAGTTATTCCGGCGGATAAAGGTTACGGAGCTGCCGGTGGTGGGCCAATCGGACCAAATGAAACACTGATCTTCGTAGTAGATCTATTAGCAGTAAGCTAAAAAATATCTAATCTTAATTAATTTCAGTCACCGGTTCAGTCGAGAAATTTTCAACTGGACCGGTTTCTACATTCCCTTTAGAGGGACGACGTTTTCTTCGAATTGGCTGAACATCCTTTGGCAATTTTCGAGAGAAAAGTAGAAATCCGGTGTGTGCATTCATCGCGTGCATTGGCCTGACCGCCAACCCTTCGTGATGCCAACCTCTTAAGAGTGTTTCGAAACTTTCCGGTTCCGAAAATCTGAGTGAACTTTTAATTGCTTCTGCCACTTTGGATAGCTGAGTGGTAGTTGCGACATAGCAACAAAGAACTCCTCCGGGCTTCAAAGCCGCATATGCGGTCTCCAGGGCATCCCATGGCGCTAACATGTCAAAAATAACTCGATCAAAATCCTCGTTGAATGCACCCTCTTGTACCCGTGCATTAACTAAACGCCAATTCTTTGGAGCTTCGCCAAAATAATTCCGTACATTGCTTCGAGCATTTTCGAAGAAATCAGCTCTTTCCTCATATGAAACCAATTCCCCACTTCCTACAGCGCGAAGTAGAGAAATAGACAAACCACCGCTGCCAGCCCCAGCCTCGAGAACCTTTGCTCCCGGGAAGATATCGGCAAATCCCACAATAACCGCAGCATCTTTCGGATAAATGATTGTTGCGCCTCTTGGCATAGAGAGTACGTAATCATTAAGTAGCGGTCTCATAACTTGATAAGCGGTACCGCTATTACTTCTAATTGTGCTGCCTTCAGGCAGGCCGATAATGTCATTGTGATTTATCCACCCTTTGTGTGAGTGCCATTGACCACCGGACTGTAAATAAAAGGAATACATCTTTCCTTTTTCATCGGTTAGTTGAACCCGATCTCCGTCTAGTAGCGGACCGCTTCCAATGCTTCTCATAGATTCATTATCCTTTAACAGTAGCAAATAGATTAACTAGACCCGCTAAATCAAGATCTGCCAAAGTTTTGCGGTGAACTACTTTCTCCGCGGTAGGCAACTGAGTTACATGAGGAATTCCAAGCACGTAAGCACCGGAATCAATTGCCGCTGTAATTCCAGTCACCGAATCCTCAAGAATCAAACAGTTCGCGATATCCACTCCTAAACTCTGCGCGGCTTTGCGATAGCCCTCCGGATTCGGCTTAGAGAATTCAACGTCATCATTTGAAATCGAAACACCAAAAACCTCTGTGCCAATAAAACTTAATCCCGCGTCAACTAATGCCCTTGAAGAAGCACTCACCAACCCTTGCGGAATCGACAAGCTTTGCAATTGTTTCAGCAAAGCTTCTGAACCCGGAGCGTAAGAGACCGCCTTAGGAAGCTCACGTTCCATTCGTTCTAATAACAATTTAGTTAGTGTCATTGGTGGATGTAGAGCCTGTTGATGTTGATTCAACTTGTTTCGCATGTAAGCATCTACTCGAGTCATCGGTCCGCCAATGCAATGAATTGCATCGGCTTCACTCCAAGTTACGCCCAAAGACTCCATTAATTCTCGTTCTTGCGAGATCCAGATTGGCTCGCTGTCGATGAGGGTCCCATCCATATCCCACAAAACCGCTTCGAATGGGAAATTAGTACGCACCAGCTCGGTATTAATTTGCATTGAAGTACTTTGCTTCTGGATGATGAACGATGATTGCGGATGTGCTTTGTTCAGGATGTAACTGGAACTCTTCCGAAAGCGTGACTCCGATTCTCTCTGGTTCTAGCAATTCGCAAAGTTGAACCTGTTGTTCTAAATCAGGGCAAGCCGGATAGCCAAAGCTATAGCGAGAACCTTGGTACCCCTGATCCAAAATCATTTGTATTTCTGAACCATCTTGTTTGCTCACTTGCAGCTCTTGTCTTATTCGCGCATGCCAATGCTCTGCGAGAGCTTCAGTTAGTTGAACGCCCATTCCGTGTAGCTCCAAATACTCACGATAAAGGTTCGCTTCAAAAAGTTTTGCAGTCGCTTCGCTTACCGATTGCCCCATGGTGACGATATGGAAAGCAACCACATCGGTCTGGCCCGAATCTTTACTCTTGAAGAAATCACTTATGCATAATCTGCGATCACGGCTTTGTCTTGGGAATTTAAACCTTAATTTTTCCGAACCTTTTCTCTCACCTTCATGATGAAGTATGACTAGATCATTGCCCTCGCTGTAGCAGGGAAAATACCCATAGACCACAGCAGCATTGAGCCAACCTTGAGCCTGTGCTTCGTTAAGTAATGATCGGAGCCTTGGACGCCCCTCATTTGCAACCATTTGTTCATAATTGCCTTGGTTACTCTTGAGTCCCCATTGCCCAACAAATAAAGCGCGTTCATCAAGCATTGAGCTGTAATTAGCGAGCGGTATTCCTTTAACTATTCGGCTACCGTAAAAGGGTGCAACAGGAATCGGATTATCGGTAGCTACATCACTTCTCAATGTGTCAACCAACTTCGGCCCATCAGGATTGTTGATCTTGGTACGTCGTTGCTTTAAAGGCGGAAGAGATGCAGAACTATCCCCTTTTTTCTGCGCCATTATGGTGTCCATCAAAGACAAACCTTCGAAAGCATCTTTGGCATAACGCACAGTTCCTGAGAATTGCCCAGCGAGATCGCTCTCCACAAAGGTGCGAGTCAGCGCAGCGCCGCCCAAAAGAATTGGCCATTTGCTGGCTAGCCCACGATTACTTAGCTCTTCCAGATTTTCCTTCATGATTACCGTTGATTTCACGAGTAAACCGCTCATGCCGATAACATCAACATCGCTTGCATCGGCCGCATCGATAATCTGATTAATGGTTTGCTTTATGCCAATGTTTACAACTCGATAACCGTTATTGGTGAGAATGATGTCCACTAAGTTCTTTCCAATGTCATGCACATCGCCCTTAACCGTCGCCAACAGAATTGACCCACGATCATTGGATTCCGATTTCTCCATGAATGGTTCTAGGAGTGAGACTGCAGTCTTCATAACTTCGGCAGATTGCAAAACAAAGGGCAACTGCATTTCGCCTTTACCAAATAGCTCGCCGACGGTTTTCATTCCATCCAGCAGCAGATCATTAATTATCGTTAAAGGTGCTAATCCGGAAGTTCTAGCTTCAAGTAAATCTTGTTCTAGCCCTTGCTTTTCACCATCAATAATCCTGCGCTTTAATCGCTCGTTAATGGGAAGCGCGGCCAGCTCTGCGGCCCGAGATACTCTCGAGCTAGACACCTCCACACCTTCAAAGAGCTCTAGAAAACGCGCCAGAGGATCATATGTGCAAATATCCCCAGCGAACGTTCTGCGGTCGTAAATCAAATCTAAGGCAACCTCACGCTGATCATCCGGAATTTTGGCAATGGGCATAATTTTTGAAGGATGAACTATCGCGCTATCTAAGCCATGACGAACTGCTTCCGCGAGGAAGACTGAGTTCAGAACTATTCGAGCAGCGGGATTTAATCCAAAAGAAACGTTGCTAACTCCAAGCGTGGTTTGTACTTGCGGAAACTCCTTCTTGAGACTTTCAATTGCCTCCAAGGTTTCTAGTCCATCACGCCTAGTTTCCTCTTGTCCGGTTGCGATGGGGAAAGTCAAACAATCGATGATGATGTCTGAAATGGGAATATCCCAGTTGTTTGTTAAATCAGCTATTAATCTTTTGGCAACTCTAATTTTCCACTCAGCGGTTCGGGCTTGACCTTCCTCATCTATTGTTAATGCGATAAGTGCGGCGCCATGTTCTTTAGCTAATGGCATTATGCGCGCAAAGCGAGAATCGGGACCAGCTCCATCCTCGTAATTGACTGAATTAAGAACACATTTACCACCTAATGCCTCAAGACCCGCCTTCAAAACAGCTGGCTCAGTTGAATCCAAAACAATTGGAAGAGTTATTGCCGTTGCATATCGACTGGCGAGCTCTCGCATGTCACTAGCGCCATCTCTTCCTACATAATCAACGGAAAGATCAAGCATATGAGCGCCTTCGCGAATTTGATCCTTTGCAATATCAACGCATTTCTGCCAATCCTCCGCAACTAAAGCGTCGCGAAAAGCCCTACTACCGTTGGCATTGCTGCGCTCCCCTATTGCTAAATAAGTCTGATCCTGACGAAACGGAACAAACTGGTACAGAGATGACGCGCCAGCTTCAAGTTTCGGAACCCGAGCAGGAAGAGGTTTTCCGCCAATGCGCTTTGAAACCGCTGCTAAATGCTCCGGCGTTGTACCGCAGCAACCGCCGATGAGGCTAACTCCGTAGCTACTAACAAAGTTATCAAGTGATTCGGCCAGCTCTTCAGGTGATAAAGGATAAAACGCTCCACCATCTTTGAGCACAGGCAATCCCGCATTTGGCATGCAAGATATTCCAATTTGCGATTGCTGGCTCAGAGTTCGAAGGTGTTCACTCATTTCGCTAGGTCCGGTAGCGCAGTTCATTCCAATTAAATCAACTCCGAGCGCGGCGAGAGAATTTAGCGCAGCTCCAACTTCGGAACCTAACAACATGGTTCCAGTGGTTTCCACAGTTACTTGGGCGATTAAAACTATGTCTCTTTCACAATCAGAAATTGCTTCCCTTGCACCATTTACCGCCGCTTTAGCTTGCAACAAATCTTGAGTAGTTTCGATTAAGAGCGCATCCGCGCCACCGTCAATCAAACCTTTGGCATTAAGTGAATATGCGTTTTTCAACTCTTCGTAGGTGGTGTGACCCAGGGTGGGAAGCTTAGTTCCAGGTCCGATAGAACCTAGTACCCATTTATCGCTATTGGTTTTCTTTGAGAACTCATCGGCAACTTGTCGGGCGATCTTTGCTCCCGCTAGCGATAATTCATAAATGCGCTCTGCAATTCCATATTCTCCGAGATTGGCAAGATTTGCTCCGAAAGTATTGGTTTCAACGGCATCTACTCCCGCTGCAAAGTACTCAGCATGAATTCCTGCGACCAAATCAGGTTTTGTGATGTTGAGTATCTCGTTGCAACCTTCATGGCCTTGGAAATCCTCAAGTGTGGGATTGGCGGCTTGCAGCATGGTTCCCATTGCGCCATCTGCGACAACGACCCTGGATGAAAGTGCCGACCGTAATGAGCCAGATTTATGCGCCCGCTTCATAAAGGTTTTCGACGCGCTCACTGACGTGAGTTTATCGTAGGCTTTCAGTTATGTTCATTCGAGAGCCCGCTTTCCAACTGCGTAAGCCAATCATGATTGCAGCTTTTGAGGGCTGGAATGATGCCGGCGAATCAGCCTCGGGAGCTCTATCGCATCTTCTAACAGCTTGGACCCATCAGGAGATTGCACGATTCAACCCAGAGGATTATTACGATTTTCAAGTAAATCGTCCGCAAATTAAGGTTGATGAAAAAATCGTAAGGGAAATAATCTGGCCCAATACGCTGGTTTATGCTGCAACATCGCCATCACTGAAGAATGATTTTCTTATCGTTAAGGGCATAGAACCATCCATGCGCTGGTCCACATTTGCCAATGAAATTCTCGACATCGCAGATGATTATGAAGTGTCTATGTTGATCACTATGGGAGCGCTCTTGGCGGATTCTCCGCATACTCGCCCAATCACTGTTACGGGAAGCGGCGCGCATCCAGATATCGCTGCAAAACTTGGCATAGAGGTTTCACGTTATGAAGGACCGACTGGAATTGTTGGAATTTTGCAGGATGCAGCTCATAGAAGATCCATTGATGCTGTTTCCTTATGGGCGGCGGTCCCGCACTACGTTTCCACCCCACCATCTCCTAAAGCATCGCTAGCGCTAATAAACGCTTTGGAGGATTTTCTGGAAATTTCAATCCCACTTGGAGATTTACCAAAACGCTCCGACGATTGGGAGCAAGCGGTGGATCAAATGGCAGAGGAAGATCTTGAGGTCGCTGAGTACGTAAAGCAATTAGAGAGCAGCAAGGATGCAGCCGAACTTCCGGATGTCACTGGTGAATCAATAGCTAGAGAAGTTGAAAGGTTTTTGCGCAGAAATCCAGAGGTTTAAAGAGCGATACCTAGATAGGTATCGATTGCACGGGACATCTCTCCCGCGCTGCCACCCATCGAACCTGAATTTGTCTCATCACACCATTTGTTTAGCAAATCTAAAACCGTTGGCGTATCCAAGTTATTGGCCAACGCATCAACCATCTTTGTAACCACCGGCAATGTGGGCGCCACCTCGGTTTTGGCTAAAGCTAATTCAAGCTTTGCGAGAAGTTCTTCGGCTTTCTTTAGCAGCTCCACACTCCACATTCGATCTGCTTGGTAGTGGTCAGACAACAAGGCAAGTCGTATCGCTTGAGGTTTAACGCCACCTTCCAACAACTTGGAGACAAACACCAAATTACCTTTGCTCTTACTCATCTTGTCGCCATCGAGACCAATCATCCCTGCATGAACATAGTGCGTTGCGAATTCTTGATGAGTCAATGCTTTGCTTTGCATTGCGGTCATGTAGTGATGCGGGAATATCAAATCTGATCCGCCGCCTTGGATAGTTATTGTGCTTTGAGCTGATGATGGAAGAAATTTCGAAGCAATTGCCACACACTCAACATGCCAACCAGGCCGACCCGCGCCGAATGGAGCTTCCCAAGTCGGTTCGCCTTCCCGCTTACCGCGCCAAAGCAATGGATCTAATTGATTGATTTTTCCCACTCTTTGGGGATCGCCACCGCGTTCTGCAAATATCTTGATAGCTTCGTCAAAACTCAGCGGCAAATTCTCTGGATACCCAGGTACTTTGTCTAAATCTAGATAGATGTCATTATCAATTTTGTAAGTCAAATTGGCGGCAATATATTCCTGAATCGAATTGATGATAATCGACATGCTTTCAACTACACCTTGGTAATCTGTCGGAGGTATTACCCTCAAAGTGGTCATATCTGTTCTAAATAGATCTATCTGAGAAAGTGCCAACTCTCTCCAATCTTGGTTATCGCGAGTAGCTCTCTCCAACAATGGATCATCGATGTCGGTAATATTTTCCACAAAAGAAACATTTTTGCCACTTGCTAACAGAAAGCGATGAATTAGATCGAAACTTATATAGGTTGCGGCGTGACCAAGATGGGTAGCGTCGTAAGGGGTTATTCCACAAACATAACTTGAAACATCCTGTTCATTAATCTCCTTGGTGCGTCTTGCGTAGCTGTCAAAAAGGCTTAGAGGTTTGTGAACAACTCCATCCGGAGCGGGAGGTCGGTAAATCTCTGGCCAAGAGCGCATAGAACAAGCCTATAAGGATTATCTATACCGGTGGCCACGGTATGGCGGGCCACTCTTGTGATGGGTATGGAAAACCCTTCTTAATTAAATCCTCACACCTAGCCAGTAGGGCTGATATTTCCATTGGTGAAATGTATTCACGAAATACGGCTGATTCTGTTGATTCAAGCCAGCGTGGGATTTTACGTAAAAGGTTCAGTTCGGTCTCAGTTAGCGCACTACCGGCAAATTGCCATAAAACGGTCCGAAGCTTGAATTCCTCATGAAAAGTAACTCCATGGTCGCATCCATAAACTTCACCATTTTCAGTGAAAAGAATATGTCCGAATTTTCGATCGGTGTTGTTAATGATGACATCAAACAATGACATATTTCTCATCGGCTGTGATTCTTGCTGTGCCATGGAGATAAAATCAATCTCTTCGGAAATCTCTATCCATTGTTGTACCGCTCCCAAACCATAAGGGCCATCACGCATCACCGTTGTTGGAACGCAGTTGAAACCTAGGTGTTGACTCAATTCAAACGCGGCCACTTCGCGACCAGCTAAAGAACCTTCCGGAAAATCCCATAATGGTCGCTCACCGGCAATTGGCTTGTAAACAACGGTCAATTCTTTGGAGATACTGCTATGTACTTTGCCGAAAAGAGTTGCATTTGACGCATCCACTATCCGACCTTCGATAGTTAATTCGCCAGATAGGAGAACTTCAGAATCTATTAAGCTCATTTCAATTGGCTCGCGGACATACATGTCCATCAATATTTATAGGTCCACCACAAAACATGCAAGGTTGACGCCCTGCTTTAATTACAGATTGCGCTCTTTGGACAAAACTTTGAACCTGCGCCGGGGTGAGAACTAGTCGCAGGATCGGCGGCGCATCAACTTCATCATCACTTGCAATCTCTTCGAAAACACGGTCTGAATTTTCATTTGTTAATCCTTGTGCTTCAAAGGCGATGTGTTGCGAATCAAATTTCCAGGTGATGGCCATTACGCCTAGTTCAAACTCAGATTGAATGGGATTTTGCAATGGAGCTAAATCTTTGAGAACTGAGCTTGAATTGGTCTTAGTTTCCTTCAAAATTTCCTTAAATCTTTCAGCTAGTGCCTGTGCCTGAGCCTTTTCCAAGGCAAAACTAAAAGCTTGGCCCGCTTTAACCGCCTGGATAAAAAATTGCCTCTCCCCCGGCATTCCGACGGTGCCTAGGACAAATCTTTCAACCATTTCCAAGTTATAGATTTGTCTACTCACCTCTTCCTCCGCCCAACACACGTCGTTGCTTCAGAGTTTTACTTTTGGAATCTCTGTAGTTTTTGCTTGTTTTTGTGGGTGTTCGATTTGCGTATAGCAATGTTTTTGAATTGTCTTCCCAATTGATCGCGGTGATAGAGGCAGGATCCACCACAATCCTTTGAAAATCATCCAGCTTCATACTTAAACTCGCGCAAATAGCGAGCTTAATGATGTCTCCGTGAGAAACGATCAAAATACTTTTTCTAGGATATTTCTTTGCTAAGGCTTCCATCTGTTTGTGTACTCGCCTTTGGGCATTGCGAAAACTCTCCCCATTTGGAAAAATAAACTCCGAAGGCCTGCTCTGTACCTTCTTCCAATCTTTGGCTTTTCTCAACTCTTTAAGTTTCCGGCCGGACCAATCGCCGTAATTCATTTCAACAAAACTTTCCTCAAAATAGCAGCGTTTTCCGCTGCTTGCCAAATACGGCTCAACGGTTTGGAGGCAACGATCCAATGGACTGACCAATATTCGATGTACCTGCAAATCCTCAATGTGCTTAACCAGTTGTCTTGCCTGCTCTCTTCCCTTGGTTGAGAGATTTACATTTGGCAAACGTCCGGCCAATACCCCCTTTTCATTGGCATCGGAAATGCCATGTCTCAGAAATAGAAAGGTGGTCACCTGCTTAGGTTATAGCTTCCCGATGTTTGGTGAACTTTTTGCTAGGGTCGAACCATGGAACGCAGAGCCTTAGGTGCTAGCGGAGTGTCGGTAAGTCGTCTTGCACTAGGCACTATGACCTGGGGGCGCGATACCGATGAGCATGAAGCCGCAGACCAATTTCGCCACTTCTTGGAGGCTGGTGGCAACTTCCTGGATACCGCTGCGGTCTATGGTGATGGCGATGCAGAGCGAGTAATCGGCGGGTTAATCGGAGTACTTGCACCTCGCGAAGAGTTAGTTATTGCTACAAAAGCCGGCATAAGCATCAAAAACGGTGAGCGAAGAGTTGATAACTCTAGAACTTCATTGATCTCTGATCTAGATAAATCTTTGCAAAGACTCAAAACTGATTACATTGATTTGTGGCAAATTCACACCTGGGATGAATCAACTCCGCTGGAGGAAACTTTAAGCGCACTTGATTACGCCGTAAATAGCGGCAAAGTTCGTTATGTTGGAATATCGAATTTTTCAGGTTGGCAATTGGCGCGCAGTTTTTCTTTGCAAAACCCGCTTTTTGGTAAAGCCTCAATTTTGACAACTCAGAATGAATATTCGTTATTGAATCGCAAAGTGGAGCAAGAAGTACTACCTGCTTGCGTAAATCTAGGTGTTGGATTTCTAGCTTGGTCACCATTGGGGCGTGGAGTACTAACCGGTAAATATCGAGGCGGAACGCCAGCTGATTCACGCGGAGCAACACCACATTTCTCTTCATTCATCTCTCCGTACCTAAATGAACGAAGCTCTCGCATTATCGAAGCAGTGATGGTGGCCGCAGATGGGCTTGGTTTATCTCCTCTTGAGGTTTCACTAGCTTGGGTTCGAGATTGCCCGGGGGTTGTGTCAGCAATTATCGGTGCCCGAACCGGCGCTCAATTGCGCGGTGCTTTGGCAAGCGAATCTGTTACTTTGCCCGCGCCAGTAAGAGAAGCGTTGGAAGAGATATCACAGTAACCGCAAAAATAATATTGGTTATGCGTTTACCAAGAAATGATGCAAGGTGCGCGCTCCAAATTGCAAAGAATCAATCGGAACTCGCTCATCTATTCCGTGGAATAAACCGACAAAATCCAAATCAGCTGGAAGCTTCAAAGGACTAAATCCATAACCCAGAATCCCTAACTTAGCTAGAGCTTTATTGTCCGTGCCACCACTTAACAAGTATGGAATTGGGATTCCATCTGGATCTTCGGCCTTTATGGCATCCATCATGGCGTCAACCAATGCTCCGCCAAACTCAACCTCTAGCGGAATATCGGAAACCAGGCTTTCAACTGTTACATGCTCTCCAATAAGTTCCTTTATGGTCTCTAGGAGTTCGCTTTCATAACCTGGCAAGGTACGACCATCAACGACCGCGCTAGCGCTTTGCGGGATTACATTCGCTTTGTAACCAGCTTCTAGCATGGAGGGGTTAGCAGTATTGTTCAATGTTGCGCCAATCATCTTTGACATAGAGCCCACTTCATTCAAAAGTGGTTGTAAATTATTGGGATCAAACTCTTTGCCAGAGAGTTCGGCAATTTTGCGGAAGAAAATCTCATTTGTCTTTGTGATGCGTTGTGGCCATTGGTAATTTCCCACCTTTGCAACCGCATCCGCCAAGCGTGTAACTGCGTTCTTATCATTTATTACCGATCCATGGCTTGCTACGCCGGTGGCCGTTAACTTCATCCATTCGATACCTTTTTGAGAGGTTTCGATTACATAAACACGTTTGCCGGAGGTGAGAGTTAGTGAAAAACCACCAACTTCAGAGATAGTTTCTGAGCAGCCCGCAAAAACTTCTGGATGATTATCCGCCATCCAACGTGAACCGTAGATGCCACCAGCTTCTTCATCTGCGAAGAAAACAATCACAATCGTGCGCTCTGGAAGGTAGTTATGTCTAGCCCACAATCTGAAAACCGCCAACATCATGGCATCCATATTTTTCATATCGACCGCACCTCTACCCCAGATACACCCATCTTTGATCAGGCCTGAAAATGGATCGACGGACCAGTCATCTGCGTTCGCTGGAACAACATCAAGGTGTCCATTAACAACCAATCCAGGTTTTGCTGGATTGGTTCCTTCGATTCTAGCTACAACAGAAACGCGATTTGGTGCGCTTTCATAAAATTTAGATTCGATACCAACTTCGGCAAGTTTCGCAGCAACATATTCCGCGACCGCTTTTTCATCACCTTTACCTTCGCCGAAATTCACGCTAGGGATTCTGATTAACTCCTGGCACAGGGTGACTACATCTGCTTCTAGTTCTGCGCGTTGGGCATCGTTTAGTTTCATGGGCTAAAGTATGCCCGTTCACTGTCCGGGTGGCGGAATTGGCAGACGCGCTAGCTTGAGGTGTTAGTTCTCGAAAGGGATTAGGGGTTCAAGTCCCCTCTCGGACACGTTTTATCGCTACGCTCCCGCCTGTGACCCAAGCTCAAAACAATTTGCCGCAAACCCCCCTGCAACGAGCCTTATCGCTTATTGCCGATGTCCCTGATTACCCAAAACCGGGAATCCTCTTCAAAGACATCACTCCATTGCTGGCAGATGGACCGGGTTTTGGTGTCGTTATCGATGAGTTCGCTCGAGCCATTCGCGCCCTAAAGGTCGGTGTCGATGCAATCGTTGGAATTGAAAGTCGCGGATTCATATTGGGTGGCGCAATAGCGAAAGCTCTAGAGATTGGTTTCGTGACAGTTCGCAAACCCGGAAAACTTCCTCGCGATGTTTATCGTAAGGAATATGCATTGGAGTATGGCTTCGATGCCCTCGAACTTCATAAAGATTTACTAACTAAGGGCGATAACGTAATTATCGTCGACGATGTTCTAGCAACCGGCGGCACTGCCCTCGCCTGCCATGACTTGGTACACATAACTGGCGCCAGCGTTGTTGCTCATCTATTTATGTTAGAGATTGAGTTTCTCAAAGGTCGTGAGGTAATTTCCAATACTCACCCAGAAGTTGAAATAATCTCCCTCCTTAAGGCTTGATCATGGCTGAATTAATTTACTACTGCGGAACTATGGATAGCGGAAAATCCACTCTGGCACTGCAAACCGCACATAACCATGAAAGTCGTGGCCGGGCCGGAATCTTATTCACAAACCGCGATCGAGCTGGTTCAGGAAAAATATCGTCACGTTTGGGTTTAACCTCTGAAGCCCTTGAAGTTTCCGAGGAAATGGATCTTCATAAGTTTGTGGTTGATCAATTGTCGAGTGGCAGAAGAATTGATTATGTAATCTGCGATGAGGCGCAGTTTTACGAACCACAACAGATAGAGCAACTCGCTCGTATCGCAGATGGATTAGGTATTGATGTTTTCGCTTTCGGCATTTTGACTGATTTCCGAACTAAATTGTTTCCTGGCTCTGCTCGATTAGTGGAGCTAGCTGATCGTGTTAATACTCTTCAGGTAGAGGCTTTGTGTTGGTGTGGCGAGCGCGCAACTCATAATGCAAGAACTGTCGGCGGTTCGATGGTTACTGAAGGTGAGCAGGTAGTTGTTGGTGATACAGCGATTGGCGGTGAAGTCGCTTATGAAGTTTTATGTCGTAGACACCACATGCGAAAAGTAACCGCACGCAACTCTGGCGCTGCACATCAATCAATCGATCCACTTCCTTTTAGCTAATATCAATTTTCATAACAAATATAGGAGCTGCCATGAAATCTCGCGGTTACGCCGTAATGAAAGCAAGAGAAGCGTTAGTACCTTTTGAATTCGAGAGGCGCTCTGTTGGCGCGCAAGATGTTGCTTTTCGTATCGAATACGCAGGTGTCTGCCACTCCGATATTCATCAGGCTCGCGAAGAATGGGGCGCCTCCCTGTTTCCAATGGTTCCAGGTCATGAAATTGTTGGAGTTGTTACTGAAATAGGAAGCGCTGTTAAAAAGTTTCAGGTAGGAGATCGAATCGGCGTCGGCGTTTTTATCGACTCTTGCAGAACTTGTGAGAACTGTAAGGAAGGCCTCCAGCA
Organism: Actinomycetota bacterium; assembly: GCA_039796875.1. Taxonomy (GTDB): domain Bacteria; phylum Actinomycetota; class Actinomycetes; order Nanopelagicales; family Nanopelagicaceae; genus MAG-120802. The sequence continues at coordinate 40,999 of JBDKIY010000002.1, forward strand.
ATATTGCTCACTTGGAATTACTCAGACGTATAATGATTTCGAACGCAATTCAACCAACATTGCTTATGGTGGCTACTCTAACTTCTTCGTTGTTGATCAAAATTACGCCGTAAGAGTTCCTACAAACCTAGAGCCTGCTGGAGTTGCACCACTTTTGTGCGCTGGAATCACCCTCTACTCACCTATCAAGCATTGGAAGGTAGGACCCGGTTCAAAGGTTGCGGTGATGGGACTGGGCGGCTTAGGGCACATGGGCGTGAAATTTGCTGTGGCCTTGGGTGCTGAAGTTACGGTTTTATCACACAGCGCAAACAAGGAATCAGATGCGATAGCAATGGGTGCCACAAACTTTGTTGTTACAAAGAATAGTGAATGGAATAAGCCTTTTAATAAATACTTTGATTTGGTGCTAAATACAGTCTCCGCAGAGTTAGATTTGGAACCTTACCTAAATACCTTGCGAACTGATGGCACTTTGGTGGTCATTGGACTGCCCGGAAAACCATACTCAGTAAATCCTGGCACTTTGCTAAATGGTCGTCGATCGATTTCTGGATCAATGATTGGTGGAATGCCGGAACTCCAAGAGATGATTGATTTCTGCGGCCAGAAAAACATAATTAGCGATGTCGAGGTTATCTCAGCTGATTACATCAATGAAGCGTACGAGCGAACTGTTGCCAGTGATGTTAAGTATCGTTTCGTAATTGATGCAAAAACTTTCTAGTTAATCAAAGTTTTGCAGCAAGCAATGCGATAAATGGCGCCAACCCAAGGGCCGGCAACAAATTTCCAATTGCCATCTCCTTGATTTTTAGTAACCGTAGGGAAATACCGAGCAACAGGACGCCACCTACTGCCGTCATAGCGCTAATCTGATAACTGCTTAAAATCTCACCTGCCGAAAAACCTACGCCCGTCCAAGCAAATTGATAAATACCTACCGGGATTGCGGAGGCAGCTACTCCCCAACCCAGAGAAGCGGCAAAGGCCATCGCAGCAAAGAAGTCGAGAATGCTTTTTAAGGTTAATTGTTCAATGCCATTACCCATGCCATCGCTAATACTCCCGAGGATTGCGAGCGGGCCAATAACAAAAATAAGTGATGCGGTAACGAAACCTTCGACAAACGGTGATTGACCATTTCTGTCTAGGCGTTGTTTCAAGGAAACACCTAAGTTCTCTAAGCGGCCTTCCAGATTTAGCACCGATCCTATAAGTCCACCGATCAGCAAGGAGCCCAGAACAATCAATAAAGGTGCGCCTTGAGGAGTTTCACTTACTAAATCCTTCTTCCACATATATGAAATAGCACCGGCTGCACTTATTAATGTAACAGCACCGAGAACATCCATAACCAGATTTCTAGTCGACTCTTTTAAGCGATTGCCGGCAATAACTCCGATGCTGGCTCCAGTAAGAATAGTGAGAATATTGAATACCGTTCCAAAGCCTGAGAACATGAATGAAAGTGTATATGCGTTCCGCATTTCTTTGATACTTTCTTTGATACCGTGCACTAATGAAGGAATGGCTGCAGCGATTGAAACCTCACAAGACGGTGCCGTTAACTCCTTGGACCGCCGAGCATCGCTGGGACCTAGATTTATCTAGGGTATCGATACTAATTTTTGGGCTGTTTATTTTTGGCATAGGCGACAGTTTCTTGATTGTTTCCGGGTTGGGAAACGCTCCGTGGTCTGTTCTGGCACAAGGTTTATCGTTGAGTTTCGATATCAGTATCGGAATATCCACTTTGATAATTAGTGCCATTGTTTTACTCCTATGGATTCCTTTACGCGAACGTCCGGGATTTGGAACCATAATGAATATTTTGGTTATTGCCTTTGCGATTGATATCGGAATCCAATTTTTGCCACGCAATGAAGAATTTTTACTAGATTTGTTATATGTATTGATAGGAATCTTTTTGGTTGGCGCTGGTTCAGCGCTATATATAACTTGCGGTCTTGGGCCCGGCCCGCGAGATGGCTGGATGACCGCCGTTCACCGCAAAACCGGAATACCGGTAGGTCGAGTAAGAATGATGATTGAGGTATCGGTATTGATTTTTGGTGTAGCGCTCGGGGGCACGGCAGGGCTTGGAACAGCACTTTTCGCGCTCCTGATCGGATATTCGGTGGCGACTGCCTTTGGTGTCGTTGCCCGGCTTACTAGTCAGTAGCACATAGGTTTAAGCCACTCCCCTCAGCCTGTGGACTGAATCCACGCGGTGTCGCAACCACCACCGTTAAAAAATTAGCGACATCCCATTCACATGGGATGAAAGGAAGAGCATGCTCGATACTTATTTCAAAATATCTGAACGCGGATCCTCGGTAGGACAAGAGGTTCGTGGCGGCGTTGTTACCTTCTTCACGATGGCATACATAGTTGCACTCAACCCTCTGATCATTGGTCTCACAAAAGATGCCGATGGTAAATATCTTGGCGGCGGAGACGCTCCCAATCTTGCACTAATCGCTGCAGCAACTGCTTTGGTTGCTGGTGTCCTATCAATTTTGATGGGTGTAGTAGCAAACTTTCCGCTAGCTCTGGCTACTGGATTGGGTCTAAATACCTTCGTTGCAGTTGGAATTGCTTCGAAGATGACTTGGGCAGATGCTATGGGTCTTGTTGTACTAGAGGGAATCATCATCACCGTTCTAGTTTTGACCGGCTTTAGAACTGCAGTATTTCGCGCAGTACCAACTCAACTGAAGATTGCTATTTCAGTTGGCATCGGTCTCTTTATTGCGCTAATCGGTCTAGTTGATGCTGGCTTTGTACGTCGTACAGGCACTGGACCTGTTCCAGTAACCCTCGGAAACAATGGCGAGCTAGTTGGTTGGCCGGTCGTAGTTTTCGCATTTGGCCTCTTCTTGACTATCGGACTTATGGTTCGAAAAATAAAGGCAGCTCTTCTTCTCGGAATTATCGTTTCAACTGGTTTAGCAATTGCCATTGAAAGCGCATTCAAAGTTGGACCGTTATTTAATGGTGCAACTGGTGAAGTAAATCCAAAGGGTTGGAACCTAAACGTGCCAGCTATGCCTGAGCAGGTAGTTGCCACTCCAGACTTTGGCTTACTTGGTCAATTCAACCTTTTAGGTTCATTTGATCGCGTGCCACTAATTACAGCTCTACTTCTCGTCTTTACCCTTTTGTTGGCGGACTTCTTTGACACCATGGGAACCATGACAGCAATTGGCCAAGAAGCTGGATTGAACGATAAGGATGGCACACCTCCAAACTCTGA
>JBDKIY010000003.1:0-44169 GCA_039796875.1 Actinomycetota bacterium
GCCATGAACATTCCGCAATCCAGCATCGCTGCCATTATGGGAACATTTATGAGTTCACTTCTCAGCACTCAACTGGGTCAAACCATCGGAAACCTTTCCACCAGTGTTACGGGTGCAAATGATGTTGCGTTGCCATTAACTTCACCTATTCGCCCCCAATTAATTCCGCAGAACGTCACACAATGGGGCAAAGATTTAGAAATTCCAGAGACCGAGATTCGAATTTATCTCGCTCTTCGTGAAATTGCTGCGGCCCGTTTGTTTGCTGCCACACCTTGGTTGCGCGAATATGTTAGAGACTCCATCGCACATTATGGAAAAGGAATTCGAGTAGACATAACCGCGATGACTCAACAAGCCGAAGATGCGATGAACTCCGGTGCGCTTGACCCTTCCAATCCAGAATCAATGACAGTTGCGCTTTCTGGCGGAATGTTCACGCCAGAGGAGACTCCACAACAAAAAGCTGCATTGGAGAGATTAGAAACAGTTTTAGCTTTAATTGAAGGTTGGATCGATGCTGTAGTTACCAAAGCCGCCGGCGATCGTTTACCTTCGATGATTAAATTACGTGAAACTCAACAAAGAAGAAGAGCAACCAACTCACCGACCCAACAATTGTTTGCAACCTTGGTTGGATTAGAGGTTTCACCACGACGCACTCGTGAAGCAATTACATTTTGGGAAAAGATTGCTGCAGTAAGTGATATTCAGACCCGCGATGAAGTCTGGGAGGATGCGGTTTTGTTGCCAACCGCTAATCAACTGCTCGATGCTGAGGGCTTCCTGAAAAGTCGCACAATTCCTGATGATTTATCTGGGCTGATTTAGCTCTAAATTAAAAGCGAAGACCCCGGGCGCACAATTCTTTATCTGCCTTCCCCTTGCAGATAATGAACGGTTATCCGAGGTCTTCGTGTGCGCAAAGTACGACACATCACCTCAAATAATCAACTTTCCAATTCGAGTTTCTAACAGTTCTAGATGGTCACGGGCGGTAAAGTTTCCATCGAGCGAGAGGTTTAGGTGTGGAAAACTTCATTCAACAAGAGTTCTTCGACACTAATCTCGACCAGGTGCGAGCAAAAGCCACAAAACCCAGCTCTGAATTACGGATTCCAGGTACCGAAATCTCTGGTGGCGCTGAAATTCGAGTCATCCGTAGTTCCCGGCGCAAAAAAAGCATTGGTGCATATCGGGAACAAGGGGCAATTGTGATTTCCGTCCCTGCCCGACTTTCAAATAGCAAGGTCAGCGCGGTAATCCCCGAGTTGGTAGAAAAAATTCTCACCAAAGAGGCCAAGGAGCGTTTAACTGACTCCCAGTTACATGAAAGATCTCTCTATTTATTAGCTAAATATCTGCCGGAGTTCACCACAGCCCCCGCCAGCGTCACCTGGCGCCCCATGAGCGAGCGTTGGGGCTCATGCACCACCGTAGATCGAACGATTCGAATCTCAGATCGGCTAAACGGCGCCCCTGAGTACGTGGTTGATTACCTATTAGTTCATGAGTTGATTCATCTGGAGATTGCCCACCATGGCCCGGCTTTTGAAGGGCTGTTAGCCCGATTTGAGGCCGCGGAGCGGGCCAGCGCCTATCTGGAGGGATACGAGGCTGGATCTAGCGGCTGAGCGTGAATCGATGAGATTGCGTGGAAAAAGATGGGTTTTTGAGCGTGGGCTAAGCGTGTCTACGCGTATTACGGGGGTATCGTGAGCCTATTCGCAGACACTCCAAGGGCTGCGAGGATCGGAGGAAGTTATGGCAGAGACATATAAAGGTGAGGCTTACTGCGTTAAGTGCAAAGAGAAGCGTCAGTTCGAAGGAACTGTAAAGGTCTCCGACTCTGGTCGTCGTATGGCACAGGGCATCTGCCCCACATGCGGCACTAAGGTCAATCGCATTTTAGGCAAAGCCTAAATAATTAACGTTGTAGGCAAAGCCTAAATCACCAGTATTTAGAGAAGCGCTCGTGCTAAAGGCACGGGCGCTTTTTTATTGTGAATTTTTGTTACAAAGCTATGGCGATGCACGCAGCGTGCTTAAGTAGTTACCAGGGCCACATAATTTAATCATCGTTCAACAAAAGCCAGCTGAGCAGGGCAACGAATTGCTTGTCGTGAAACATCATCCCGCATGGCAATTAAAGCGGCGCTCAAAAAATCTGTCCGGATACACCAGCTCGCAAACTCACCGACACTTACCGTCGGCACTCAAAATCACTTCGCACAACTTCCCGCTTCGTGGGCGGGTGTAAACACAGCTCGCCTTCTGGAGCTCTTCGATGGCAAAACTTCGGAAAGTGCGATTGCTGCCTGCGCCGGAGTTCAAAGTGCGCATGTGCTTGATCTGATTCGTGAACTGCAGCGCCATGACCTGATTGACCTACAACGCACACCAATCTCTTATCTCGAGCGGTACAACCCAGTCAGCGGACAGGTCGAGAAGATTTTAGATACAGAGCGCTTCCCCAGTGATTATGCAATCCAAACTTTTTTGAATCGGCTCGAGGTGGAATGTGATGCCGCAACCTTTGGCACAGGAGATACCGATGGTGGACGAAGCGCGGTGTTAAATCGCCAAGAGTTCTCGATCTTGATTTTCGGACGGGGACGCATCGTAAATTCTTTGGTTGGAATGTTGAGCGCTTCTGGTTTTTCGAAGTTGCATGTAATTCATCGGATGCGTCCACGTCACGCCGATTTGAAGATTTCTGAAACCGATATGTCTGGTGGATTCATAAGAATGAAACACATTGGCCAAACTCGACGCAGCGCCTTGCTTGATTTGAAAGAGGAGAGCTCTCTTTTCAATTGTGAAAAAGTGATTATTGATAATCCTGACTTAATTATTTCTGTGGGCACCCCCGCTCCAGATGCTCTGCAGCGATGGAGTTCAGAAGGAACTCCGTATTTGCTGATTGAGAGTTTTTCCAGTGCTGAAGTGCGGGTTGGACCCCTGGTAATTCCAGGTCAGACGCCATGTGCAAGATGTGTGGAGCTCACCGAAAAGATAGTTTTCCCTCACGAAATAATCGATACAAAGATATCTTTCACTGAAGTTGGCGTTGCGCTTGGGTATGCGGTTGCCAGCTCTGTCGTGGCCGATGTCTCTCAGATCTCCCTTAACGGCAAAAGTCTGTTTCTTGCGACTTCAATCACCTATTCCATGCGAAATTTCCATAAACCAGAACAAACAAAATGGAGTTCACACCCGGGCTGCGGCTGCAGCTGGAGTTAATTTCAACTCGCGGGAAAACTCTGACTAACAGAGAATTCACCCGTGACCGAGCAAATTCCCCAAACCACCAGTAAGCGCAGCGCAAAGCTAGCCAGCATTCCGTTAGCTGTTGCGGGACGTGGTGCACTTGGCTTTGGCAAACAATTAATCGGCCAATCCCCAGACTTCGCATTTGGTGACTTACAGGAAAAAACCGCAGAGCAGGTTTTCAAAGTTCTCGGTGAGCTTAAGGGCGGCGCTATGAAGTTTGGTCAAGCGCTCTCAGTTTTTGAAGCTGCACTTCCAGAGGATATTGCTAAGCCTTATCGCGAAACTTTGGTTAAGTTGCAAGAGTCAGCACCGCCGCTTCCAGCTCGAGTGGTTCATAAAGTTCTAGCTAAAGAGTTAGGTGAGGATTGGCGGGATAACTTTGCTGAATTCAATGACACACCTGCTGCCTCTGCATCAATTGGCCAGGTGCATAAAGCGGTTTGGAAAGATGGTCGAGCGGTTGCCGTAAAGGTGCAGTACCCAGGTGCTGCTGAAGCTTTAATCTCCGATCTAAATCAGATTCAACGTTTTGCAAAGATTTTCCAATTGGTTTTACCCGGTTTAGAGATGAAACCTTTGTTAGAGGAGCTGCGCGCCAGAATTATCGAAGAGGTTGATTATCGATACGAAGCAGAGGCGCAAGAGGCTTGTTGGAATGCCTTTGAAAATGATCCTGACATCGCAATTCCCAAAGTAGTTCACGCAACGGATCGAGTATTAATTAGTGAATGGCTGGAGGGAACTCCGCTTTCCAAAGTGATTGAAAAAGGAAATCAAGCAGAGCGAAACAATGCCGGTATCAGATTGGCTCGTTTCCACTTCACCGCACCTATCCGCGCTGGCTTGTTACATGCTGATCCGCATCCCGGAAACTTCCGAGTTCTTGCCGATGGTCGTCTTGGAGTTTTAGATTTTGGTGCTTGCAACCGTCTGCCAAATGGATTCCCAGAACCATTCAAAAGATTATTGCGAAACGCACTTGAGGGCGATGCCATTGCGTTGTACAACGGCTTCAAAGAAGATGGATTCATCCTGGCCGATGTTGATGTCGACCCACAATTAGTTTTGGATTACCTACTTCCATTGGTTGAGCCGCTCCGCACTGAATACTTTGCTTACACTAGAGAATGGCTGCGTGAACAAAGCGTTCGAGTTGGAGATCCTCGAAACCCAACAGCCAAAATTGGCTTCCAACTAAATCTGCCTCCCGAGTACGTTTTGATTCACCGCGTTACTCTCGGCACCACCGGAATTTTCTGCCAGCTACGCGCAGCTGGAAACTTCCGTGATGAAGCGCTTTCCTGGTTCCCGGAAATCACTCCATCACATCTGCAAGATTCGCTCGCTTAATTCGCTTTAAAAATCTAAGCGGTGGCAATTAAGTTTTGATTAAGCCGCGGACGTCCCGGAAGACGCTTGGCAGCAATCACAACTCCCTCTTCAAACAATTCGCCGCCCCAAACACCAACCGGCTCTTGGCGTGATAACGCTCCCTCCAGGCACTGTTTCTTAACCGGACAGGATGCGCAAAGTGATTTGGCGTAGGCGATTTCCTCTACCTTCTCAGAGAAGAAGATTTCGGGATCAGAGTTGTGGCAAGGCAAGGTAAACGCGTTGTCATCACCGTAAACACCAGTGACTGCATCAAGGCCGATCATGGCGTTTTCGCCCTCTGACCAACCGGGTACTAATAGCTCGCTGAAGAGAACTGTCATCGTTCTCACCTTTGCCTTTCCTTGTATTGAGATAAAGAAAAAGGGGCCCGAATCCTTGTGGATTCGAGGCCCCTGGGCTTCTTTATCGATTGTTATCCGATAGAGCTCCAGGTGCCGAATCCTTCGGCCTTGGCTGACTTGGTTGCAAAATAGTTGTAACCAAATGCAGGCATGAACCAATGGCGGTGAGTACGTGATGTATTCATCGCTGTTGAAGTAGCTCTTACCTGTGTCATAGTCCTGGAAGGGTAATGCATCACCAATAAATCTGGCAACTGAGTTATTTATAAGCCAGCTTCCGTTAAAAATGGGCTTGGTACTCCAAAGTAACTAAGCACCAGACTCTGCTGAGCCCGAGTAATTCCCACATAGAACAATCTGCGCTCTTCTTCAACGGATTGATTTGCCCAAGGCAAAACCTCCGCGCTGGCGCCGGCCAAATACACCTTTCGCCATTCCAGTCCTTTTGCCGCGTGAAGAGTTGCTAAAGCTACGCCTGGCAAGGTAGGTGGATTGTTTTGTTCAGCTCGATCCTCAAGTTCGCGCAGGAAAGCACGCAGCGAATTTGTTCCCTCATTCTCAAGTTCGCGCGCTAATTGAGTAAAGGCACGTACATACTCAGTTTCGCCAAAAGGTTTCATGGCATCTCGTAAATCAGCCAGCCAATCCCCTTCTGATAACACAGATGCGCTGCGGATCGCTTTCACAATCTCTTTTACCTCAGGGCGATTAAAGAATCTCTCCGCACTACGAATCTGATTTTCAATACCCGAAGCCGACAATGTAGATTCAAAAATCTCTAACTGTGCATTGGTTCTTGTTAAAACTGCGATTTCATAAGATGCAATGCCATTTGCCAAATCTTGTTTGATTAACTCAGCGATACCTTGTGCCTCTTTTTCACTGGAGGTAAATGAGATGGCTTGTGGTTTATCACCATGACTATTAATGGCATCCAATTCATGGCCCAGGTTTGCGGTTCTTAAAATGCTGTTCGCGGTATTAATAATCTCTGGAGTCGAGCGATATCCCGAACTTAATCTGATTACCTCGGCTTGCGGATACTTATTTGTAAAGTTAAGCAAAAAGGCAGGGGTTGCGCCGGCGAATGAGTAAATGGTCTGTGCGGGATCTCCAACTACACAAATATCCTCTCTTTTCCCCAACCAAAGATCTAATAATCGTTGTTGTAAAGGTGAGACATCCTGATATTCATCAACTGTGAAATAGCGGTATTGATCGCGAATACGATCTCTTACTTCACGCTCTTCCTCCAACATTCCAACGGTGAGTAGCAGTACATCTTCAAAATCAATCGCTCGTTCCTGTTTTTTAAGGGATTCATAAGCCTCATAAACTCGAGCAATTTGAGTCGCATCCACTTTGTTGTTTGAAATTCGAATCGGCCGGGAGTAATCATCAACCGCTTTTATGTATTCATCCGGAGCGAGACCAATTACCTTTGCCCATTCAATCTCTCCGGCAACATCGCGTAACACCGAGTTACTTTTGGTCGCGCTAATGTTGGCGCGATTTATAGCTTCGCCAATGAACCCGGTTTTTGTGGTTAGAAGAGATGGAAAGCGGCCCCCCAAAACCTGAGGCCAAAAAAACATTAACTGCTTTAAGGCTGCTGCGTGGAAGGTGCGGGCTGCGACATTCGGTACGCCCAAGGCCCGAAGTCGGGTGCGCATTTCACCGGCGGCTCTAGCGGTAAAGGTAAGGGCCAAAATTCTTTGCGGATCAACAACTCCGATATCAACGGCGTAGGCCAGGCGGTGGGTAATGGCGCGGGTTTTTCCAGTGCCGGCGCCAGCAATTACGCAGACTGGACCACGAACTGCGGTTGCAACTGCACGCTGATCTTCATCTAATGCGGAAAGTATTTCCTCGGCTAACTGCGCCATGCTTCGCCACCAGATAATTCTTGTTGGGCAGTTGGGCCATACCAATTATTAATCATGGCACGAGCAACACTAATTAATGGAGGCATTAGTAATTCCGCCTTTGAACTCTTGATTTTCAACTCTTCTCTAGTTAACCAAATTATTTCTTCAATCTCTTCGCCATCGGCCTTAACAGTTTCTGGATTTGTTATTACCGCTTCATAAGCAATCATGATGGAGGCTGGAAAGGGCCAAGGTTGCGAACCTAGATATCGCATCTCTGAAACTATTCCGCCACACTCCTCTAACACCTCACGAGAAACACAACTCTCAAAAGATTCACCAGGCTCGACAAATCCAGCAAAGGTAGAAAATCTCTTTGCAGGCCAAATTTTCTGGCGCCCCAATAAAATTCGATCGGATTTATCTTTTACCAAAACTATTACCGCCGGATCAGTGCGCGGGTGATGCGATGCGCCGCAGGAGTCACACTCTCTAACCGCACCTGCCATAGTGACATGGGTTGAGGAGCCACACTTTGCACAACGTTGGTGCGCCTCGTGCCATTGAGTTAAAGCTAAAGCATGAACCGCCGCGCCAATTTCGAGATCATTTAACTTTGCCCCGATGTTACGAAGGGATTGATACTCCTCGGGAAACTCATTTTCATGGAATTTGTTATGGCAAACAAAAAATGCTTTTCCTGAATCATCAAGACCTAAGAAGAATCGCTCACCCTTGGCTTGGCTGGGAGCTAAGAATTTGAGCGATTGGCCTTCGGTAAGAAAGCGGTCCCCTAACATCTCAATAATTCCCGCGTTCTGCCAAAGTTCATTCAAAGCTGTTTGATCTGCGCGCAAATGAGCAGCACGATCCAACTTTGTGCGAGAAAGCGGCAGATTTAAGAGCACGGAGGCGACCTTACTAGCCTTACCAGTTAGCCTCTACTTCGTGGCCATTCCCGCAGGATTTACCGTTACCTCTTGGAATCTTTTGCATGGGATGCCGATTCCACCTCAGAGTTCGGTTACTTTCCATGATGCATTAGAAAAATTACATAACGCAATTGATTTTGATGTAATCGCGTTGCAAGAGGTAGATGTCCAACAAAGCCGATCTGGAAATGGCAATCAAATACGAGAGGTCGCAGAGTTAATTGGCGCAAAGTATTGGGCTTTTGCTCCCTCTATGTATGGCACGCCAGGAGAAAAATGGCATAGCGTGAAAGATGACATTGTTTTTGATGATAAATCTTCGCTACCAAATGATGCTATGTATGGAATTGGCATCGTTTCTAAAGTTCCGGTAAAACGTTGGCACCGCATTAATCTTGGAAAAGCTCCTTTGGGTATGCCGCTATTAGTGGCCGGCGAAAAGCGTCCGCAATTAATTTACGTATCTGATGAACCAAGATCTGCGTTAGTCGCAGAGTTAGAAAATGGAATTTCCGTAACCACAACACATCTCTCATTTGTCCCAATTAAAAACGCCCTGCAATTGAGAAAGATAAGTAAGTGGGTAGAGCAACTACCTGGTATTCACATTATGACTGGAGACTTCAACCTTCCTTGGGGCTTGGGACCAAAAATTTCTGGGTGGCATGATTTAGCTGTTGGGGCCACCTATCCATCTTGGAAACCCGCTATTGAATTTGATTACATAATGAGTAAAGAGCTGAAGCCAAATCAAGTAAAGCCTCAAATCCATGATCATTACGGAATCAGCGATCACAGAGCTATCTCGATTACCTTGCTTTAGGCAACCTCTACTTTTCGACTGAGGCTTTCCTTGTGGGTGTTAAAGACGCTCAGTAATTCATTGCGCTTTGTGTCAGGCATTGTGAAGCCAGCTGCGTAAGCCGACCAGGCTTTGAGCTGGTTGAGATTGGTGCAGCCATGGAGCCTGGAAATCAGCGTCTCCCAATCACTTTTGGTGATGGGTTTTCGAGAGTTAACGCGCTGTACTTTGCTCATCTCTTCTCGGCTCGGACGTTTTCCTTTGGTAGCAAAACCTAAATTAGCTAGACATCTTCCAATGCTTGAGGTTTCGCAATTTTCACTCGCGTTGGAGCGATTAACCGGCGAGCTACCTTCAATTTCGGTAGCAAAGCCGGTTGATTGCGGACGGATATCCTCAGAGTTTGTGTAAGCCTCTGTACGACAAATCCATTCAATTCTGCCATCTGGTCTCTCGGTGCGCTGTAGATCAGTTAGTAATCTTCCTTGCGGATATTTTTGCCAGAATGCTCGAATTCGATTTTCTACCGGTTCATAATCATTCAAGTTGAAGTAGCTCATTACTGACCCACCGCCATCTGTAACTCTTCAGCCATAACTGAGGTAGGTGTTAATGTTCCGGCACGGAACGCCTCTGTTAAAACCTCGCGCCCACCATTTAGAAATCGGGTAGCGATATAAGCATCTCTAGTGTTGAAGGTTATGAAATCTAAAACCTCTCCTGTTCGTTTGTAGATTGCTTTACCATCCACATTCTGTACTGATTCCATAACATGTTTGCGGAAAGATTCCCGAACAGATTCGATAATTTCAAACTCGTAATTATCTTTTACCCAATCAACAAATGCTCTTTCGTTAAGAACCTCAGGTGAAACTCTGGGTTGGATTAGAGAAACTTTGGCAATCTCTTCACCTTCCAAAGCAGCTTTTGCAGAGTCGGCACCAACCTCTTCGAGAGCAGCAGCGAACTCACCTCTTAATCGATCCTTTGCCTCTTTAGCGGCATCGGCGATTAATGTGATAGCTGAGAGTTTAAAAGCGAGCTCTCTTAGATTCATGGTTACCCCTCCTGCGTTTTTTCTTGATGCAGGTGAGTACACAACCGACCACTGACAAAACCGCTTTTTATGCGGCAAAACAGCGTGTCTTGCGGAGTTAGCCCTCTTGGTTAGCCTTTTTGGCTTTAGAGGTCATGCGGGAGCGCTCGTTCTGGTCTAGATGCACTTTTCGGATACGTACGTTTACCGGGGTAACTTCTACGCACTCATCTTCACGACAGTATTCCAGAGCTTGTTCTAAGTTAAGAATTTTAGGCGGAATCAGACGCTCATTTTCATCTGAACCAGAGGCACGCATATTGGTCAACTTCTTTTCGCGAACGATATTTACATCCATATCCTCCGGACGAGAGTTTTCACCAATAACCATTCCCTCATAAACATCTGCACCAACTTCAGAGAAGATTGTGCCGCGCTCTTGCAATCCAAAGATTGCATAAGAGGTTGCGGTGCCGGCGCGATCAGAAACTAGTGATCCAGTGTTACGGGTACGAAGCTCTCCACTCCACGGTTCATAACCATCAAACACATGGTGCAAAAGTCCGGTTCCGCGGGTTTCAGTTAAGAACTCAGTTCGGAAACCAATTAGGCCACGTGATGGAACTTTGAAATCCATACGGATCCAACCGGTTCCGTGGTTAACCATTTGCTCCATGCGACCTTTACGAAGCGCCATTAATTGAGTGATTACACCTAAGTACTCCTCGGGTGCGTCAATTGTTAAACGCTCCATCGGTTCATTTAGTTTTCCATCAATCATCTTGGTAACAACCTGAGGCTTACCAACCGTTAATTCAAAACCTTCGCGACGCATCATTTCAACTAGAACTGCAAGTTGTAATTCGCCTCGACCCTGAACCTCCCAGGTATCTGGACGATCGGTATTTAGAACGCGCAATGAGACGTTTCCGATTAACTCTGAATCAAGTCGGTTCTTCACCAAACGAGCGGTTAATTTCTTACCAACTCGTCCAGCAAGTGGCGAAGTATTGATACCAATTGTCATCGAAATACTTGGTTCATCTACGGTGATTAATGGCAGCGGGTGTGGATTTTCCGCATCAGCCAAGGTTTCACCCAATGTAATTGTTTCGATTCCTGCCACAGCGATGATGTCTCCAGGGCCCGCCTCTGTTGCTGGGACGCGCTCTAGGCCTTCGGTGATCATCAACTCAGAGATCTTGACCTTTTCTTGCGATCCATCGGTCTTAATCCAAGAAACCATCTGACCTTTTTTGATTACACCTTCATGCACACGACATAGCGCCAAGCGACCTAGATATGGTGATGAATCTAGGTTAGTGACATGAGCCTGCAATGGTGCACCTTCGTGATACTTAGGTGCGGGAATTGTTTTGAAGATGACATCAAAAAGTACATCTAAATTCTCAGCATCTGGCATGCCGCCATCTGTTGGACGGTTCAGCGAAGCACGACCGGCTTTTGCTGAGGTGTAAACAATTGGGAAATCGATTTGATCTTCATTAGCATCAAGATCTAAGAACAAGCCATACGCCTCATCTACTACCGCTGCAATACGCGCATCAGGGCGATCAACTTTGTTGATAATTAAAATTACTGGAAGGTTTTTTTGTAGAGCTTTACGCAAAACGAATCTGGTTTGTGGCAGCGGGCCTTCTGATGCATCAACTAATAATGCAACGCCATCAACCATCTCTAATCCGCGCTCTACCTCACCACCGAAGTCGGCGTGACCTGGAGTATCAATAATGTTAACGATGGTGCTACCGCGTTTAACAGCGGTGTTCTTGGCCAGAATCGTGATTCCCTTTTCGCGCTCCAGATCCATCGAATCCATGACGCGATCTTGAGATTCAGATTGATCCTTGTGAGCTGCGAAGGCGCCTGATTGCCACAACATGGCATCAACCAATGTTGTTTTGCCATGGTCAACGTGGGCGATGATTGCGATGTTACGTAGCTCTTCGCGACTTTTCAGCGCTAAGCCCTCTAAATGTGGTTGTTTTACTTTAGACATTGAACTCTCTGCCTGACGAACTTACGCGAAAAATAAACATATAAGACACTCTATATGAACATAGACGAAATTAACTAAAAACGCTCTAAAGAGGCTGCATTACAAAATATGCCGCTTTGGCTAATTTGGGTTTGATCGAATCCCAAGATTCGCCAAACACCGAAAGAATTGCTTCTTCAAAAGTTTTTTTTGCACCTATTTCTCTGTAAAGAGAAATAGTTGAATCGAGACCGAAAATGATTGATAGTGTCTCAACAAAATAGAAACCCCAATTATAGGCACGCCAGTCCTTTTCATCACGAAAAGTGGAATTTGCGCTATTTAGATACTGCAAAAGTGATTCGACTGTAGGAGCCGGTTCAGGAGTGCCACTTCTATAATTACTTCTATTCTTGGAGTAAGCCTCGATTGTTTTAGAAGTGCCCAGATTTGCAAAGAAATTCGCATGTCCCTCAATTAGCCATCCTGGGACTTGAGAGAATTCTTCATCTCCTCGAGCGAGTGCCTGCTGAACAACATGAGTATATTCGTGAAATTCTAAGAATCCATCAGGGGCACCTTTTCTTGGAGTCGCTGACCCAATATTAATATTTATCCAATCTTTATTGACTCGTCCAGCGTTTCCACCACTGCATATCGTTGAGCAAATTGGCCCGAGATTGATTTCTCGGTTGTACATTTCTAAATACTTTGCTTTCGCCCAATCAATATCTCTTGAATCTATATAGAAAACTGAATATTGATACGGGATTTGAATCCAGCTGAAAAATAAATCGGCATCATTCAAAATTACATTTTGACTCTTGGCTGACAATCCTGAATTTGGGCTTATTTTCAATTTCCGATTAATGGTTGATTTTATGGTGTAAGTTTTTTGTTTCTTTTCACTCCAAATTTTATGAATAGTGTCGAAGCCATAGCTTTCTAAGTTATTCCAGTTTAGATTAGCGTAATTCAGGTTAGTTCTCGGTTTAGGCACCGAATTAAAGAGAGATACGCCGGAATCCCAAACTAATTTGTTTCTCTTTAATTTGCAGGTGAAAAGTTTGTCATCTTTCTTGATTGCCAAGCCTAATTTTGGGCAACTCTTCCCCGCGTTAGGTACCAAATTCTTGTCCGCACGAGCAGAAGTGGGATGAAGCAAAATCAGCGACAAAGAAACGATTAAAACTTTTATTAAGGAATTAGTGCCCTTGCCTATTGATTTAGATCTCGCATTCAGTTTCACCATAAACTCAGCCTAGCCCTTTACTTTGTGCTTCAAAAGATTTAAACGTTAAACCTGAACTCCACTACATCTCCATCACGCATTACGTACTCCTTGCCTTCCATTCGGACCTTCCCTTTTGCTCTTGCTTCATTCATCGAACCCGCAGCAACGAGATCATCAAATGAAATAACTTCTGCTTTGATAAAACCTTTTTGGAAATCGGTATGAATTACACCAGCAGCCTCTGGTGCGGTGTCACCTTTGTGAATGGTCCAAGCTCTAGCCTCTTTTGGACCTGCCGTTAAGTAAGTCTGCAAACCTAAGGTTGCAAAACCAACTCTGGCCAAAGTACTTAACCCTGGTTCATCCAATCCAATTGAATTCAAAAGCTCTAACGCTTCAGCATCATCTAATTCAGAAAGCTCCGCTTCAGTTTTGGCATCAAGAAGAATCGCCTCTGCCGGTGCCACTAAATCCGATAATTTCTGGCGCAGTGCTGGGTCAGCTAACTCGGCTGCATCTACATTGAAGACATAGAGAAATGGTTTTGCGGTGAGCAGGCCCAGCTCTTTAATTAGAGACAGATCAACATCTGATTGAGATAAAAGCTTGCCATCGGCGATTACTTTTTCTGCAGCTTTGACCGCATCAAGCACTGCAGCACGATCTTTATTTTGTCGTGCCTCTTTTTCAATTCTAGGAATAGCTTTTTCAATGGTTTGCAAATCTGCGAGTTGCAGCTCAGTGTTAATGGTTTCGATATCGCTAGCTGGATCAACTCGTCCATCGACATGGACGACATCGCCATCGCTAAAAACTCGAATCACCTGACAGATCGCATCGCTCTCGCGGATGTTGGCTAGGAACTTATTGCCAAGACCTGCGCCTTCTGATGCGCCCTTAACAATTCCTGCAATATCAACAAAGGAGACCGCCGCTGGGATGATTTTTTCGGAGCCAAAGATTTCGGCTAATTTCGACAATCTGGTGTCAGGCACTCCAACCACGCCAACATTGGGCTCGATGGTGGCGAATGGGTAGTTCGCTGCCAGAACATTGTTCTTGGTCAGAGCGTTAAAGAGGGTGGATTTTCCAACATTCGGAAGTCCAACAATTCCAATAGAGAGGCTCACAAGGAGTAGAGCCTAACCGTGATTGTCAGTGCTTCCTGCCACGATACGGGCATGAACGGTGCGTTGTATCTCATCATCGGCCTTTTGCTTGGCCTGGCAGCTGGTCTCGTAATAGGCGCTATCCGCCTAAATAGTGAAAAAGGCAAGGTCGCTCTACTCAACTCACAGATCGAGGTAATGAGAGAAGAAGAAAATCGACTCACCACACTAAATGAACAACTTCGCGCCGTTACCACCGGCATGGCCCAATTAACTACCCAAGCCCAAGAAGCGGAGTTAAAGCGCACCAGAGCCGAATCTGAGATGCGCACCCAGATTGAGAATATGAAGTTAGGTAATGAGACATTACTTCGCGAAACCACAAAATTGGCTGGAGCGCTCTCTAACTCTCAAACCCGCGGTAAGTACGGCGAAGCACAGCTCGAAACTTTGCTTGAGAACGCTGGTCTAGTTGAGAACGTGCATTTCTTCAAACAGGATTACCGCACTACCGGTACTGAAATTTCTAAACCAGATATCAAGATTGCTGTCCCTGGTGGCAGTGAAATATTTATTGACTCTAAGTTTCCTTTTGATCGCTTTTTAGAAGCGGTGGTTGAAAAGGATCCCAATGAACGCACCCGACTAATGCAACTTCATGCCAAAGATCTCTTGGGCCATGTAAATGCATTAGCCAAACGCGGTTATCAGGAGACTGGTAACTCTCCTGATTATGTGGTGCTTTTCGCCCCCTTTGAATCAATTCTTAGTGAGGCTCTGGATGTAGAGCCACAACTGCTACATAAGGCTTTTGAGAAAAATGTAACCATCGCTACTCCGACCACGATGATGGCGCTACTGCGCACCGTGGCATATGTTTTTGGTAGATCTGAATTGGCCCGTAATGCTCAGGAGATTCAAGATCTGGCGGGCGAGTTACTAAAGCGCATCGGCAAGGTTCACAGCAAAATTGAAACCTTGGGTGATCGCATTAAATCAACTGAGCGGGCCTTCAATGATTTAATAAAGAGCGCTGAAGAGAATGTAATTAAACCAGCTCGGAAGATGGTTAAGTTGGGCGCCCCATCGGCTAGTAAGTTAAAGGCGTTAGAGGATGTTGATGATGAGGTTCGCCAAATCTCACCAAAACAACTCACGGCTCAAGAGTTATTTGATAGCGATGATGATTTAGATGAAGGAGATAATGATGGCAACTCCAATTAAAGGTGCCGGTTTAACAAAGCCTGGAGTGGTTATTCTCCAGTTCGTATTTTTATCCTTTGTCGCAATGATTGAGATCTTCTTTCGATCCAATGTTGGATTTCTAACTGGTTTTGCAATTTGGGCCTGCTACTACGGCGGACTTACCTATGGCAGAGCCGGAACTACTTATGTTGCGGTAGTTAACCCACCAATCGCTTTTGGATTGGCCGCAATTATCTTGTTGCCCACCGTCGGTGGCATCTCACTAAGTATCACCAGATTAGGTGTTGATTTAATCTCAGGGCTCGCCAGCGTTGCACCGTTTTTGCTTACCGGTGCGTTATTTGGATGGTGGAGTTACTTTAAAGAAAATAAAGTTTTACTTACCCGCCGCGCGTAAATCTTTACGCAGCTCAGGTGGTATCGCGAAAAGTAAATGCTCCTCAGATGCGGTAATTGTTTCCACATCAGAGTAACCGCGATTAGCTAACTCACTCAATAAATCCTTTACCAAGAGCTCTGGTACTGATGCTCCGCTAGAAACTCCAATGGTTTCTACCCCTTCAAACCATTCATCCTTTACCTCGCTGGCGTAATCAATTAGATAACCAGCTTTTGCGCCATACTCCAAAGCCACCTCAACTAAACGAACTGAGTTGGAGGAGTTACGGGAGCCAACAACTAAAATCAAATCTGCTTGCGGGGCGATCTGTTTGATAGCCACTTGACGGTTCTGAGTCGCGTAGCAAATGTCATCAGATGGCGGATCCTGCAGCTGCGGGAAACGCTCTTTCAAAATTCCTACCGTCTCTAAAGTTTCATCAACACTTAAAGTGGTTTGCGAGAGCCAGGCCACTGGACGATTCGGATCGATCTGCACCTCACGGGCACCATCCAATCCATCAATCAACTTAACGTGATCAGGGGCTTCGCCAGCTGTTCCTTCAACCTCTTCATGTCCTTCATGGCCAATCAACAAGATCTGTAAATCATCTGCGGCAAATCTGCGTGCTTCTTGATGCACCTTGGTTACTAGAGGACAGGTTGCATCAATGGTTTTTAGGTTTCGAGCCGCTGCCTCTTGATGCACCTTAGGTGAAACACCATGAGCAGAAAAAATAACAATGGCGCCCTCTGGAACCTGATCGGTCTCATCGACAAATATGGCGCCCTTTTTCTCGAGGGAGGAGACCACATGAACATTGTGCACAATCTGCTTGCGGACATAAACCGGTGCGCCATAAAGATCGAGTGCTTTTTCCACGGTTACTACCGCTCGATCAACACCTGCGCAATAACCGCGCGGCGCCGCCAACAACACTCGTTTAGCCATACAGCCATCCTATTAGCATTACGCCGTGCTCGAAACTTCAAGTGATAAGCCGGTACCGGTGAGAGTGGTCTCAGAGGCCATCAGCGAGTACATAAATCGGTTGGGACAAATCTGGGTCGAAGGTGAAATCGCCCAATTAAATGATCGAGCGGGATCGGGCATGGTTTACATGCGTTTGCGTGACCCGAGCGTTGATATGTATCTAGAGGTCACTTGTCCGCGAGGCGTTTTTAAATCTGTTTCTCCACTTTCGGAAAATGCTCGGGTGGTAATTAATTCAAAGGTTAATTTTTATACCCCCACCGGAAAACTTTCCTTGAATGCAAAAGAGATTAGACAGGTTGGCGTTGGCGAACTTCTGGCACGGCTAGAGGCTTTGAAAAAAGTTTTAGCGGCAGAGGGTTTATTTGCTTTAGAGAGAAAAAAGCCTTTGCCATTTCTCCCCAATAAAATCGGACTTATCTGCGGCCGCGCAAGTGCAGCGGAAAAAGATGTCAAAGAAAATGCGCGTCGTCGTTGGCCAGCGGTGCGATTTGAAACCCGTGAGGTTGCGGTGCAGGGCGCTGATGCTGTGATTCAGGTGTCTAACGCGCTTCGTGAGTTAGATGCAGATCCAGAGATTGATGTAATCATCATTACCCGCGGCGGTGGTTCATTTGAAGATCTTCTTCCCTTTTCAGATGAAGGTTTGGTAAGACTTGCCGCTGCTTGTCGTAAGCCGATTGTTAGCGCGATTGGCCATGAGCAGGACACTCCACTGCTGGATTTAGTGGCCGATTTAAGAGCTTCAACCCCAACCGATGCCGCCAAGCGAGTGGTACCTGATTTCCAAGAAGAACAAACCAAGATAAAGAATTTACGTGATCGAGCAGATCGAAAGATTAATGATCTAGTCATTCTTGAAATGACCAAAATAGTTAACTTAATCCAACGCCCTGTAATGAAGGACCCGCTTTTGATGGTCACCTCTCGAGAAGAGATAGTTAAAGGTTTCAAAGCGCGATCCTTTATGAGTATGCACTCTCGATTAGTACGCGCCTACGATGAAGTGGCGCATATTGCAGCGCGAGTTCGGACCCTTTCACCGCAAGCAACTCTGGATCGCGGTTATGCGGTGGTGCAAAAAAAGACCGGCTCCATAGTCACCGACCCAGCAGATTTGAACTCGGGTGAGGAGATTCGACTTCGACTAGCTAAAGGTGTGGCGGTTGCGACAGCAACTGGCCAGAGCTCACAAAAGAAAAGCGAGTAGATTACGGATATGGCCCAGTTAAGTTATGAAGAAGCCCGCGATGAATTAACCAAGGTTGTTTCCGCCCTAGAAGCCGGTGGCGTTGGACTTGAGGAGTCATTGAAGCTTTGGGAACGTGGCGAGGAGTTAGCGGCTATCTGCCAAGAGTGGCTAGATGGTGCCCGCGCCAAACTTGAGGCGGCTAAATCAGAAACAGAAGCTGAATAACGGATTATTTCGATGCCTGAGTTTATTTACGAAGATCTTCTCCCGATCGGTGAGGACACCACCGAGTATCGCTTGGTCAGCACAGAGGGTGTCTCAACCTTTCAAGCAGATGGCAGAACTTTCTTAAAGGTTTCACCTGAGGCGATTAGAAATTTAACTCAAGTTGCAATTCATGACATCAATCATTATTTGCGCCCCGCTCATCTCCAACAGCTCGCTAATATTTTGCAAGATTCCGAAAGCTCCCCTAATGATCGATTTGTTGCCTTGGATTTATTAAAAAATGCCAACATCTCAGCTGGTGGGGTTTTGCCAATGTGCCAAGACACCGGTACCGCACTTGTGATGGGCAAAAAGGGTCAACATGTTTTAACCCAGGAACGCGATGAGATCACTATCTCTAAAGGTATTTATGACGCGTATACCCAATTAAATCTGCGCTACTCACAATTAGCAGCGGTAACGACATGGGAAGAGAAAAACACCGGCAATAATCTGCCCGCACAGGTTGAGATTTACTCGGATTATGAACATGCCGATGAATACAACTTTCTATTCATCGCAAAAGGTGGCGGCAGCGCCAATAAATCTTTTCTATATCAAGAGACCAAAGCGGTTCTAAATCCCACATCATTTATCGCCTGGCTTGAGGACAAGCTTCGCTCCCTGGGAACCGCCGCATGTCCGCCGTATCACCTAGCTATTGTGATTGGCGGAACCTCTGCTGAATTCACCGCCAAAACCGCAAAACTTGCCTCAACTAAATACTTGGATTCACTTCCAACTTCAGGAAACGCGCAAACCGGAAGAGCGTTTAGAGATTTAGAGTTGGAAAAAGAGGTCTTTGCGCTAACTCAAAAACTTGGCATCGGTGCGCAGTTTGGTGGCAAGTACTTCTGTCATGATGTTCGTGTTGTTCGCCTACCAAGACATGGCGCCTCCTTGCCTATTTCAATCGCCGTTTCCTGCTCTGCGGATCGTCAAGCAAAAGCCAAGATCACCAAAGATGGCGTCTTCATTGAAAAGCTAGAGACTGAACCAGCTCACTTCCTGCCGGAAACAACTGATGAACATCTCAATGACAATGTGGTAAATATTGATTTAAGCCAGCCGATGGAGCAGATCCTCGCCGAGCTCTCAAAGCATCCGGTAAAAACCCGAGTTTCATTGACTGGAACTTTAGTTGTGGCCCGCGATTTGGCTCATGCCAAAATCAAAGCCTTGGTCGATGAAGGAAAACCAATGCCTGAGTACTTTAAGAAGTACCCGGTTTATTACGCCGGCCCCGCGAAAACCCCTGCCGGCTACGCCTCCGGATCATTTGGACCAACTACCGCGGGTCGAATGGATTCATATGTTGAGTACTTCCAATCATTGGGTGGATCAATGGTGATGTTGGCCAAAGGCAATCGCTCAAAACAGGTAACAGAGGCTTGTAAGAAACACGGTGGTTTTTATCTGGGTTCAATTGGCGGACCTGCAGCTCGCCTAGCGCAGGACTGCATTAAAAAAGTTGAGGTTCTAGATTATGAAGAGCTGGGCATGGAAGCGGTTTGGAAAATTGAGGTGGAAAACTTCCCAGCTTTTATTGTGGTGGATGACAAAGGCAATGATTTTTTTGCCGAAACCAGCAAACCAATGACGATTGGCTTAAAGCCGGAGATTTAGTAGTAACGAGAGCGCTTGAATTTAGCGAGCGCTTTGCAAGGGGTTTCATAACGCACATCGATGTAGTGCAATCCCCATTGAATCTGAGTTACCGGATTGGTGCGCCAGTCAGTTCCAATAACCTCCATTTTGGTGGCCGGCAAAGCTTGCGGAATTCCGTGAGCGCCGGTGCGCTTGTTACGCGCTTTGTAATTCCAATGGCTTTCTTTGGTCCACAAAATATCTAAACAAGAGAACTGGTAGCTGCCCCAGCCGTATTTTTCCTTGGCCATCTCTGCGCCGATTTTGCGGGCACCTTTTGGAGTTCTGGCTTGTTCAACCTTCTTCATCATTACCGAGACCATCAACATGTCCCAAGCCATGACGGAGGATCGTTCACCCATCTCAAGCAGAGTCGGCCAGGTCGGGGCGGTCTCACCAGGAATCTCTTCGGCCTGAAGACCAGCACGCAGATCAGAAACCGATACTGGAGCTAGCTCAACTTCGATGGGAAGGCTGGGTTGGGCGTAAGCCACCTCAACCGAGGAGATAAAGAGGGTCGCAAAAGCTATACCTGCAACAACTAGACGTTGTCTTAGCAAGCGCGGCCTCCTTTTCTAGCCTGAAATGGACAGCCCTCATTACTTTTAAATGAGGGGGAATGAGCGTTAGGGTGACAAAGCTTGGGGTGAGTCGCAAATTAAACCCCGCGAGTGGCGGAAAAAAAGAAAATCTCACATCTTCTGTGGAAAACAAAACCCCAGCTCACGCCCTATAAAGTCCGATTTATACCTTTTAATATGAAATTGCTTTAAAAACCGGTTTTTAAAGCTTTAGGCAAAGAGTTGAACTGGATCTTCCAAGAGCTCAGTTACTAGGGCTGCGATCTGAGAACGCTCTGACCTGGTCAAAGTGACATGGGCAAAGAGTGGATGACCCTTCAGAGATTCCACCACCGCCACAACACCGTCATGTCTACCAACTCGCAGGTTGTCACGTTGGGCAACATCATGGGTCAGCACAACCCGGGAGCCCTGTCCGATACGGGAGAGCACTGTTAATAAGACTCCGCGCTCGAGGGATTGCGCCTCATCAACAATGACAAAGGAGTCATGCAGTGAGCGACCACGAATATGGGTTAAGGGCAGAACTTCGATCAAACCGCGATCTAAAACCTCTTCAATCACCTGAGGTGAAACCAGGGCGCCCAAAGTGTCAAACACCGCTTGAGCCCATGGAGACATTTTCTCTCCCTCGCTTCCAGGCAGGTAACCCAACTCCTGGCCGCCAACTGGGTAAAGCGGGCGGAACACCACAATCTTTTTGTGGAGTTGTCTCTCTAAAACCGCCTCGAGTCCGGCGCATAAAGCCAGCGCTGATTTTCCAGTTCCAGCTCTGCCACCTAGGGAGATGATGCCAATCTCATTATCAAGTAGAAGATCTAGCGCAATTCTTTGTTCGGCGGAGCGACCATGAATTCCAAAAGCGCTCTTATCCCCTCTAACCAAAGTCAAACTCTTATCAGCGGTGACTCTGGCTAAAGCACTTCCTTTTTCCGAGTGCAGAACTACCCCGGTATGACAAGGAAGATCTTTAGCTATTGGATCACTGACTCGTTCGCCAGCATAAAGCGCATCGATGATCTTGCTGCCCACAGTTGCATCAACCATTCCCGTCCAGCCACTGCTGGGGGCTAACTCTGCTCGATACTCCTCCGCAGTTATTCCAACCGAGGATGACTTAACACGAAGCGGTAGATCTTTGGTAACTAGAACAACATCTTTTCCATCACTCACCAAGTTTTTTGCAACCGCCAGAATTCTTGAATCATTGGTGCCATCTCGCAAGAAACCATGTGGCAGAGATGAGGTGTCGCTGTGATTGAGCTCTACCGAAAGGGTTCCACCGGATGCGGTGATTTGAATGGGTTTATCAAGCCGGCCATGGGAAATCCGTAAATCATCTAGTTGGCGCAGCGCCGAGCGGGCAAAGTAGCCCAATTCGGGATGATCCCTTTTGCTCTCAAGCTCCCCGATTACCGCGATTGGAATGATGATTTCATGTTCATCAAATCTGAAGAATGCTGTCGGATCTGCCAGCAAGACGCTGGTATCTAGGACATAGGTTTTTCGTCCCGCGGAGCTTTTCTTACTCAAAGCACTCCTAGCTAAACCGTTAAATTCAACTTTGATATTGAGTTTTTTCACCGGGGAATGTGATTGGGAAACGGTAAATGGTGGCGCCGCTTAAATCACGCGACACGCTCAAGTACAAGTTGAGGTTTTTACTTTCCCAATCTTCTTTGTCGAGCAGAATAGGAACGCAGCGCTCTTAAGAAATCTACCCGCCGAAAA
Source organism: Actinomycetota bacterium (assembly GCA_039796875.1). Taxonomy (GTDB): domain Bacteria; phylum Actinomycetota; class Actinomycetes; order Nanopelagicales; family Nanopelagicaceae; genus MAG-120802. Next base: position 21,986 of record JBDKIY010000003.1, read on the forward strand.
TCTGGCCAGTAAGCCTCGCAAAAATAAAACTCAGATTGATGGCTTTGCCATAATAAAAATCCACCCAATCGTTGTTCACCCGATGTGCGAATAACCAACTCTGGATCCGGCTGGCCCGCGGTGTACAGATAAGGATTTATTGAATCAACACTTAGAGCTTCAGCGATCTCAGAAACTGCTTTTCCAGAAGCAGATGATTCCTGCAGATATTTTTTGAAGGCATCAACTATCTCAAGTCGCCCTCCGTAGCCAATTGCGACGTTAACTGTAATCCCCGAGATTTGGGCGGTTTTGGATTCAGCATTTTTCAGACGCAGCGCAAGGGCATGAGGTAACAAATCCAATGACCCGACGGGACGTATTTTCCATCGGCCGGTGGCGCTTAAATCATCAACGGTTTCACCGATGATGGAGATTAATTTCTCTAACTCATCTGGCGAGCGTTTTAGGTTGTCACTGGAAAGCAACCACAAAGTCACAACATTTATGTCGGTCTCTTCACACCATTGCAGTAGTTCGATAATTTTGTCCGCGCCCGCTTTATGACCACGGGAAGATGAAATATCGCCACTTGGCGAAGGGTTCTCCTTAGCCCATCTGCGATTGCCATCCAGGATTACTCCGATGTGATGAGGGGTGCGGGTCAAATCCAGCTTGGCCATTAACCGGCGCTCATATGCCGGATATAGCGCTGATTTAACCAAAGAGCGCAGACTCATATTCTCAAAATACCGCTACTTAGTAAGCGGAAACTCCTTCATGACCTTGCGCTCAGCTAGAAATGATGCGACCGGCAAAGTTCCCGCCAAAATAAAGAGCACCATGCGCTTGATAGTGAAGCGCGCCCGAGCGGTAAAGTGAATGGCTGCCAAAACATAAAACGCGTAAACATAGCCGTGAACAAAAGGAATCCACTTAACTTTCTCCGCCAACTCCGGGTTATCCAATAAGTACACAACCGGCAGCTCTACAAACCACAGCAACAAAGACATAACTCCAGCGGCAAGAGCCATAAAACGAAACCTTTTAATTACGCCATTCATAATTGACTCTCTTCTCTCCTGCGGCTGTAGAACGGTAGAAAAACTACTACCAAGGCCATCAGCCACCAAATAACGACATAAGAAATGTGCTGCCAGTAATACCCAGGAACTTTTGGCTGCACCGGATCTATCGCTACTCGCTTTAACTGTAATTGCTTGCCATTGACTATCTCTGACTGCGCTACAACATATCCGTCGTAGAGCGGCATGTCATAAGTCGCAACCAATAAGGATGGGTCGAGTCGACTGAGCTGATCTTCAGCTTTCTCTGCTTGGTCTTCGAATTGCCGAACCATTAATCGGCCCTGTACAAAAACTTCGCCCTTGGGAATTTCCTCGTTCTCTAATCCGCGCACTACCAGAATTGCACCACCGCCATTTACTTCAAGCAGTCCCACCAGCCATTTACCAATTTGGTCATTTTTATCTTTTTGTCCAGGAGCATCAAATTGCGCCACATATTGACCGGAAAAAGTAACAATCCGATTTACCGCACTATCTTGCAGATTTGAAGCGGGGGTAGCCACATCACTTAATGGAACTACGGGCTGCTCCACATAAGGTTTTTGTAATTCTTTTAACTCAGCTGCGCGATCTAACTGCCATATTCCTAGTCGTACAAATACCCCAGCCAATATCGCCACCGCGATAATGAAACCAAGTTTAGAAGTTTTTGATTTACTACTTTGATTCATCACTCTGTCGGCGATCTTCCATACGTTTCCAGCGTTTGTAGAAACTACGTAGCAAAATTACTGTTGCTAAGGTAAGAAAAATCATCGTTACAGAGCCAGCTACCCCGGCGTCATATACAGGTTGTTCCATGACATCATTCTCCCATGTCCGCCAATAACTCAGATCTGACACCAGAAACCTTAGAGTTGTTGCAGCAAAGATATGGTCGGCGCAAAAGCCCTAAAGCATGGAAGCTCTTGGCTGCCTTGCTATTGGCGGTATTTCTACCCTGGCTTTCATGGAGCGCTTGGCATCACTCCAACCCTGAGATTCGAGTAACTCTGATTAGTTTTCAAAATGTAACTGAGAAATCCATCGAGATTACCTATCTGGTTGAAAGACGGGATCCGCAGCAACCCTTAAAGTGCACTCTTTTGGCCCGAGATATCGATAAGAATATCGTGGGCGAAATTGAGGATTTCATACCCGCTTCAAATAGCGGCTCAACGACCAAAACCACAACAATTCCAACCCGTATTGCGCCGGTTAATGCTGCGGTTTTGGAATGTAATGCAGCATAGAGCTGAAGAAAGTACCCTTAACCCCTCATGAGCAAAACTTGGCTAACACAAGAAGCGGCAGATCGTTTAGCTGCTGAACTAAACCATTTGGAAACCACTGGGCGTTCTGAAATTGTTAAGAAAATTGAATCAGCGCGCGCAGAAGGAGACTTGAAAGAAAACGGTGGTTATCACGCCGCCCGTGAAGAGCAAGGCAAAATGGAAGCCCGCATCAGACAGCTCAAGCACATGTTGGAGAACGCAGAAATCGGTACCCCTCCTGCTAGTGCAGATGGTGTTGTTGCACCTGGCATGAAGGTTACGGTTGAAATCATGGGCGATGAGATGCAGTTTCTTTTGGGCTCAAGAGAGATCGCTTCAGGTGATCTAGATGTCTACAGTGAGAAATCACCTTTAGGAAGCGCTGTTATGGGCGCAAAAGTGGGCGATGAAAAAACCTACACCGCTCCAAATGGCAAAAACATCACCGTTAAGATTTTGCAGGCCGAGATTTACAGCTAATTACTTGGCTGCGGTATTGATGTACTTGCGCACGCTAAGCGGAATAAAAATCGCCATAATCACAACCATATAAATCAAGGACATTTCCAGTGGATTCTGGCTGGGCCATGAATTTGCCGTAACTCCAAAAATGTTCTGCAAACCGAATAACTCACGGCAACCGGCCACCATTGTTGAAACCGGGTTCCACTCAGCGAAGTACTGCAGCGCTTTTGGCATTCCAGTAGTTGGAGCAAATGCATTTGAAAGGAAGGTCAAAGGAAATACCGCAATAAAGACAGCGGCGTTAGCAACACGCGCTGAGCGCACTGAAAGACCAATCAAAACCCCTATCCAAGACATTGCAAAGCCAAACATCAGCAAGAACGCAAAGCCCAGAATCACATTAAAGAGTCCAGAGGATGGGCGCCAACCAACTAAGTATCCGGCCAACCCCATTACTGCGAGCACAACAATATTTAATGTGCTGTCACCTAAAGCTCTGCCAAAAACAACCGCTGATCTTGAAATCGGCAATGATCTAAAGCGATCAATCAAACCTTTTTGCATATCTTCTGCCAGACCAACAGCGGTTCCAGCCAAAGTAAAAGCCACGGTTTGCACAAAGATTCCTGGCATTAACAATTGAACATAATCGACCCCAGGAATTCCGGTTGAGATGGAGCCGCCGAAAACATAACGGAACAACAAGACGAACATCACCGGTTGGATGGTTGAGAAAATTAGTACCTCAGGAACGCGAACTAATTGCAGCAGCTGACGCTTTGTTACAACTAGAGAATCAGAGATTGCGTATTTCATTTCTTCTTTCTCTTTCGTTCGCGAGGATTAACAGCCTCTGCTTCCTTCTTATCTTCTGCCGCATGGCCGGTTAATGAAATAAAGACATCATCAAGAGATGGTCTCTTTAATCCGATATCGAGCGGGTGAATTCCAGCTTCATCTAGCGATCGGGCCGCTTCAATCAGAGCCTTAGAACCTGTGGTTACTGGGGCTGAAATCTGGCGCGCATTCTCTTCAACTAAAGCTTTTCCGCCGCTGATTTTTTCAACTATCTCAGTTACTTTCTGCAAATCCTGACTCTCAACTACTATCTCAAGACGTTCACCGCCAACTTGTCGCTTCAATTCATCAGAGGTGCCGCGCGCAATTACCGTTCCATTATCAATAACCGCAATGTCATCAGCGAGCTGATCTGCTTCTTCTAGATATTGAGTAGTTAGTAAAAGTGTGGTGCCATCTTTGACGAGAGAATCAATCACGCCCCACATCTCTTGTCGGCCTCTTGGATCTAAACCGGTTGTTGGTTCATCTAAGAACAACACCTTTGGTCTGACAATTAATGAGGCTGCCAAATCAAGACGACGACGCATGCCGCCGGAATAAGTTCTGATTGGTCGCTTTGCGGCATCAGTTAATGAGAACTGCTCTAATAATTCAGTAGCGCGTTTTTTAGCAGCTTTTGGCGAGAGATGATAAAGCCGACTAAACATCACCAAGTTATCCCAACCCGTTAAAGTTTCATCAACAGCTGCGTATTGGCCTGATAATCCAATTACTTCACGAACTCGATCAGGATCTTTAATAACATCAATGCCAGCAACAGTGGCATGACCTGAATCTGGATTTAATAATGTGGCCAGAATTCGCACCGTAGTGGTCTTGCCTGCGCCGTTAGGTCCTAACACGCCTAGGACTGTTCCCTCTTCGACATCAAGACTCAATCCATTTAAAGCTTTAACTTGACCTTTGTCATATGTCTTAACGAGATTCTCTGCAATTACACTTTTCACTCGCCTAAGAGTAGTAACCTTGCTTAGCTACTCCAAATAAGGCTCGAAATACGTTAGGAAATCATGTTCAAACGAACTCAAGTTGATCATTCAAAGCCACTTACTCATCGCGAAATTCTCATCATTATGAGCGGTCTGATGACCGGTCTGCTTCTTGCAGCGCTGGATCAAACCATTGTTTCTACAGCGCTCAAGAGCATTGTTGAAGAGTTCAACGGCTTGAATCATTACACCTGGGTCGTAACCGCTTATCTCCTAACATCTACGGCATCAACACCGCTTTACGGAAAAATCTCTGATCTTTATGGTCGTCGGCCGGTCTACCAATTTTCCATTGTGGTTTTTTTAATCGGTTCTTTACTTGCCGGTGCAGCTACCTCGATGGAGCAGTTGATTGCAACCCGCGCCATCCAAGGTTTAGGTGCCGGCGGTTTAATGGGATTAACTTTTGTAATTGTTGGCGACATTGTTTCGCCTCGCGAACGCGGCAAGTATCAAGGATTGTTTGGTGCAGTTTGGGGAATTTCCTCAGTAGCTGGGCCTCTGCTGGGAGGTTTCTTCTCAGACCGAGAGTCGATTTTTGGAATTACCGGTTGGCGTTGGATTTTCTTTGTAAACCTTCCATTTGGAATATTAGCTTTGATAGTAACCTCATTAGTTCTGCATATTCCAAAGGTTAAGCGCGAACATAAAATAGATTATTTAGGTGCACTACTAATGGTTTCATCGGTAGTTGCTTTACTTATTTCCTTGTCAGTGCTTGGGCCTGAGAATGGCTGGGGTGATACGCGCACAGTTGTCACCCTTGCAGCCGGGGTTCTCTTTGCCATTTTATTTGTGATGTGGGAGTTCAAAGCTACAGAACCGATTTTGCCGATGTCGCTCTTTAAGAACAAAACATTTACTTTGACTTCAATTATGGGCTTCATTATTGGTGCGGGAATGTTTGGTGCGATCATCATGCTTCCGCTTTACCTGCAGATCATTCAAGGAAATTCCGCCACCGATGCTGGCTTGAAGTTAATACCGCTCATGCTGGGAATTTTGGTCTTCACAATTACCAGCGGTCGATTAATTACAAAAACCGGTAAATACAAGCGATATCCAGTTATTGGCAGCGTTTTGATGACACTTGGCATCTTCTTGATGAGCACAGCAGGCACTTCCACCGCTTATTGGCAGGTAGCGCTATTTGCAGTTGTTATCGGTGGTGGCCTTGGATTATCAATGCAAACCGTTGTAATTGCGGTTCAGAACGCGGTCGAGTTCAAAGATCTCGGCATTGCCACCTCCTCCAATACTTTCTTCCGATCTCTGGGAGGAGCTTTTGGTGCCGCAATTTTCGGCACAATTCTCAGTAATCAAATTGCTGCCAATCTAAAGACTGGATTTTCAAATACTGGAGGTGCGATTGATCCCAATTTGATTGATTCTTTAACCAGCAATACTGAAGCCATTGCGACATTGCCAGTTCAGGTACAAGTAACTGTTTTGGAAGCTTTTGCTAACTCCTTCCAAACGGTGTTCATGAGCGCTATTCCAGTTGTGGCACTGGCATTCTTCTTTGCATTAGCGCTTGAAGAAAAACCATTACAAGACAGCGCTAGTCATGCCAGCGCTAAACAAGATGCAGCTGGAGAGGCGTTGGGGTAAAAATTCAACTTAAATCACCATTCAAGGGGCTTCCCAAAGAGGTCTCGGTTCTAACCTCAATCTCATTTCTGGTTGCGGTTGGTTTTGGATTGATCATTCCGGCTATACCAATTTTTGCTAAAACTTTTGGTGTTTCAAATACTTTAATTGGTTTGATCATTTCCTCATTTGCCATCATGCGATTTGTCTCTGGTTTATTCTCTGGAAAATTAGTAGATCGATTTGGTGAAAGAGTTGTATTGGGCTTTGGGCTCTTTATGGTTTCAGTCTTTACTTTGCTAGCTGGTATGGCGCAGAACTATGAACAGCTGCTGATATTCCGCACCGCAGGTGGTTTAGGTTCATCGATGTTTTCCGTATCTGCCGGTGCCTTGATTTTGCGGGTAGTGGCAGACAATCAACGAGGCCGGGCTCAATCACTATATAACGGCGGCTTTATTGCCGGCGGAGTGGCAGGCCCTGCTTTTGGCGGCGCTTTGATTGCAATTTCACCACGTGCACCATTCTTTATTTACTCTGGTTTATTAATTGCAGCTGGAACAGTTTCACTAATTTATTTGCATGAAAGCCGTTTGGGTTCCAAGGTAATAGTTGAGAAAGAGGAAAAAGCCTTAACAATTCGGGAAGCTTTGCAAATCAAGCCCTATCTTTACTCTTTGTTTTTGGCCTTCCTCGGAAGTTGGATTCTTTTCGGAATGCGCTCCTCCATTCTCCCTTTATTTGTGGTGGAGGATTTAGGTGCTAGCGCATCACTTGTTGGCATTAGTTTTACCATTGCTTTGATTGCGCAAGGTTCTGTCATGGTGCGAGCTGGAAAATACTCTGACAAAAATGGCCGCAAGCCCGTCATATTGTTGGGTTTTTCCATCGTGATGATTGCACTCGTGCTCTTGGTATTTGCTGCAAATACCGCCATGTATTTACTTGCCATGATTGTTATGGGATTAGGTGCGGGCTTTGCTGCATCGGCCGGTGCAATTATCGGAGATGTAATTAAAGGCAAAAGTGGAAAGGTTTACGCCTTCTGGCAGATGGCTGGCGATGCCGGAATGATGGTGGGTCCAGTCTTATTGGGCTTTATCTCTGATCATTTCTCATATCGCACCGCGATTGCTTTTAGTGCAGCGGTATTTTCACTTGCAATTATTACTGCAATAAGAATCCCCGAGACCAATAATGCAAGTCTCGGGGATTCCCGTAATCCTCAATTAAATGAGGGCAAATAACTAGAAATTAATCGTTTTGTCCGCGCAAAATTGCCAGCAAACGAAGCACCTCTAGGTATAGCCAAACCATAGTCATCAAAAGACCAAATCCGGCACGCCAAGATTCTTCTTGTGGGACTCCAGCACGCACACCCTCTTCAATTTGATCAAAATCTAGAATCAAGAAGAAGGAAGCGATTGCTACTCCAGCGATAGCGAGCAATGGGCCAAAACCACTTAGACCATAAAGTCCCATACCGTTACCAAGGCCAAAGAATGAACCAATCAAACTGCCAAGTGCCAAAACGAAATAACCTAGAGCTGCACCAAGCAACATACGGGTGAACTTTGGTGTGGCACGTAGTCGCCCGCTCTTATATAGAAATAGCATTCCAACAAAGGCAGCAATAGTTGCCACGATCGCTTGTTGGACGATTCCGTCATAGAAAAGTTCGTAGGTCTTGCTGATTATTCCTAGTACTAATCCTTGGCAAACCGCATAAGCCTGATAAACAGCAGGACGAACGGTTTTGCTAAATACACCAATCATCGCGGTGACTAGTCCACCGATGAATCCGATGAGTAGCGCACCTGATCCAAGATTTAGATACCAAGCCGCAGCACCGACCAAGATGGAAATACCAAAAAGAATTCCTGATCTGGCAACAACATCATCCATTGTCATGCGACCGGTGCGTAGTGATGATGCAGCAGGTGCATTGAAAGTCTCTTCTAAATTATCTGGAGTTAAAACAGTATTTGAAACGTTACCCATCGAGGCGTAGCCGCGACGCTTATCCTGGCCAAAAGCTTTTCCAAGCACTGGGTTCGAACTATTCATTGCTCTCCTTCATAGAAGTTGTTCGGCAAATTTGTGCCCTCGGTGGGGGTCGAACCCACACTTGGACGATTTTAAGTCGTCTGCCTCTGCCATTGGGCTACAAGGGCGTTTCTGCGTGGGTAAATCTACCGGCCTTTTTAACCACTGAATCCAATTGGGAGGCTGTGAGCTTTCCCGTAAAAGTATTCTGTTGGCTGGGATGGTAACTCCCAATGACCAATCTAGTATTCCCGTCCACACCCCGAAACTTGAATTGGGCGCCGTGGCCAAACTTTGGGCGCTTTCTAGGCAATTCCTCACCTATTGCTAGCAGTACATCACAGATTGCCTTCCAAGCGATACTACCTAACGCCAAGTAGCTGCGAGTTGTGGGCAATAACAACTCAACCTCTCTACGCAACCAAGGCTCACAGTTAGCGGTTTCTTGCGGCGTTGGTTTATTTCCCGGCGGCACACACCGCACTGCGCAAACAATCCGCGTGTCAATTAACTCCTGGCCATCAAATCGCGAACTGCTGGTTGGAATTTTTGCCAAGCCATTTTTATGAAGTGATCGGTAGAGCCAATCGCCAGAGCTATCTCCAGTAAAAATTCGACCGGTGCGATTTGCGCCATGTGCACCTGGAGCTAATCCAACAACCAAAAGTTTCGCATCACTTGGTCCAAAACCGGTAACGGGTTTACCCCAATACTCTTGATCCAAATAAGCCCGGCGTTTTGTTTCTGCAACCTCTTCACGCCACTGAACCAATCTCGGACATGCTGTGCAATTAATAATTTGTTTATCTAAAACTTTTAAAGATTTTATTTTGCGAGTTGCTTGTGCTGGATTAGTCCGCAAGAGACCAAGCCATTCCATCCAAAATGTCTGACTCAGATGCAACGAACTCCTTAGCACCGGTCAGCTCCATAATTCTGGAGAGTACGAGAGAGCCGGCTGCAATTACATCGACCCTTCCTTCATGCATAAATGGCAATGCCGCTATTTGTTGACGATCCATATGCAAAAATTTTTGTGCCACTTCATGGGTCGCAGCTGCCGAAATACGGGACAAATGAATTGAATAACGGTCATATTCATGGAGATCAAGAGCGGCAGCGGCAACAGTGGTGGCGGTTCCAGCCACTGCGATGAGCGTGTGCGCTTTCGTGATTGGAACCAACTTTGCGGCCTGCGAAATTGCCTCATCTATATCCTTTTGCGCATCTGCGATTTCCTGTGCCGCTGGCGGCAATGTCGTGAAATGTCTCTCGCTCATTCGTACACAGCCAATATTCTGGCTTTTAGCAAACTCTACTTTCTCTGTGCCATACACAAACTCAGTCGAGCCGCCCCCGATATCAATAACTAGATAGGGCGCGCCGCTTTGATGCAGTTCCTTAGTGGCGCCAAAAAAAGATAGTGCGGCCTCTTCCTCCCCGCTAATCACCTCAGGCTTAATTCCCAAAAGCTGATTGACGCCATCAATGAACAAATCTCGATTGGAGGCATCACGGGTAGCGCTAGTGGCACAGAATCTGATCTTTGATACACCACGGCGTGCAATCTCGTTTGAGAAATTAGCTACCGCTTTCAAAGTTCTTTCTATGGCATCTGGATGAAAAGCTTTGTTCTGATCAACACCTTGGCCCAGTCTTACTATTTCCATGGTGCGATAAACCTCGTGGAATTTTCCATCTGCAATATCTGCAATTAACAAACGGATTGAATTTGTTCCACAATCAATTGCGGCAACTCTGGCCATCTAATCTTTATCCTTGCCTCTACGCTCTAAACAATTTCCGTTCTCCCACCAGTTAGGGAGTTTTTCCAACGCCTCATCTCCTACCGGATTTACCCCTGGGCCGGCGGCCAAAGAGTGCGCAATTAAAGAATGTAGGCACTTAACTCGATCTGGCATTCCCCCAGCTGAAATATTTGCGATTTCATCCACCTCAACGCCTAATGCCGCCCGAGCTGCAAGATAATCATCATGAGCGGCACGATAAGCACCTGATAACTCAGCATCACTCTTTAATCTTTCATTCATATCTGTCATTAAATCTGAGTTCTCTAAAGTGGAAATTTCTGAGGTCAGATTAGGGCAAGTTGCGTAATAGAAAGTTGGAAATGGCGTTCCATCACTAAGTCTTGGCGGAGTCTCAACTACCGCTGGGTTTCCGCAGGGGCAGCGAAAAGCAATAGCGTGCACATCTCTTGGAGTTCGCCCTAATTGAATCTCAATTGCGTTTAGATCCGCTTCAGTTGGTCTATTGGTCATGGCAGTTGAGTACCGACCCCAACAGAGGTGATTGATGAAATAACCCTTGCATACCAAGGAACTCCCAATGGAAAGTCCTGATTGATAGGAGCTGCACTTTCAGTGCCGTCATCAATTTGAGAGTTAATTCCCAAAATTATGTATTGCTTTTCCCCGGGCAAAACAAAATGCAATCTATCTCTGGCTTGCGATCTGATGTAATCCGGATCGCGCCAACGCTGTAACTCGGCGCGTGCTTCCTCTAACTTCTTTCGATTTGAATCTACATCTGCTTCCAGTGCGCTGATTTGAGCGCGTTGGGCAAAGTAATGTTGAGTCGGCGGTGCCAAAGTAACCGCCACACCAAATAACACCATAAAAAGAATTAAGAGCCGAGTTGAGATTCCGCGTTTTTCTGCAAAACCTTCCAGAGCGGCACGAAGCGGAATCCTCTTTCGCCTCATCCCAACTCCTTGGTTTAGGTTTAACTCTTTAGCGGATTAACGTGCTGCAAAACGTGGGAAAGCTTCGCGCCCGGCGTACTTTGCTGCGCCACCGAGCTCCTCCTCAATGCGCAACAGCTCATTGTATTTAGCAACTCGTTCGCTTCGCGCTGGGGCACCGGTTTTAATCTGGCCACACAAAGCTGCAACAGCGAGATGTGCGATTGTGGTGTCCTCAGTTTCACCTGATCGGTGACTCATCATGGAGCGATAACCTGCTTTGTGAGCCATAGTTACGGCATCCAAAGTTTCGGTCAATGTTCCAATTTGATTGACTTTAACCAAGAGAGCGTTTGCAGTATTTTCTTCAATACCGCGAGCCAAACGAGTCGGATTAGTTACAAATAGATCATCGCCCACTAATTGAACTCTTTCACCTAATTCTGTAGTGATAGCTTTCCAACCATCCCAATCATCCTCAGATAGCGGATCTTCAATTGAAACTAAAGGATATGAATCAACCAGCCCCTTGTAATAAGCGATCATTTCTGCCGCTGACAACTCTGAACCCTCAAATTCGTACTTGCCATCTTTGTAAAACTCAGTAGCGGCAACATCCATAGCCAATGCAATCTCACTGCCAATTTTGAACCCGGCTTTTTCTACCGCTTCAATGATTAAATCTAATGCGGCACGATTTGATTCAAGATTTGGAGCGAAACCACCTTCATCACCAATGCTGGTTGCCAGGCCACGCTTTTTCAAAACAGATTTTAGGTTGTGATAAATCTCAGCTCCCCAACGCAGCCCCTCTTTAAATGAAGCTGCACCGATTGGAGCGATCATGAACTCTTGAATATCAACATTTGTATCAGCGTGCGCTCCACCGTTGAGAATATTCATCATAGGAACTGGCAGCAAAGTTGCCGATGATCCACCAATAAATGAAAAGAAAGGCTGTTTCTTGGAGGTCGCGGCTGCTTTAGCCACTGCAAGTGAAACTCCCAAAATTGCATTTGCACCTAAAGAGGATTTGTTAACTGTTGAATCCAACTCAATCATTGCGTTATCTAATCCGCGTTGATCAAATGCATCTCTTCCGACAGCGATTGGAGCGATTTTCTGCTTCACATTTTCTACTGCGTTTTGTACACCTTTACCAAGATATCTAGCGCCGCCGTCACGTAGTTCGGCAGCTTCAAAAGCGCCGGTTGAGGCTCCACTGGGTACTGCTGCGCGGCCAAAGGATCCATCTGAAAGCAGGACATCTACCTCGACCGTAGGATTTCCACGCGAATCTAATATTTCGCGGGCGCCGACACTTTGAATATTCGTTTGATTTGTAGTCACGGGCGGGGAGTCTAGCGTGACTCGCTAGAAATTCCTTCTTCTCGACTCATCTCATCTCGAAACTTAAGTGCGGCTTTACGAAGCGCAACCTCGGGATCAATTTGATTCTCTACCGCCCAGGAGACCAATGCGAGGAGTTCTGCCCCAACCTTTTCCTCATCAATCTCAGAGTTTGGATGAGCTGGCGTTGCTAAATGATTCTTCTGCGCCCGATAAACCAACTTCGCAGCCAATGGCAGTGCAGGTTGTCCTGTCGGAACACCATCATGCGCTGAGGTGCGACCCTTTTCCTCTTTCTTGATTCGTTCCCAATTTTCTAATACATCGCCGGTTGATTCGACTTTCACATCTGAGAAAACATGAGGATGGCGCGAAATTAATTTATCAGCCACTGTTCGTGCTACGTCATCTAAATTAAATGGTTGATCAGTGTCCTCTTGAGCTATTCGAGCATGAAAATAAACTTGCAGCAGGATGTCACCTAACTCCTCCTGCATATCTTGACGTTTTCCCGTCTCGATAGATTCAATAAACTCATAAGACTCTTCAAGAAGATATTTGAGAAGTGATTCATGGGTTTGTTCTGCATCCCAAGGACAACCACCTGGCGAACGAAGTCGATCCATCACCTCTGCAAGGCGGATCAGATTTTCGTAGGCCATCTACTGATTACTTATCAGTTACCGCATCGCCTGCCGGCTCTGAAGCCACCACGGTCAAGGTATTTACATCCCATGTGCCGTAGCGGGGATTAACAGTGACTTTGAGTGAGTTGGCTTTATCAGTTACTAACTTCTGAATATTGGTGTTTACAGTCTCATCATCAAGTCCTGCGGTTGATTGCTTTTCCCCGATTTTGCGCAAAATCAAATCTCGGCGGAGAACATCATCCAAAGAGGTAGAAGGTATTGCAGCGCTTACTAAGACATTCGGCAGATTGCTCTCTCCACCAATATTTGTGTAGATCTCGACCTTGTAGGCCTCTACCTCTGAGGTAGAAATTTCAATTTTCTCATCCGCAGCTACGCCTTCAATTATCAAATTAGAAATCATGTAAGAAAGTTGTGAACGAGTTAAAGCATCGCCCTCTTCGAGCTGCATCTGAGAGACATCTACTCCCTCGCGTTCGCTAAGAATCAGATCCACTTGAGATTGCAGATCAGATAACGCGATCTCTGTGTCCCCAACTGTTGCAGCTGAATCCACCTGTGAACATCCGGTCAATGCAACAGCTGAGGCAACAATTGCGGTAATTACTAGGGCTAGAACTCTCTTCACAAACTCTCACTTTCGTATGGGGCGCTCCAGCAAAGTCTGCGCTAATTCAAACGCCCAATCAAGGAGAGAAGTATCTCCTACTTCATCCTCCCCTGATTCCCACGCAGCGCTCTGCGGCCGAGCAATTAAGACCACTTTCGTCACAGATTTCACAATTGATCCCGGATACAGGCGATTTATTTTGAGCTCCAAAGACTCGGTTGGAGCTAAGGGCGCCACTTTCACATAACGGCCTTGAACAGCAAAATCGGTAATGCCGTGAGACTTCAAATAAATTCGCAATCTTGCGATACGCAGCAACGCCTCTGCTTCATGGGGCAATGCTCCAAAACGATCCTGCAACTCCTCCTTTATCGCATCTATATCTACATCATTTTTTGCATCTGCCAACCTGCGATAGAGATCAAGTCGCAAACGATCGGCGGGAACATATTCTGCGGAAAGATGGGCGGTTATTGGCAATTCAACTTTGCACTCTGATATTTCCTCGACTCCTTCAATCACTCCTCGTTTGTAATCATTTACCGCCTCGCCCACCATTCTCATATAAAGATCAAACCCAACATCGGCAATATGGCCAGATTGTTCTCCACCCAATAAATTTCCAGCACCGCGTATCTCAAGATCCTTCAAGGCGACCTGCATGCCCGCGCCAAGTTCGGTGTTCTTTGCGATGGTAGTTAAGCGATCAAGTGCTAACTCTGTTAACGGCTTATCGGCTGGATAAAGAAAATATGCATAAGCACGCTCTCTACTTCTACCAACACGTCCCCGTAATTGATGAAGTTGCGATAGGCCAAATACGTCAGCTCGCTCCACAATTAAAGTATTAGCGTTGGCAACATCAATACCATTTTCCACAATGGTTGTAGATACAAGAACATCAAACTCTTTATTCCAAAATGCAACAACGACCTGCTCTAAAGCTGATTCATTCATTTGTCCATGAGCAATTGCCACTCTGGCCTCTGGAACCAATTTACGAATCTTGGCAGCAACATCATCGATGCTTTCGACTCTATTATGAATATAGAAAACCTGGCCATCGCGCAGTAACTCACGATGGATAGCGGCAGCTACCTGCTTATCGTCGTAAGCGCCAACATAGGTAAGTACTGGATGTCGTTCCTCTGGTGGCGTTGCAATCGTGGACATCTCGCGAATACCAGTAATTGCCATCTCCAAAGTTCGTGGAATTGGTGTTGCAGACATGGCCAACACATCAACGCTGGCCCGCAATTTCTTTAGCTTTTCCTTATGCTCCACACCAAAGCGTTGCTCTTCATCAACAATTATTAGCCCCAGATCGCGGAAAATGACATCATCAGATAGCAATCTATGTGTGCCAATTACTACATCTACCGATCCGGCGGTTAGCTCCTTTAAAACATCGCTAATCTCTTTGCCCGAATTAAAGCGAGATAGGGCTGCGACTTTTATTGGAAATCCGGCGTAGCGTGCAGAAAAAGTTGCAAAGTGTTGCTGGGCTAGCAAAGTAGTCGGAACTAACACCGCTACCTGCTTTCCATCTTGTACCGCTTTAAATGCGGCTCTAATTGCAATCTCAGTTTTTCCATATCCCACATCACCACAAATAATTCGATCCATGGGATAAGGCTTTTCCATATCTGCTTTTACTTCATTTATCGTCACTAATTGATCAGGGGTTTCAACGTATGCAAAAGAATCCTCCAGCTCTCGCTGCCATGTTGTATCTGGCGAAAATGCATAGCCTGGCGAACTAGTTCGCGCGGCATAAAGTCGGATTAGTTCACCGGCAATTTCCTTAACCGCTTTTTTGGCACGCGATTTAGCTTTAATCCAATCCCCACCTCCGATGCGATGTACCGCCGGAGTCTCACCACCCACATATCTAGTTATCTGCTCTAAAGCATCGGTTGGAACATAAATTCGATCTGCGGGTTGGCCACGTTTTGATGCGGCATATTCAATTACCAGATACTCGCGAGAGGCTCCCGCCACCGTCCTTTGAACTAATTCAACATATCTGCCTACGCCATGTTGTTCATGAACAACATAATCTCCACTCTTTAATTCAAGTGGATCTATTGTCTTTTTGCGACGAGATGGCATACGGGTAGCGGTAATTCTGGAGTCTCTGGTACCCGTTATTTCACTCTCAGTAAGAAATATGAGCTTATTGGTCTCATCCAAGAAACCATTTTTAAAAGCGGAGGTAACTAAGTAAACACTGCCGCGTACGAGCTGGTTATCTACACCCTCTTTAATTATGGCTGGCAGATCCGCCTCTCGAAAAATATCTCTATAGCGCTCCTGCAAACCATGACCCGGAACTGAGATAACCGCCAAGAAACCTTGATTTAAAAAGGTTTTTAACTCCGAAATAACTTTTTCGATCTTATTTCGATATGGCTCGATCTCTGAAAACTGTTCAATACGTGGGTCCTCTTCATACCCAAAGGAATTGAAACCACGCCATGTCATGTCTCTAGAAGCTGCCTTTTGCTGCAACTCCGTTAACTCAACAAATGCACCAATCTGCAACTCGCTTCGCAATGGCACTAGAGACTTGGTGTCTTCGCCTTTGTTGGTCAAAGCAATATTTGACCAAGCTGCCTCTAGAAACTCTTGATTTGTATTTATTAAATCTTGAACCCTGGAGTTAATGCGCTCCTGCTCAAGAAAAATAATCTCACAACCATCAGCAAGGTAATCCAGTAAATTCTTTAACTCGGGAGTTAGAACCCCTGCCAAGGATTCAATTCCCTCAACATAAATTCCGGCCTCTATTTTGTTACACATTTCAAGCAGCTCTGGATATTGAGTTTTTATTAGCTTGGCTCTCTGAATTACCTCATCACTTATTAACACTTCACGGCAGGGAATCAAAGTGATTGCATCTGTGACGGCAGAGAAGGTTCTTTGATCACTTATTTCAAAATACTTAATCTCCTCAATTTCATCGCCAAAGAATTCAATGCGAATTGGGTGATCGGCTAGAGGAGGGAAGACATCAATAATGCCGCCTCGTACTGCGAAATCTCCTCTGCGCTCCACCATATCAACTCGGTTGTATGCCCTGGCAACCAGCTCCTTAATCAAAGCAGCAAAACTAAACTCTTTACCGCGCTCTAACTTCAGTAATGGCAAATCTATTGCCGCAGAAACGATTGGCTGAATTAGAGCTCGAGCCGAAGTCACAACAACTTTCGCATTTTTGATCTGCAGCAAGGTATTAATGCGTTTTGCCACCGTATCGCTATTGGGGCTTAATTTTTCATGAGGCAGTGTCTCCCAGGCCGGAAACTCCATGACCCCTTCAATCAATTCATTTAATTCACCTACAAGTTCAGTTGCTCTCTGGCTGGAATGCGCAACCAACAGAACCTGATTTGTCTTACTTTGTTGGGACACTAGAAATGGAACTGCGGCGTGGTTGGTAATGATGGATTCGGCAGCTGAATTTAAAACATTAAGAGTTGTTTCAGATAGCGAGACAAGAGAGCGCATTGTCATAACTATCTTTCACCTCTTTCAACTGCCGCCTAGTTTGAATAGCCGAATAGCCCCAATCTGGAAATACCAGGGGGCTTAACGAACTGAGCACAAATTCTATCGTGTAATGATTAGCCAGTGACCACCCCAGCTCATTTGCAAGACAACTCCACCCTGCGCAGCGATGTCCGCAAATTAGGAGATTTGCTGGGTCAATCTCTAGCTAGACAAGATGGCGAAGCGCTTTTAAATCTAGTTGAACTGGTTCGCAAATCTGTCCGTGAAGGTGGCGGTGAAGATTTATTAAATTCAATTTCAACCGCCGACTCTGTAAAACTGGTCCGTGCCTTCAATGTCTATTTCAACTTAGCAAATGTTGCTGAACAAGTTCATCGCTCTAGAGTTTTATCGCAGGAACGAATTTCTGGCGGATCTTGGCTCTCGCGAGCGGTAGACCACATTCTGGAGGCAAAAAAATCAGGTCATGATTTTTCAGATGCTGAACTTCGCAAGTGGTTAGAGAATTTTCAAGTTCGCCCGGTGTTTACCGCACACCCAACCGAGGCCGCGCGCCGCTCAGTGCTAAGCAAGCTATCCACCATCTCAGAACTTTTAGATCAACCTGAATCCGCTACTCGCGAACGTAGATTGGCTGAGATTGTCGATTTACTTTGGCAAACAGATGAATTAAGACTTGGTAGACCTGAACCGCTTGATGAAGCTATCAATGCACTTTATTACTTGGATGACTTATTTAGGTTAACCATTCCTGAAGTGTTAGATGATTTCGCAACTGAACTCGCTAGGTTGGGAATAAAGCTATCTCCTACCGCTACTCCGCTTACCTTTGGCTCCTGGATTGGCGGCGACAGGGATGGCAACCCAAACATCACACCTGAAATCACAAAGCAAGCTGTTGTATTGCAAATGGGTCACGCGATTCGAGTCACCCTAGAGGCGATGGATGAATTACGCCAAGCACTATCGGTATCGACAAAACTTGCCGGCACCTCACAACCATTACTTGATTCTGTGGCACAGGATTTAGCACGTTTGCCAGAGATTGAACCGCGTTTCAAACGCATTAATGTGGAAGAGCCTTATCGTTTGAAAGCAACGGCGATACGTCATCGTTTGCTTATCACCAGAGATCGTCATGGCAAAGCTGCGCCACATGAGCCAGGCCGAGATTATGCGAATACAAAAGAGTTACTCGAAGATTTAATGTTGATGTACAACTCTTTGCTGGCAAATCGTGGTGAATTAATTGCCCATGGCTTACTGGAGCGAACCATCAGAACTGTAGCTGCCTTTGGTCTTACCCATGCAACTATGGATGTGCGTGAGCACTCTGGCGCCCATCAAAGAGTTATTGAAGCTCTGTTCCCTACTGCAAATTACGCTGGATTAACCTCTGCTCAAAAATGTGAATTCTTAACAAAACAGATGAATTCTCCAAATGTAAAAGCAGATTCTCTTGATGAATTAGATGCCAAAACATTGCGCACCTTCGTCGCCATAAAGGAATCTCAAGAAAGCTTTGATCCCTCGATTGTTGAGACCTACATAGTTTCAATGACCAAAGGGCCAGAGGATGTATTGGCGGCGGTTTATTTGGCAAAACTTGCTGGTCTAATAAATATTGATAACGCTGTGGCTCGAGTAGATGTAGCCCCGCTTCTTGAAACTGTTGCTGAACTTCGCTCTGCCGGAGAAATTCTGGAACAACTTCTCTCTAATCCAACTTATCGAAAATTAGTTGAACTGCGGGGAAATATTCAAGAAGTTATGTTGGGTTACTCCGATTCCAATAAAGATGCGGGAATTGCCACCAGCCAATGGGAAATTCATCAGGCCCAAAGAAAGTTACGTGATGTCGCACGTAAATACGGGATTAAGTTAAGGCTCTTCCATGGTCGCGGTGGCTCTGTTGGACGCGGTGGTGGTCCGACTTATGACGCGATTATTGCTTTGCCGTGGGGAACTTTAGATGGCCAAATAAAGATGACGGAACAAGGTGAGGTCATCTCAGATAAATATTCACTTCCTTCGCTGGCGCGAGAAAATGTTGAACTAACTTTGGCCGCAGCTTTAGAGGCAACAGTATTGAACCGTGCGGCCCGCCAATCTCCTGAAGATTTGGTGAAGTGGAACACCGCCATGAACTCAATCAGTGATGCATCTTTTTCACGTTATCGGGCATTAGTTGAGCACCCAGATCTTCCACAGTATTTTTATCAATCAACCCCGGTCGAACAACTAGGAAATTTATTCCTAGGTTCACGCCCATCACGAAGACCTGATGCCAGCGCTGACTTATCCTCACTGCGCGCAATTCCATGGGTTTTTGGTTGGACTCAATCAAGACAGATTGTGCCGGGATGGTTTGGTGTCGGCAGCGGTCTTAAAGCAGCACGTGAAGCGGGCCATGAAGCAACCATGAAAACTATGTTGAAAGATTGGCATTTCTTCCGCACCTTCGTAAGTAACGTGGAGATGACCTTAGCTAAAACCGATTTGGCTATGGCCCGTAAGTATGTATCCGCGTTGGTAAACCCAGAGCTACATCACTTCTTAGAAACAATCCAACAGGAGTTTGATTTAACGGTTAAAGAAATTTTGCTGTTGACTGGAAAACAAGAGATTTTGGGAGACCAGGAAATTCTGGCTCGCACTTTGCAAATCAGAGATGCTTACCTTGCACCGCTACATTTATTGCAGGTTTCTTTGTTAAAGAAGGTGCGTGAAGATAACTCTGACCCATTAATTACCCGCGCTCTTCTACTTACAATTAATGGAGTGGCAGCCGGACTGCGTAATACCGGTTGATTAAGAATTAAAGTTTTGTTGCGTTTTTTCTAATCCAAATTGAACTAATGACTCCGCTGCTTGCGCACCGGTAATCAAAAACTCATCGATGGTTTTACGTTCGGCGCTAGAAAATGGCTTCAACACAAAATCACCAGGATCTTGTTGCCCCGGCGGTCTTCCGATTCCAAGACGCAAACGCAGGTAATCACTGGTGCCTAATGCAGAGGTAATGCTCTTTAGGCCGTTATGACCATTATCGCCGCCGCCTAATTTCACTCTGATTGCTTGGTAGGGAATATCCAACTCATCATGCGCAATGATTATGTGATCGCTTTTTACCTTATAGAAATCAGCTAAAGCTTTGGTTGGGCCGCCCGATTCATTCATATAACAACGCAAGGTAGCGACAATTAATGATGGAGCTTCAACTCCAACTCCCAAGCGAAACTCGGCAACGTTGGCGCGGGCTTTATGAGAAGAGAATTTGGCTCTGGCAGCGATAGCCATTTGTGCAACAACCATCGCTCCAACATTGTGCCGAGTTTTTTCATACTCGGGACCTGGATTACCTAAACCAATAATCAGCCAACGTTTAGCTCCAGAGGAGTTTGCCGGCGCTGATTGAGAACGGCCAAACATAAAGAAAGGCTAGCCGCAGGTGGTTAGAAAGTAAGCGTTATTTAGCTTCTGCCGCAGCTTCAGCAGGAGCAGCAGCAGCCGCTTCGCCTTCAGCAGCAGGAGTTGCCGCAGCTGCAACAGCTGCTTCATCAGTTGTAGCGCGAACTGAAAGATGGATAACAACCATCTTTGGATCGCTCTTCAAAGTAACGCCGGCAGGAAGAACAACATCTCCCGCAGTCTTTGATTCGCCAGCTGGCAAACCTTCGATGTTCAAATCAAGTGAGGTAGGAATTGCAGTTACATCCGCCTCAACCTCGATGGTGTTGTGAACGTGTTCCAAAATTCCTTCTGGGTCATGCTTACCGTGTGCATGTACTGGAACGTTAACGGTTACGCGCTCACCACGACGTACGATAATTAAATCGATGTGCTCAAGATGTCCCTTGAGTGGATTTCTAACAATGGACTTAGGAAGTACTAGCTCTTGCTTGTCACCTAAATCAATATTCAAAAGAACGTTAGAGGTTTTAATCGCTACTCCGACTTCGCGTGCTGGAAGTGAGATGTGAGTTGGCTTTTCTCCGTGACCATAAATAACAGCTGGCACGTTGCCATCGCGACGGATTCTGCGAGATGCGCCTTTTCCGAACTCATTACGGACTGCGCCTTTGATTGATACTTCAGCCATTTCTTAGACTTGCCTTTCGTCGATAACGGGGTGTCCCCTCGCCTTAAGTGGGCTCAAGGTTATCCAAGGCGGGCAAAAACCACCAAATCCAGTGCTTTATCTGCGAATAGCCCGCCTAATACGAAGTACTACGAATAGTGCAAATCCAAGAAGGATTGATAATCCGATGAAATGCCAGATCCCATACGGGAATCTTTCATGCGCCGGCAGATCTGCATCGATGGCCCCTGCACCTCTTGGTAACTCAATGGTTGCAACCACTCCGGCGTGATCTGATGGGAAACAAATTTCCGTACCGCAACTCCAAACCCCACTGCCATCTGGCCAAACATTTCCAATTATTTTCGAGCTTACCGTTGCATAGACATTTTTTGTGAAGATGTAATCCAGGCGATCTGTAAACCCATATTGATTTCCAAACTCAGTCGCGAATTTTTCTCGCTTTTTATCCGGGCCATTTAGTAATGCGCTTGCACCCCAGGTGAAGTAGCGAGCGTTTTTGGCATCGGGTGAAGCGTTTTCAAACCCTGCTTCAATCATCGTGCTAAAAGCGTTGCACTTTGCGCCGCCTGGAGTTGGACAGGTATCACTAACAACTGGCTGCTCGCCTGGATTTGGTTCATTTAGTGGACGTGGATCTCTGTAATCAGCGTTGAAATCTCCCATAATGACCACAGGCATCTTGGCATCTTTGAGATCAGCTACCAGTTGTTGTGCCTGCAAAGCAGAGTTTGGAACTTTGTTTTCATCCCAAATGGATTCCAAATGTGTCGTAATTAAACGCACTACAGAATCACGAACTTTGAAATCCGCCCAGGTATATCCTCGATAGATAGTCATAATGGTGGGAACAATTGAGTAGCTCGCTTCGTACTCTGAATTGCCAACTTGAATAATTTGATTCTTTACATCATCGCGCACCAACAAAGCATCACCAATCGTGAATCCGCAGCTGGCACTTTTTTGCCCGAAAAGACTGGTAAA
>JBDKIY010000004.1:0-51077 GCA_039796875.1 Actinomycetota bacterium
TCCTTCAAGGTTGGTTTCTTCCTAGGAATTAGCGCATTTACCGCCGCGGTTCTTGGTGGAATTGGAAACCTTAAGGGTGCTTTGTTTGGTGGCTTTGCGTTGGGTCTGATGGAGACCTGGACATCAGCTGTCTTTGGTACCGCTTGGAAAGCGGTTATCTCATTCATCATCTTGGTACTTGTTCTTCTCATTAAGCCGACCGGCTTATTTGGAGAATCTATCCAGCAGGCGAGGGTCTAATGGCAAACTTGAAATCTTCATTAAATCTGCGCGATAAAGGCGCTGCTTATTGGGAGCGCTCACCTAAGTGGCGTCGCGTCGCAATGGCAACCTCGTTTATCGCCTTCTTCTACGCACTTCCATTCCTCAACAACCCGTTGATCAATACACCTGGCTCTGATTTCCAATCAGTTCTCTTCTATCCAGTAGGCATGTATGTGCTGATGGCGATTGGTTTGAATATCGTTGTTGGTAAATCAGGTCTGCTAGACCTTGGTTACGTTGCCTTCTTTGCAATCGGTGCTTACACCATGGGGTTACTAGGAACTAGAACGAGTTTAAATACCTGGGAGATTTTGCCAATTGGAATTGCCATGGCAATGTTTTCCGGAATTATTCTGGGCGTTCCAGCTTTGAAGCTTCGCGGAGATTATTTGGCGATCATCACCCTTGGTTTTGGTGAAATTGTCAGAATCGTTGCCTTGAATCTAGGAGCTTTAGGACGTTCGGAGGGTATTCAAGGTATTCCAACCCCGCCGGGTATTTTTGGTATCGAATACGCTTTTGATAGCCATCGCATTTACTATTGGACTTTGCTGCTTATAATTTTGTTGGCGGTATGGATGGTACGTCGACTTTCTGTTCGACGGGCGGGAAGAGCTTGGGAATCTATTCGCCAGGATGAGGATGCGGCAGAGTTATTGGGTGTTCCAACATTTAAGTATAAAGTTTGGGCATTTGTTCTCGGCGCTTCTGTGGGAGGTGCGGCTGGAGTTTTCTATGCATCTAAGACTCTTTTCATCGCTCCAGATAACTTCACACTGCAGATTTCTATATTGATTCTCGCCTGTGTTGTTTTTGGCGGCATGGGAAATATCTGGGGTGTAATTCTTGGAGCAGTAATTCTGGGCTACCTTCCAGATCGTATTCGCTTCTTATCTGATGCCCGATTGCTGGTATTTGGATTAGTCCTGGTAATTATGATGAATCTTCGTCCAGATGGATTACTCCCACGCAAGAAACGCGAAAAAGCAATTGTGAAGAAGGACGCATGATGAGTAAACCTTTAATTCAATTAAAAAATGTAACCATGAAATTTGGTGGAGTTACAGCACTTAGTGATGTGACCTTTGATGTGAATAAACAGGAAATTCTCGGGTTGATTGGCCCGAATGGCGCTGGTAAGACCACGATTTTTAATGTAATCACAGGTGTTTACCAGATAACTTCCGGTGACATAATTTTTGATGAAAAATCTTTAGTCGGAATTAAGCGTTATAAAATTACCCGTAGTGGAATTGCTCGAACCTTCCAAAATATTAGACTTTGGGGGGACATGACAGCTTTGGAAAATGTCATCACAGCAACCGACACTCATAAGAAGTCAGGTCTGGTTTCAGGTCTCTTCGGATTTCCCGTATCTCGCCGCGAAGAAAAGCGTGATAAGGCGAGAGCTCAAGAGTTACTTGATTTCATTGGAATTGGGGAGTATGCCGATCGGCTAGCCAAAAATCTGCCCTATGGTGTGCAACGCAGACTTGAGATTGCTCGCGCGATGGGCGCCGAACCTAAATTAATACTGCTTGATGAACCAGCTGCTGGATTTAATCCTGCGGAAAAAGTAGAACTAGCCAATACCATTCGCAAGATTCGAGATGCTGGCTACACAGTTCTTCTCATTGAACATGACATGTCACTTGTAATGAAAGTTTCAGATCGTGTAGTGGTACTAGATTTTGGACAGAAAATTGCTGATGATTCGCCACGCAACGTCCAGGATGACCCAAGAGTTATTGAAGCCTACTTAGGAGTGCCTGAAGATGCGTCTTGAAATTAAAGATTTACGTGTTGCCTACGGAAAGATTGAGGCAGTAAAGGGAATCTCCCTTGTTGTTAATCAAGGTGAGATAGTTTCTCTTATCGGCGCCAACGGTGCGGGTAAGACCACACTGCTGAAGACCATTTCAGGATTATTGAATCCAACTTCTGGCTCGATAACCTATGACGGAGAAGACATTCTGAAATACAAGGCTCATCAAAGAGTGTCACTTGGAATCTCTCAAGCACCCGAAGGTCGAGGAATTTTTCCAGGTATGACTGTTTTGGAAAACCTCGAACTTGGCAAGTATCACTTGAAAATGAAGAAGAGTGAGATTGAAGAAGATCTCGCCACCGTTTACGAACTTTTCCCAAGATTGAAGGAACGCTCTGGTCAGGCGGGAGGAACTCTCTCAGGTGGAGAGCAGCAGATGCTGGCTATTGGGCGCGCACTTATGGCAAAACCAAAAGTGTTGCTTCTTGATGAGCCATCTATGGGATTAGCTCCGCAGATGATTGCTAATATCTTTCGAATAATTTCACAGATTAATAAAATCGGTGTCACAATTCTTCTTGTCGAGCAGAATGCTCAGCAAGCTCTGCAACGATCTGATCGAGCATATGTTTTGGAAGTTGGCGCTATTACAAAAGAGGCCAGTGGAAAAGATCTACTAAATGATCCGCACGTTAAGTCAGCTTATTTGGGTACTGGAGCGCACGAGCTCGATTAATTAGCGTTCAGCGAGAATCAAGCATGTGATTCGAGCGGTGCAGGTTTTTTCACCTTTGTCGTTGGTAATTTCCACGTTATAGGTGCAGAGAGTTTTTCCGAGTGTCACCGCAGTAGCTACGCCAGTAACAACTCCTGAGGTAGCTGATTTATGGTGGCTAGCATTAATCTCAATTCCAACAATGCGTCGTGTTGGACCGGCATGTAGATGAGTTCCAACCGAACCTAAACTCTCGGCTAACACAACATTGGCTCCACCATGCAGCAAACCAAAGGGCTGGGTGTTTCCCTCAACTGGCATCGTTCCAATTAGGCGTTGTGGCGTGGCCTCGATAATTTCAATGCCCATCTTTTTATCAAGATCGCCACGGCCACGTTCATTAAGAATTTCCATGAAGTCACTCATTCGGCAATTGTATGCGTCAAACATGGTTATTGAGCTCTAGGATTCGAGGACTATGAAGGCAAAATTACTGCTGCTTGATGGCCACTCATTGGCATATCGCGCTTTCTATGCCCTTCCGGTAGAAAATTTCGCTACCTCCACAGGTCAGCACACCAACGCGGTTTATGGATTCGCCTCCATGATTATCAATTTGATTAGAGATGAAAAGCCGACCCATATAGCAACCGCATTTGATGTCTCCCGAAAAACTTTCCGAACTGAGAAATTCCCTGAGTACAAGGCAAATCGAGCATCCACTCCTGATGAGTTCAGATCTCAAATCTCTTATATCAACGAATTATTAGATGCCTTCAAAATACCTCACTTTGAATTGGAAGGGTTTGAAGCTGATGACATCATCGCCACCTTCGTAGATAAATTTGGATCTGATGCGCAGATTCTTATTTGCTCCGGCGACCGCGATTCTTTCCAGCTGGTAAATAAAAATGTGACAGTTTTGTATCCCAAAAAAGGCGTGACTGAACTGGCGCGCATGACTCCAGAGGCGGTTCAAGAAAAATATGGTTTAAGCCCACAGCAATACCCAGATTTTGCCGCCTTGCGGGGCGACCCCAGCGATAACCTGCCTTCAATTCCTGGGGTAGGGGAGAAGACCGCAGCAAAATGGATTCAAGAGTATGGATCTCTAAAAGAGTTAATTGCCCGAGTAGATGAAGTTCCAGGTAAAGCTGGAGCTGCATTAAGAGATGCATTGTCTTCTGTTATTACCAACCGAGAATTAACGCAGCTCAAGCATGATCTTCCGATTTCAATTAACTTCAATGAACTTTCTTGGCAAGGAATCAATAAAACTCAGCTCAATCAACTTTTCGACAAGTTAGAGATTAAGGCGTTAAAGGAGAGGGTCAAGGTTCTTGCTCCGGATGGCGATGCAGAGAACGTGGTCAAAGAAACTTCAGTACAAGTAAAGGAAATCAAAGCTCAGGAATTCATTGAAAAATTAAGTAACTCAACCGGGCTAATTTCAATAGTTCTATCAGATTTTTCAGTTGCGGCGAGTTTTGCGTCAGGTGAGGTAGTTACGACCTCACTTGTTGAAGTCTCTAAAGAAATTCACAACTTTGAAAGATTCATAGTGCACGGGGCTAAGCCTCTAATAAGAGCAAAAGTGCTATCCAAAGTCGCCATAGATACCGAAGTCGCCGCCTATTTACTAAATCCTGGGGCACGCGATTTAGAGATTTCCGATTCCCTGCGAAAGTATTTGGGGGTAGAAATAGCAGCAACCAACGCTGATCTATTTAGTGAAAATTGGAGTCCGGAGGCGGCTGCATATTTAGCACAGTTGTGGCAAGTACTAGAGAAAGAATTAGAGCGTCATAACGCGCTAAAGCTGTACCAAGAAATTGAATTACCTACCATGTTGGCGCTGTCTGAAATGGAGTCAGTCGGAATCGGGGTAGATGGTGCTGCGCTTAAGAAATTACATGGCTTCTTTGAATCTGAGGAAAAAGCATCAATCAACACCGCATATACATCGGTGGGGCATGAGTTCAACGTCGCCTCTCCAAAGCAATTACAAACAGTGCTTTTTGAGGAGTTGAAACTTCCGAAAACTAAGAGAATCAAAACCGGCTTCAGTACTGATGCCGAATCATTGGAGTGGTTATTTGCTACTACCAAGCATCCTGTGTTGGCTGCGCTGTTAAGAGTGCGCGAGGTTAGCAAGCTGCGTACCACCGTTGAAGGTCTGCTATCCGCGGTCGGAGAAGATGGGCGAATTCATACCACTTTCCAACAAACCACTACAGCAACCGGACGTCTTTCATCAACCGATCCAAATCTGCAAAACATTCCAGTGCGCACCGATGAAGGAAGAAAGATTAGAGATTGTTTTGTGGCCAAAGATCCATATGTAGATCTACTAACCGCTGATTACAGTCAAATAGAGATGCGAATTATGGCTCATCTTTCAGATGATAAAGAGTTGATACAAGCCTTCAAATCTGGCGAGGATTTGCACTCTACCGTTGCGGCACAAGTTTTTGATGTTGAAGTTTCAGAAGTTGATGCCGAGATGCGTCGCACAATCAAGGCCATGTCTTACGGTCTGGCCTATGGATTATCTTCTTATGGACTTGCGCAGCAATTGGATATTTCTCCTACAGATGCAAGTGCATTGATGGCCAAGTACTTCGAGCGCTTTGGCGGCATACAAGATTATTTAAAGCAGGTAGTTGTCATCGCTCGCGCACAGGGATACACCGAGACCATTCTTGGCCGTAGAAGATATTTGCCAGATTTGAATCATGAGAATCGCCAGCGCCGAGAAGTCGCGGAACGAATGGCGCTCAATGCACCAATCCAGGGCTCTGCTGCTGACATAATCAAGGTAGCCATGTTGAATGTTGAACGGGCCATCAAATCAGCTGGCCTCAAATCAAGATTGCTTTTACAGGTCCATGATGAATTGATTTTTGAAATTGCAGATGGAGAACACAATCAGATGGAGGCTTTGGTACGTCGTGAAATGGGAAGTGCCTATCCGCTCAAAGCACCACTTGATGTGAATGTGGGATTTGGCAAGAGCTGGGATTTAGCTGCTCACTAAGCCCAAATTGACCCCAAGCCGCCTTGGAAAGTAGCCTTGCGCACCGCGCTTGACGCACCCGTGACTCCTCAGACCTAGTAGGGGTTGCCCAGTTCACTGGAGACGGTAGCCAAGTGTGCCCTACTAGACCATTTCCCCACGGAGTATCTTGTCAACTCAAATTTCATTAAACGATATTGGCTCAGCAGAAGATTTTCTCGCCGCAATTGAAGGCACAATCAAAAACTTTAACGATGGAGATTTAGTATCTGGCGTCGTGTCGTAGTCCAGGTTGATCGCGACGAAGTCCTTCTAGACATTGGTTACAAAACTGAAGGTGTAATTCCATCCCGCGAACTCTCTATCCGCCACGATCTTGATCCAAGCGAATTGGTAAAAGTTGGCGACCGTGTAGAAGCTCTAGTTCTTCAAAAAGAGGACAAAGAAGGAAGACTTATTCTTTCCAAGAAGCGCGCCCAGTATGAGAAGGCTTGGGGCGAAATTGAAGGAAAGAAAGAACGTGATGAAGTTGTTGTTGGAACTGTAATTGAAGTTGTAAAGGGTGGTCTGATTGTTGATATCGGACTTCGTGGATTCTTGCCTGCATCTTTGGTAGAGATGCGCCGCGTTCGCGACCTTTCTCCATATATTGGAAAGCAAGTAGAAGCTCGCATCATTGAACTTGATAAGAATCGCAATAACGTAGTTCTGTCACGTCGTGCATACCTTGAGCAGACACAATCCGAATCACGCACTACATTCCTTAATCAGCTACAAAAGGGTCAGGTACGTACCGGAGTTGTTTCTTCAATCGTAAACTTTGGCGCCTTCGTTGACCTTGGTGGAGTAGATGGCCTTGTCCACGTCTCTGAACTTTCTTGGAAGCACATAGATCATCCCGGTGAGGTAGTTGCAGTTGGCGATGAAGTTACCGTTGAGGTTTTGGAAGTTGATTTCGAGCGTGAGCGCGTTTCACTTTCATTAAAGGCAACCCAAGAGGATCCATGGCAAGCATTTGCTCGCACCCACACCATTAATCAGGTAGTGCCAGGTGAAGTTACCAAGCTAGTGCCATTCGGTGCTTTTATCCGCGTATTTGATGGAATCGAAGGTTTGGTTCACATCTCTGAGTTGGCAGAACGTCACGTCGAAATTCCAGAGCAGGTTGTACAAGTTGGCGACCAGCTATTTGTGAAGATTATCGACATTGACCTAGAGCGTCGTCGAATTTCACTTTCCTTGAAGCAGGCAAATGAAGGTCATGATGTTGAGGTGGAGGCATTTGATCCAACTCAATATGGAATGCCAGCACGTTATGACGAAAACGGAAACTTCATTTATCCAGAAGGTTTCGATCCAGAAACCCAGGAATGGAAGCCAGGCTTTGAGTCACAACGCGAAGAGTGGGAGCGTCAATACGCAGAAGCTCAAGCACGCTTTATTGCTCACAAAAAGCAAAAGGCTGAGGCGCAAGCCGCAGATGCTGCTGCAGCTGCGACAGCCCCTGAAGCTGAGTAAGCAATAAGCAAAATAAGATTCTGGGCCTCGATTTCATCGGGGCCCAGTTTTATTTTTGTAGGTAGGCTTTAAGTCGTGTTGAGAGTTGGCTTAACAGGTGGCATCGGATCGGGCAAAAGTTCGGTCGGCGAAGCGTTGCAAGAGCTTGGAGCGATTGTCATCGACTCGGATGAGTTAGCACGTAATGTAATCGAACGTGGAACGCCGGGATATGAGCAGGTGGTCGCTGAGTTTGGTGACGAAATACTAACCTCAGGTGAAATTGATCGAGCCAAATTAGCCGCTCAGGTATTTAATGATGAAACCAAAAGAAAGAACTTGGAATCAATTATTCACCCATTGGTAAGAAAAGCCGCCGAGGAATTATCAAAGAATCTTCCGAGTGATGCGATAGTAGTAAATGAAATTCCGCTTTTGTTTGAAACAAATGGCGCCAGCCGCTTTGACTTTATAATTTCAGTAAGTGTTCAAGAGGAGATCCGAGTTGCCCGCTTGAAGCAACGCGGGATGAAAGAGTACGAAATCGCCCAGCGGGTAGCGGCCCAAGCAACTGATGCCCAACGTGCAAGTATTTCTGATGTTGTGATAGAAAATAACGGTTCACTTGATGATCTGACCGCCCAGGTTAATGAGATTTGGACCAAGTATTTGCTTCCAAAGGCAAATGCGATGGCAGGGCAATGATGGTTAGAGCGGTCACCGCAACACCCAGGGCAGATAAACCCTTTGAAGTAATTAGTGAATTCAAACCGGCTGGAGATCAGCCAGAGGCTATTCGGCAATTAACCGAAAGAATCAACCGCGGTGAGAAAGATGTTGTGCTGCTGGGTGCCACCGGAACTGGAAAGTCGGCCACTACCGCTTGGTTAATAGAACAAGTACAACGACCGACCTTGGTCTTGGCTCCTAACAAGACTTTGGCCGCACAGTTAGCAAATGAGTTTCGTGAGTTATTGCCTAATAACGCGGTTGAGTATTTTGTCTCTTATTACGATTATTACCAACCAGAGGCATATGTTCCACAAACCGATACCTTTATTGAAAAGGATTCCTCGGTCAATTCTGAAGTTGAAAGATTGCGATACTCAGCAACCTATTCATTGCTAACTAGACGCGATGTTGTTGTGGTAGCCACCGTTTCATGCATCTATGGACTTGGAACGCCGCAGGAATACATCGATCGGATGATTCATATCGCGGTAGGGGACAGCATTGATCGAAATGTGCTCTTACGACGCTTTGTCGATATTCAATATAAAAGAAATGACATGGCCTTCGAACGCGGTACTTTTCGGGTGCGGGGCGATACTGTCGAAATCATTCCTGTATACGAAGAGCTCGCAATTAGAGTTGAGATGTTTGGCGATGAAATCGAAAGATTAACAACACTTCATCCTTTGACAGGTGAGATTGTTAGTGATGTAAAAGAGGTATTTATCTTTCCCGCAACGCATTACTCGGCGGGCCCAGAAACCATGAAAAGGGCGATTGCAGATATTGAAAGTGAGCTGGCGGTACGGCTGAAAGAGCTGGAGATGCAGAACAAATTGTTGGAAGCGCAACGTTTACGCATGAGAACTACCTTTGATATTGAGATGATGCTACAGCTGGGTTTTTGCTCTGGTATTGAAAATTACTCGAGACATATTGATGGTCGCGCCACCGGATCACCGCCTAACTGTTTGCTGGATTATTTCCCAGAGGATTTTCTCTGCGTGATTGATGAGTCCCACATAACAGTGCCGCAAATCGGCGCGATGTTCGAAGGTGACGCCTCCCGTAAACGCACCTTGGTTGAGCACGGCTTTCGCTTGCCAAGTGCGTTAGATAACCGCCCTTTAACCTTTAAAGAGTTTCTAGAGCGAACTCCGCAAAAAGTTTATTTATCAGCTACACCAGGTCCTTATGAGATGGAAAAGAGTGGTGGCGAGTTTGTCGAACAGGTAATTCGGCCTACAGGCTTAGTGGATCCGAAAATTGTGTTAAAACCCATCAAGAATCAAATTGATGATTTGATGAGCGAGATTCGCATTCGTGCTGAAAAGAATGAGCGAGTTTTGGTTACTACTTTGACCAAAAAAATGGCGGAGGATCTGACCGATTTCTTTACTGATGCCGGAATACGGGTTCGATATCTGCATTCAGAGGTGGACACGTTGCGGCGCGTTGAACTTCTTCGCGAACTTCGACTTGGTGAGTATGACGTATTGATTGGTATTAACCTATTGCGAGAGGGCCTTGATCTACCCGAGGTTTCCTTAGTTGCTATTTTGGATGCGGACAAAGAAGGATTTTTGCGTTCAACTCGTTCACTTATTCAGACCATTGGTCGCGCTGCTCGAAATGTTTCTGGTGAAGTGCATATGTATGCCGACAACATGACCGATTCAATGACTCGAGCTATTGATGAAACCAATAGACGGCGCGCTAAACAAGTGGCCTACAACCAAGCACATGGAATTGATCCCCAGCCGCTGCGCAAGAAAATCGCCGATATAACGGATTTGATAGCGGAGGAGAGCGATGACACAGATTCCTTACTCTCTGGCAAGAAACGTCGCACCGCTACCGAAACACCGGTTGGTGTTCACGCTAAATCACTCGTAGCCTTGCCTCGCGCTGAGCTGCTTGGACTAATAGAGTCGCTCTCGGAGCAGATGCGAAATGCAGCTGCTGAACTGCAGTTTGAGTTAGCGGCCAGATTGCGGGATGAAATCAAAGAGTTAAAACGAGAGTTACGGGCTATGGAAGAGGCGGGGGTTAAATGAGCGCGGATCGATTGATTGTCCGCGGAGCCCGCGAACATAATTTAAAAAATGTTTCTTTGGACCTGCCGCGCAATGCCATGATTGTTTTCACGGGACTTTCTGGTTCAGGTAAATCCTCTTTGGCCTTCGACACAATATTTGCGGAGGGACAGAGAAGGTACGTTGAATCCCTGTCTGCTTACGCTCGGCAATTTCTGGGCCAGATGGATAAGCCCGATGTAGATTTTATTGAAGGTTTATCGCCAGCGGTTTCGATAGACCAGAAATCAACTAACCGAAATCCTCGTTCTACCGTTGGAACAATTACTGAGGTTTACGATTATTTACGTTTGTTGTTTGCCCGTGCGGGAAAGCCACATTGCCCAGAATGCGGGAAAGCCATTGCCAAGCAAACTCCACAAAATATTGTTGATCAGATATTGGAGCTACCTGCAGAAACGAAATTCCAAGTTCTAGCTCCGATGATCAGAGCTCGCAAAGGCGAATTTGTTGATCTTTTCAAAGATTTAATTTCTCAGGGCTACTCCCGAGCGCGAGTAGATGGCGTAACAGTCGCACTTGCCGAAGCGCCGAAACTCAAGAAACAAGAGAAGCACACCATAGAGGTTGTAGTTGATCGATTGACCGCTAAGCCTGAAGGCAAGCAACGTCTGACTGATTCGATTGAAACTGCGCTCAAGTTAGCCAGTGGATTGGTGACCTTAGAGTTTGTTGATGCCAAGGCAGGTGAAAAAGAGCGGACTTATAGTGAGTTGTTAGCTTGCCACGATTGCGGATTGTCTTTCCAAGAGATGGAGCCGCGCTCTTTTTCCTTCAACTCCCCATTTGGAGCATGCGCTGAGTGCACAGGTATCGGCTCAAAGTTAGAGGTAGATGAAGAGTTAGTAATTCCAGATGATTCAATTTCAATAGCTGATGGCGCTATTGCGCCATGGTCAGGTGGACAATCAGCTGATTATTTCCTTAATCTTCTTGAAGCCTTGGCCGCTGATGTTAAGTTTTCATTGAATACACCTTGGATAAAGCTTTCTCAAAAAGCAAAAGATGCCATTTTGAATGGCTACGAATACGAAGTACATGTGAAGTACAAAAACCGATATGGAAGAGTTAGAAATTACTCCACAGGTTTTGAAGGCGTTAAGCCCTTTATCGAGCGCAGACATGCTGAAACTGATAGTGATTACAGTCGCGAGAAATATGAAGCTTTCATGCGCGAAACGCCTTGTCCAGCTTGTAAAGGCAGCCGCTTAAAACCAGAGGTTTTAGCGGTAACTCTGGGCGATAGAAATATCGCAGAGATTTGTGAACTTTCAATCGAAGATTGTGCCAAGTTCTTAAAGGGTTTGAAGTTGGCGGCGCGAGAAGCAAAAATCGCAGAGCGAGTCATGAAAGAGGTTCATGCACGTTTAGGGTTTCTCTTGGATGTGGGACTTGAGTACTTAACTTTAGCTCGGCCGGCTGCGACTTTGTCCGGCGGTGAAGCGCAACGCATCAGGCTTGCTACTCAAATAGGCTCTGGATTAGTTGGCGTCTTGTATGTTCTAGATGAACCTAGCATTGGTCTGCATCAACGAGACAATAAGCGTTTAATTGAAACCCTTACACATTTGCGGGATTTGGGAAACACTTTAATCGTGGTCGAACATGATGAAGAGACAATTCGAACCGCAGATTGGATCGTAGATATTGGACCGGGAGCTGGTGAGCACGGGGGAGAGATTGTGGTTTCCGGTGACTATCAAGCTTTACTCGATGCAAAGAAATCAATTACTGGCGCTTATATATCTGGCCGGTCCAAGATCGAAATACCTGCGCAGCGTCGAGCCATAAATCCCAAGCGAAACTTGGTGATCAAAGATGCCAAAGAAAACAACCTAAAAAACCTAGATGTAACTATTCCACTTGGCGCACTTGTGGCTGTTACCGGCGTCAGCGGTTCAGGTAAGTCAACTTTGGTAAATGACATCTTGTATTCAGTATTGGCCAATAAGCTAAATGGCGCCCGTATAGTTCCAGGTAGACATCGCACTATTTCAGGCATTGATCAATTAGACAAAGTTGTGCATGTTGATCAATCGCCAATAGGTCGAACTCCTCGTTCAAATCCAGCTACCTACACTGGGGTGTTTGACAAAATTCGCGCGCTTTTTGCCGAGACTAGCGAGGCCAAAGTACGGGGCTATCAACAAGGACGCTTTTCTTTCAATGTGAAAGGCGGCCGTTGTGAGAACTGCGCCGGTGATGGAACTATCACTATTGAAATGAACTTCTTGCCCGATGTTTATGTGCCTTGCGAGGTTTGTCATGGCGCGCGTTACAACAGAGAAACTCTCGAGGTTCACTACAAGGGTAAGACCATCGCAGAAGTTTTGGACATGCCAATAGAAAAGGCTTCCGAGTTTTTTGAATCTATACCTGCGATACATCGTTACTTAAAGACGCTCTGTGATGTTGGTTTGGGATACGTGCGATTGGGCCAGTCCGCTCCCACGCTCTCAGGAGGAGAGGCGCAGCGCGTAAAACTGGCAACTGAACTACAACGTCGCTCAACTGGTCGAACCATCTATGTTCTAGATGAGCCAACCACCGGATTGCACTTTGAAGATGTGCGAAAGCTTTTGATGGTGCTCCAACGCCTAGTCGATACCGGCAATACAGTTGTTGTAATTGAACATAACTTAGATGTAATCAAATGCGCAGACTGGGTAATTGATTTAGGCCCAGAAGGCGGCTCTGGTGGTGGAACATTGGTAGCTGAAGGCACTCCGGAGGCAGTGGCGAAAGTGAAGACTAGTTACACCGGAAAGTTTTTGGCAGAGATACTTAAGAAGTAGTTATGGCAGATCCAACTTCATATCGTCCAACCGATGTCCCGGATGAGCCGGGTGTTTATCGTTTTTTTGATGCCCAGGACAAGGTTATCTATGTTGGCAAAGCTCGCTCCTTAAAAAATCGTCTCAACTCCTATTTTCAAAAAAATGTGGGAGAAAAGACTTATCGCATGATTCATGCTGCCCATCGTGTTGATTGGACAGTTGTTGGTACCGAGGTAGAAGCGCTTCAGCTTGAATTTACTTGGATCAAAGAGGAGAACCCTCAGTTCAACGTTCAATTTAAAGATGACAAGTCCTATCCCTATCTAGCAATTTCAAAAGATGAGGAGTTCCCCAGGATTTTTATCACCCGACGCTCCAAGCGGAAAGGTGTCACCTACTTTGGTCCATTTACCCATGCCTGGGCATTACGTTCCACATTTGATGTTCTGCTCAAGTTATTTCCAGTTAGGTCTTGCTCCAACTCCAATTTTGACCGCGCCAAACGTATAAATCGACCATGTCTTCTAGGTGACATCGGCAAGTGCGCAGCGCCTTGCGTGGGCCGAATCTCAGCTGAAGATCATCGGCAGCTAGCTCAAGATCTAGAAAGTTTTATGTCTGACGGATCAGCTGATATCGCCTCTGAATTGCGCAAAGAAATGGAACAAGCTTCCGAGGCTCAAGAGTATGAACGAGCCGGGAAATTACGAGATCAATTAGTTGCACTCGAACGCGCGAGCGAATCTGCTAATGCGGCAATTTCAGATTCGATTAGCGCAGATTTCATTGCATTACATCAGGACATAACACATGCGGCCGCCTCTATTTTTCGCGTTCGCAATGGAAGAGTGATTGGTTCAAAATCTTGGGTGATAGATCTGAGCAATATCCCAGAGGAGACACCACTATTAGAGGTGACTATCAATCAAATTTACTCTGAGTTTGAACCGGCAAAAGAGATATTGGTAAACCTGGATATCGAAAATAATGTCTTAAGCGATTACTTGACTAGCAAGTTTGCCTTCAAAATCAATTTGAAGAAACCGGAGCGCGGAGAGAAATCAGAGCTGCTAGATACGGTCAAACGCAATGCACATCATGCGTTAGTTCAATTCCTAAGTAAGCGAGCTAACGATGCGGCTGTGAGTGGCAGAGCCTTGGAGGATTTGGCAGCTGCTTTGGGAATGGAGGAGTTGCCGCTTCGCATCGAGTGTTTTGATATCTCAAACATTCAAGGCACCTCAGTGGTTGCATCGATGGTGGTTTTCGAAGATGGCCAATCAAAGAAAAGTGAATATCGAAGATTTGGCATCGATGACAAAGAAGCGTTCGATGACACACGTGCCATGCATCATGTAATAACCCGCAGGTTCAAAAGGTTCTTAGCTGAGAAGGATCTAGATCTAACAGAGATTGAACTCTCTGGTGGCGAGCGTCCAAAATTCGCCTACCCACCCCAACTAGTTATTGTTGATGGAGGACGCGGCCAGGTGAATGCTGCAGCACGAGCTTTTTCAGAGCTGGGAATAACCGATATAACTTTGGTTGGATTAGCAAAAAGGCTAGAGGAGATTTGGTTTCCTGATCAAAGTTATCCGGTCATTTTGCCCAGACACAGCGAAGCGCTTTACCTGGTACAAAGGATTCGCGACGAGGCACATAGATTTGCAATCACTTTCCATAGATCAAAACGTTCAAAGTTGATGTTGGAATCGCTGTTAGATGAAATTCCCTCTTTGGGAGAGGTCAGAAGGCAAGCATTGCTTGAGAAGTTCGGGTCAGTGGCGGCTTTGCGAAAAGCCAGCGTTGCAGAGATTGCCCAAATTCCGGGCATTGGTGAGAAAACCGCAGATTCAATTTGGCAGGCTCTTTCCCAAAATCAAGCTAATGAGTATGTCGATATGCGAACCGGTGAAATTATCCAAGGCGATTAGCCGGTGCTTGACAGCTAGGAGATGATGCGGGAATGGATCGCGAGATTGTTTTAGTGACTGGGATGAGTGGCGCCGGGCGTTCGACGGTAGCTCACGCAATGGAAGATCACGGGTGGTACGTAATCGATAACTTGCCCCCATCTTTATTGTTGGATGTATTTGAAACCACAGAGCGATCAGCAGATAAATTGGCGGTGGTAATTGATGTTAGAGGGCGAGCGCTATTTGATGATTTGAATCGCTCATTGGCTGAACTAGCAGATAGAGGGATTGCACGGCGCATTATTTTCGTTGATGCAGCAGATGATGTACTGGTAAGAAGGTTTGAATCTTCACGTCGTCCCCATCCATTGCAGGGAAATGATCGAATTGTTGATGGAATTGAGAGAGAGCGCGAAAAGCTGAGAGATCTCAGATCCGGAGCAGATTTAGTTGTTGATTCATCACAGCTAAATGTTCACCAATTAGAAAAGAAAATCTCTGAGTTGTTCTCCACCGTGGAAACCGCATCGTTAAAAGTTAACGTGCTTTCCTTTGGCTATAAATATGGTATTCCGGTTGATGCTGATTTGGTGATGGATTGCCGGTTCATTCCAAACCCACATTGGGATCCCGCGCTTCGTCCCAAAAACGGCCTGGATAAAGAGGTCAGCGATGCGGTGCTTAACGCAGACAGCGTTGGTGAGTTTCTCCAGCGGTATGTGGATTTATTTCATAGTGTTGGCAAGGGATATTTGCGTGAAGGTAAGAAGTACATAACGTTGGCAATTGGTTGTACCGGCGGAAAGCATCGCAGTGTTGCGGTAGCAGAGGAGTTAGCAAAGCGAATCAATGGAACCAAAGTTGATAATGAGCATTCGGTTTCGGCACATGCTATTCATCGCGACTTAGGACGCGAGCGTTAACTTTCTCATGTCTGACAAGCCAAAAGTTGTTGCACTTGGTGGCGGTCATGGTCTTGCTGCATCATTGAGTGCGCTGCGCCAAATAACCCCAAATCTGACTGCGATAGTTACTGTCGCAGATAACGGCGGATCAAGCGGAAGATTGCGCGAAGAGTTCAACTCTTTACCACCAGGGGATTTAAGAATGGCGCTAGCTGCACTTTGCGCCAATGATGAATGGGGCAGAAGCTGGGCTGAAATCATGCAATATCGATTTACTTCGCAGGGCGCTTTGGATGGACATGCACTAGGCAATCTATTGCTAACAGCTCTTTGGGATAGAGATGAAGATCCAGTTAAAGGTTTAGAAAAAGTTGGAGCATTACTAAAAGTTGTAGGTCAAGTTTTGCCAATGGCCCCTATTCCTTTAGATATTGAAGGGGTTTTTAAAAGCTGGGATGGAACACATGTTGTGAGAGGACAGAAAGAGGTCGCGGTCGCTAAAGGATCGTTGGAAGACTTGCGACTGATTCCTGGCGATGTTTCACCTACCCCTGAAGGGTTGAGTGCCATTGCCGAAGCGGATTTCATAACTATTGGTCCAGGATCCTGGTTCTCCAGTGTTTTGCCACACGTATTGGTGAAAGCTCAACTTTCGGCAATTCAGGAATCTAAGGCCAAAAGAATTTTGGTGCTAAATCTTGATGCCACAGAAAATCACACAGGAGATGAGTTCGCGGGCAGCTCGCCAGCCGAACATCTGCGCGTTCTCCAACGATTCGCGCCCAATCTAAAGTGCGATATTGCTCTTATCGATGAGTCAATCGCAGCTCAATCCTCCGTATTGCCGGAGCTAGAAAACTTGGTTTTTGCGATGGGTGGGAAGGTGAATGTGGCTAATCTCGCATCTCATCCCGGAAGTAATCATCATGATGCCCAAAAATTATTTTCTGCTTTCAGCCACATTTTCCAATCGGAGATGATTAGATAACGCTCATGGCAATGACCGCCTCTGTAAAAGATGAGTTAAGTCGTTTATCGATTTCCAAGCCTTGCTGTCGCAAAGCTGAGGTATCGGCGATTCTGCGCTTTGCCGGCGGTCTGCACATCTCGGCCGGAAAAATCATGGTTGAGATAGAGCTTGATACCGCACAAGCTGCTCGCAGAATTAGAAAAGATATAGCTGATATCTATGGCCATGATTCTGATTTAGCGGTGATAAGTGCTGGGGGATTACGCAAAGGTAGTAGATATTTAGTTCGTGTCATAAAAGATGGTGATGCATTAGCCAGACAAACAGGTTTAGTTGATTCACATGGACGCCCGGTGCGCGGACTTCCACCTCAAGTTGTTTCAGCTGGAATCTGCGATGCCGAAGCTGCATGGAGAGGTGCATTTCTTGCACATGGTTCACTTACCGAACCGGGTAGATCTTCCGCGTTGGAAATAACTTGTCCGGGCCCGGAAGCAGCCTTAGCTTTAGTAGGAGCAGCAAGAAGATTAAACATTTCAGCAAAAGCTCGCGAAGTTCGTGGAGTCGATCGCGTAGTAATTCGTGACGGAGATGCCATTGGTGTTTTACTTACACGTTTAGGTGCTCATGAAAGTGTTATGGCATGGGAAGAAAGACGGATGCGCCGCGAAGTGCGAGCTACTGCAAATCGTTTAGCTAATTTCGATGACGCTAATTTACGTCGTTCAGCCCGGGCGGCAGTTGCGGCATCTGCGCGCGTTCAGAGAGCAATGGAAATTTTGGGAGATGAAATTCCTGATCACCTTCGTGAAGCGGGCCAACTTCGTATAACTCATGGCCAAGCCAGTCTTGAGGAGTTGGGTTCTCTTTCGACTCCACCGATGACAAAGGATGCGATCGCGGGCCGAATCAGAAGACTTCTTGCCATGGCCGACAAGAGAGCGGTCGAATTGGGAATTCCAGATACGGAAGCTGGGCTTTCGCCTGACCTTTTGAACTGAAATCAAGTTACAAATAAGGTTCACTGATAGGATTTCACTCGAGTCCACAGAGTTGTGGCGAAAAATAGTTCGATTGATGCGTAGACGCGCATCTCATGGAGCGTGATTCAATTGGTAAAAGTTGGAATTAATGGTTTTGGTCGTATTGGGCGTAACTTCTTTCGTGCCGCGCTGGCTTCAAATGCAGATATTGAGATCGTCGCAGTAAACGATCTGACAGATATCGCGACACTCGCTCATCTTTTGAAATATGACTCCATTTTGGGCCGATTGAATTTAGATGTAACACATGACAGTAATTCCATAACCGTTGGAAATAAGACTTTCAAAGTGTTCGCTGACAGAGATCCAGCCGCATTGCAGTGGGGATCAGTAGGCGCCGACATTGTTGTGGAATCAACCGGTCATTTCACTAAGGCCGCAGATGCTGCAAAGCACATGGTTGGCGGCGCAAAGAAGGTTGTGATTTCGGCACCAGCTACAGATGAAGATGTGACTTTGGTGCTTGGCGTCAATGATTCTGCTTACGATCCAGCAAAACACAACATCATCTCAAACGCATCATGTACCACCAACTGCCTAGCTCCAATGGCAAAGGTCTTGCATGAAAACTTTGGCATCGTAAGAGGCTTTATGACCACGGTTCATGCCTACACAAATGATCAAGTTATTTTGGATTTCCCTCACAAAGATTTGCGTCGTGCGCGTGCAGCTGCGACCAACATCATCCCAACCTCGACCGGAGCAGCAAAGGCGATTGGACTTGTACTTCCAGAGTTGAAGGGCAAGTTGGATGGTTATGCGCTACGTGTTCCAGTTCCAACCGGATCAATTACCGATTTGACCGTTGAGTTGGCGAAGGAAACAACAGCTGCGGAAGTAAACGCAGCGATGAAAAAGGCTGCGGAAGGTCCACTTAAGGGAATCCTTCACTACACCGAAGATCCAATTGTTTCCTCAGACATTGTTACCGATTCTCACTCCTGCATTTTCGATGGCGGTATTACCAAGGTAATCGGTAATCAAGCCAAAGTTGCAGGTTGGTATGACAATGAATGGGGCTACTCAAATCGCTTGGTAGATTTGATGAAATTCATCGGTAAATCTCTTTAATTCTCATAAGAAAGAGCCTTCGATGAGTTTGCATATCAAAAGTATTAATCCTGCCGATTTGGCAGGAAAAAAGGTATTGCTTCGTTGCGATCTAAATGTTCCATTGAAAGATGATGGAACCGGCAAGCGAGTCATTACAGATGATGGTCGCATTCGTGCTTCTCTTCCAACCTTGAATAAGGTCTTGGATGCAGGTGCAGGCGTAGTGGTGGTCGCTCATTTGGGTCGTCCCAAAGGCGAGAGAAAACCAGAACTTTCTCTTGCGCCGGTGGCAGTTCGCTTAAGTGAGTTACTTGGTAGGCCTGTTGATTTCGCATCAGATGTAGTGGGTGATTCTGCGTTAAGTGCAGTTTCGAAATTACAACCGGGATCAGTTGTCCTATTGGAGAATGTTCGTTTCGAAGAGGCAGAAACCAGCAAGGATGAAGCGGTTAGAAAAGAGTTTGCAAAACAATTATCTAGCTTTGCAGAGTTCTATGTTGGAGATGGTTTCGGAGCGGTCCACAGAAAGCATGCTTCGGTTTTCGAAGCGGCCGCTAATCTTCCACATGCAGCTGGAGATCTCATCTCTGCCGAGGTTGAGGTACTGCGCAAGTTAACTGAGTCTCCGGAACGTCCCTATGGAGTTGTTCTAGGTGGAGCTAAGGTTTCAGACAAAATTGGTGTTATTACTAATTTGTTGGACAAGGTAAATCTCTTGGCAATTGGCGGCGGAATGGTATTCACCTTCCTGGCTGCACAAGGTAAAGAGATAGGTACATCTTTGGTTGAAACTGATTCAATTCCACTGGTGCAGGAGCTTCTCCAACGTGCTGCGCAATTAGGTGTTGAGGTTCTTTTGCCAACTGACATTGTTGTGGCCCCAGCTTTCGCTGATGCATCACCTTCAGTTGTAGCGGCAGATTCAATTCCATCTGATCAAATGGGCTTAGATATTGGACCGGAAAGCGCAAAGAGCTTTGCAGCGGCGATCAAGCGCTGCAAAACAGTGTTTTGGAATGGCCCGATGGGCGTATTTGAATTCTCAAATTTCGCGCACGGGACAAAGGTTGTCGCCGAGGCGCTTACTCAAGTTGATGGTTTATCTGTCGTAGGTGGCGGAGATTCTGCTGCTGCAGTTCGTGCCTTGGGCTTCAAAGATGATCAATTTGGTTACATTTCTACCGGTGGTGGTGCCTCTCTTGAGTATCTTGAAGGCAAAGAGCTTCCAGGGTTAACCGCGCTAGCTTAAATTTCTAGAAAACCTTTACTGGTTTACAAACAGGTCAGGAGAGAGCATGTCACGAAAGCCGCTTATCGCAGGTAACTGGAAGATGAATTTAAACCATCTTGAGGCGATTGCTGTTACTCAAAAACTTGCATACTCCCTAGAAGATCGTGATTTTGATGCTGTAGATGTTGCGGTAATACCTCCATTCACCGATATTCGCTCGGTACAAACACTGGTGGATGGTGATCGTCTGAAATTAAGTTACGGAGCACAGGATGTTTCACCTGAGAAGTCAGGTGCGTACACAGGTGACATCTCAGCCAGTATGTTGAAGAAGTTGGATTGCACCTATGTGTTGGTGGGCCATTCAGAGCGTCGCGCTATCCATAAAGAGGATGATTCCCTTATTAATAAAAAAATGCGTGCGGTGTTGGAAAATGAGATGTTGCCAATTTTCTGCATTGGCGAAGAGTTAGCAATTCGTGAATCTGGCAACCATGTTGAATATGTTCT
The DNA here is from genome assembly GCA_039796875.1 of Actinomycetota bacterium. Taxonomy (GTDB): domain Bacteria; phylum Actinomycetota; class Actinomycetes; order Nanopelagicales; family Nanopelagicaceae; genus MAG-120802. The sequence continues at coordinate 20,494 of JBDKIY010000004.1, forward strand.
AAATCAAGTTCGTGAAGGGTTGAAAGGTTTCCATAAACCAGATTTGAAAAAAATCGTTTTTGCGTACGAGCCGGTTTGGGCAATTGGTACTGGCAAGACCGCTACTCCAGAGGATGCGCAAGAGGTTTGCGCCGCAATTAGAAATGAGCTAGCCAAGATCGGTAGCGATGAAATTGCAGAAAATGCCAAGATTCTTTATGGCGGATCGGTTAAATCTGCCAATATTGTCGACATCATGAAGCAGAGCGATGTAGATGGAGCTTTGGTGGGCGGAGCGAGCCTAGATCCTGAGGAGTTTGCTCGAATCTGCAAGTTTCATCGCGTTTTGTAGTTATTCAAGCGGCAATTTTCAGCCCTGCGCGAGGTTGGCGGGTTGATTAGGTAGTATTTCCCCTTCAGAAGTCCCTTAAGGTTCCAAGGAGTAAATCGTGGCTTTAGCGCTATCAATCCTGTTGGTTATCACCAGCATCTTGATGATCCTTCTCGTTCTGCTCCATAAAGGCAAAGGAAGTGGCTTGTCAGATTTGTTCGGCGGCGGAATGTCCTCGAACTATGGGGGATCCTCAGTTGTTGAAAAGAACTTGGACCGTATAACCATTGTGGTTGGTGGAGTCTGGTTTGCAGCTGTTGTCGCATTGAGTTTGGTATTAAAGTAAAAATTTTTTAAGGTTAATTAAGGAGAAAAAATGGCTGGTGGAAGCGCAATCCGTGGTTCACGTGTCGGCGCTGGCCCAATGGGTGAAGCAGAACGCGGCGAGGCAATCGCTCGTTTTCGAGTTTCATATTGGTGCTTAAACGGTCATGAAACTAAACCTTCATTTGCTGAGGATGGAACCGTCGTAGTTCCTGCTGAATGGGATTGCCCTCGATGTGGTTTTCCTGCAGGACGAGATAAGAACAATCCGCCGTCACCAACAAAAAATGAGCCTTACAAAACTCACTTAGCTTATGTTAAAGAACGTCGCACTGAGGCGGAAGCAAAAAAGATTTTAGATGCTGCGTTGAAAAAGCTTCGCGGCGAAGAGGATGAAGATTAAATAGCCTTCACGGCGTTAATCAACTCTTGAATTCCTGCAGCTCTGCGCTTCAAGTGAAATCTAATTATTGGATAGTTTCTATCTGACAACGCTTCACTATCTCCCAAAGCTTGAGCCATTAGTAAGGTTTCGAAACTGTAATTCTTGCCTGCAATCGGCCAATCATGATCAACAACGCCGGTTATTTGAATAAATGATCCAACCTTGGGACCACCTTTATGAAACTGCCCGGTGGAATGAAGGAATCGCGGACCCCAACCAAAGGTAGTTGGCTTTTTAGCCGTGGCCTCAATCAGATTGCGCAGCACTAAAGCCTCATCAACACCACGATGCAGATATGCCATTATCGCTAAATATCCATCAGCTTCTTTCAGGAACTTTGATAAATATGCAGATAAAGAATCCAATTTATCGGGGGCAAAAACCGCTACATAATCACTTTCAAATGTGGGCGTAGGGGACACAACGCCTGAATCTGACCAGCGATTTAATAAGGATCCAGTTTTCTCTTTAGCTTCAGTGACATTTGGTTGATTAAATGGGTCAACCTTCAGGAGATAACTGGTCAGAGCTGTTACCCACTCCCAGAAAATAAATTGCTCTCCCAAACTCCCAGTTACACAGTATTTGCCGGAAGTGCCGAACTTTATTACGGGATAGAGATTGTTGTCTTCATAATCAATAACAACAGGGAGAACACCCTTTTCATCCTTTCCAGTTGATTCAGCTATTAACTGTTCAATCCAGTCACCCAGGCCAAAGAGAGTAGATCCTTCATCGCTAAATCCGACATACGCAAAATCGGGAGATGCTAGAGCTGCAGCTACCTGAACTACCGATGAATCTTTTTCGGTAAAACTTTGGGATGCGGCAGCGGCATCGTCTAGCAATACAGATACATCTACACCTATTAGAGCTGCGGGTGTTAAGCCAAATGCACTTAGCGCGCTAAAACGTCCTCCAACATTTGGGTCGGCATTAATTACTCTGAATCCATCTTCTCTAGCAGTGGTATCTAGTGGGGATTTGGGGTCGGTCACAATAACCATATGGTTCTTGGGATCTAGCCCTTGCTTTCTTAACTCAGCTTCAACCGCAAGTTTTTGAGAAGCCGTCTCAATTGTCGAACCAGATTTTGAGCCAATAACAAAACAACTCTTTGTTAAATCTCTATCCAGAACAGCCTTCACATGATGTGGATCAGTTGAATCAAGAATAGTGAGTTGCTTGCCATATACGGCTGCGATAACTTCCGGCGCTAGCGATGAGCCTCCCATACCGCAAAGTACAAAATCATCATGCTGCATCTCTCGAGACCAGGCACTCAACGCATCTAATAGCGGCAACAGATCTCGGGAACTTTCGGGAAGATCAATCCAATTCAAACGAATTGCTGCCTCTGGTGCAGCTTTAGCTCCCCACAAAGTTGAATCTTTTTTGGCGAGTTGAGCGGTAATCGCATTAAGCGCATCGCGATCATTCTGTTGGCTACTAAACCCTTTAACTTCAATCATTTGCCGGCTGCTTTCTCTACTGCGGTAATCAGCTCCAGCCAGGGCTTTATGAACTTTTCAATACCTTCAATTTCAAGCCTCTCAGCTACTTCATCAAGGCTAATTCCATAACGCTCTAATTCCGATACTGTCGAAGTTGCCGCAGCGAAATTCGGAGAAACAGTATCTCCTTTAAATTCTCCAGAATCGCGAACCGCTAGCAAAGTTGGTTCTGGCATCGTGTTCACTGTGTGAGCTGCAATCAACTCTGTTACATAAAGAGTCGGGGAATAAGCAGGGTCTTTAACTCCGGTCGAGGCCCACAATGGTCGTTGAATAGCAGCACCCAGCTGAGAAAGTTTTTGCCATCTTGGGGAATTCATCTCAGAGATAAAGTGTTGATACGCGAGTCTGGCATTAGCGATAGCTGCTTTGCCGAGCAAGGAATGAGCAGATGAATCTGAGTGAGCTTTCAACTTGGGATCAATGTCGGTATCGACTCTGCTAACAAAGAAGGAAGCAACTGAATGAATGTTGGAAATCGTTAATGATTTTGAAAGACGATCTTCAAGTCCTGCAATAAATGCTTCTAGTACAGCCTTGTACCTAGCAACGGAAAAAATAATTGTGACATTAATGCTGATACCTTCTGCAATGAGTGTTCGTATAGCAGGAATTCCTTCAATGGTAGCGGGAACCTTTATAAGAACATTTGGTCGATCTACCCGAGCCCATAGCTCTCTAGCTTGAGCGATAGTGCCTGCGGTGTCTCTGGCTAATCTCGGATCTACTTCAATGCTCACTCTGCCATCTACGCCATTTGTTCTTTCATAAACCGGCATAAATAAATCACAAGCCATCGCAACATCCGCGGTGGTTAGTTCCGTAATAATCGCCTCGGCATTCATGCCACTAGCGGCAAATTTTGAAATATCTGCTGAGTAGAGATCGGACTGAGAGATTGCTGCGGAAAAAATAGCTGGATTTGTGGTTACCCCAAGAATTGATTCAGTCTCAATTAGTAACTGCAAATTTCGAGATTTACCATCTTTGACTAATCTTTCTCGAGATAAATCATCAAGCCAGATCGATGTTCCAGCAGCGGTGATATCTTGCAGGATTTTGTGCATTAAAGGACCTGCTCATTCCTAGCTTTCGCCATCGAACTCTTTGCAGCTGCAACGATATTTTCCGGTGTAAAACCAAATTCGCGGAATAGAACACTCGCCGAAGCTGACGCTCCGAAGTGTTCAAGTGAAACTGCAACGCCAAAATCACCTATGTACTCTCGCCATCCTTGTGCAATACCAGCCTCAATGCTGACTCTGGCTTTAACCGCTTTTGGCAACAAGTTTTGCTGATAATCAACTCCTTGTTTTTCAAACCATTCCAAACAAGGGGCGCTGATTACTCGAGCTGCGATGCCTTCAGCTTTCAGCAACTCAGCAGCCTTGAGAGCTAAATAAACTTCAGAGCCAGTTGCCAATAAAATTACATCGGGGTTCTTAACATCATTTAAAGAGTAGGCACCTTTTGCTACCTGATCAGCAGGGGAGTATTGATTTCTATCGATTACGGGAAGATTTTGTCTTGAGAGCAAAATTCCTGCAGGCTCTCTGCGTTTAAGAATCTCCGCCCAACAATGAACGACTTCATTTGCATCAGCTGGTCGCACCACATTCAATCCAGGAATAGCACGCAGTGCAGCAATATGTTCAATTGGTTGGTGTGTCGGACCATCTTCGCCCAAGCCAATTGAGTCATGGGTCCATACATATGTAACTGGAAGGTTCATTAAGGCAGATAAACGCACAGCGCCTCGCATGTAATCGCTGAATACTAAAAAGGTTCCACCAAAAGGTTTTACTAGCCCGTGCAATGCCATACCGTTAAGGATTGAACCCATGGCGTGTTCGCGAATTCCAAAATGAATTACCCGTCCGTAAGGGTTCGCGCCCTTCATTTGAGAACTAGCGGGCAAGAATGAACCACCATCTTCGATTGTCGTGTTGTTGCTCTCTGCAAGATCTGCTGAGCCGCCAAATAACTCCGGCAATTTTCGAGCTAAAGCATTCAAGGTATCGCCAGAGGCTTTTCTGGTCGCGACCTCTTTATCTGGGGAGAAGTTGGGAAGATCAGCATTCCAGCCCTCAGGCAATGCGCCCGATACCAAACGATCAAGAAGTGTGGCCTTTTCACTGTTTTTATCGCGCCAATTCTTGAACTGGATATCCCATTCACTCCGCAAACTTTTTCCACGTTGTGCAACTAGGTTTACATGATCTTTAACTTCTTTAGGAAAATAGAAATCTTCAGCTGGTATGCCGAGTTCAATTTTGGTGGCAGCGATTTCATCCGCCCCCAAAGCTGAGCCGTGAGATTTGGCAGTATTGCGTGCTTTAGGAGCTGGCCACGCAATAACTGTTCGCAATCTAATTAGAACCGGCTTATTGTTAATGTGTAATGATTCCTCTAATGCAGCCTCTAATGCGCCGCGATCTACATCGCCATTTTCAAGCGCGGCCACATCTATTACATGCCAACCATAAGAAATGTAACGTGCCGATACATCTTCATTGAATGCATAATGTGTATCGCCCTCAATCGAAATTCGATTGTCATCATAAATAACTTTTAGATTTCCCAGCTGTTGAGTGCCGGCTAGGGAAGAGGCTTCAGTACTCACGCCTTCTTGTAAATCACCATCACTGCAAATGACCCAAATGTTGTGATCAAAAGGACTCTCGCCTGATTTAGTATCTGGATCAAGCAATCCTCTTTCGTAACGGGCAGCCATTGCCATGCCAACTGCATTTGCGACACCTTGGCCGAGCGGGCCAGTTGTTGTCTCAACACCAGGGGTATGACCAAACTCGGGATGACCTGGAGTTTGTGAACCCCAAGTACGAAATGCTTTTAGGTCCTCAAGGGTTAATCCATAATTGCTGAAGAGCAGTTGAATGTAGAGCGTTAATGATGAATGACCACAAGACAAAATAAATCTATCCCTGCCAATCCAATTTGGATCTGAGGGATCATGCCGCAGAAAACGTTGGAAAAGTGTGTAAGCGACTGGGGCGAGCGACATGGCTGTTCCGGGGTGTCCATTTCCGACCTTTTGCACCGCATCCATCGCCAATGCTCTAGCAACAGCGACCGCTTGGTCATCGAGCGCATTCCATGTTTCTCTCGCCGGTTGCATCATTTGCCCCTTCTTATCGCTTTCGCCCGATTAGATTTCCGGTAATTACTAAATTCCAAGCTGTAATCCAAACTAGAACCGCGCCAATCAAGTGAACTCCCACAATTATTTCTGGCAAACCAGTGAAGTACTGAATATATCCAACCGCTCCTTGCGCCAGAGCGATTATTAGAAATCTTTGCATTCTTGAAGTGAGAACCTCTTTTGATTCTGAGCTTTCGCCTAATTTGATGGCAATCAATAGCGCTACAGAGACACCAAGTAATGCAATAACTAGATCAGCATGAATCCATGACATCATTTTTGCATCTAAGTTAAATCGCTCTGCCGCAGAATCTCCTGCATGCGGTCCGCTGCCGGTAACAATCGTGCCCGCAAATAAAACCGAAATTACCAAGACGAGATGTAAATAAATTAATTTGCGAACCAATGGAATCAAAGTGATGTAGCTGGGGGTAACTTGATAAACCCGTTGTCGTAAAGAAAGAGCTCCAGCTATTAACACCATAGACAATAGGAAATGAGCTGCAACGGTGGATGGATTCAAACCAGTTAGAACGGTGATGCCTCCGAGAACGCCTTGGGCAAGGATTCCTAAAATCTGAAATGCGCCCATTTTGCGAAGCTGACGATGACCTTGCTTCAAAATAACAAACATCAAAGCCAATGCATTCAAGAGTAAAACAAAAGTCAGTAGGCGATTGCCAAATTCAATCCATGCATGCAGAGGTGCTTCAGGTTGATCCGGAGTGGGGGTGTAAGAACCAGGGGTACATTCCGGCCAAGTTGAACAGCCGAGTCCCGATCCGGTAATACGGACCGCGCCGCCGGTAACAACAATCGCGGATTGAGTGAAAACCATCAGATTGGCCAGTCGTTTCAAAACCGACCCAATCACAACCTCACCCGCTCTAGCCTCCACAGGCAGAGCCTATGTTGAGAGCCTGTTGGCAGCGCTCTTCTCTCAAGTGGCGTCGTGCCATGAATTACGCAACAATTCCGTTGTGAAAACCGCCGCTCCAGAGGACATGCGCACCAGGGATCAAGTAGCCCGCGCCATCTTGGAGACCGGACCCTCAACCGCAGGGGACCTAGCCGACCGCTTGAAGCTGACCCCGGCGGGAATTAGACGGCACTTGGATCAACTGGTGGCTGATGGAATTCTGGAAGAGCGTGAACCTCATATTCGTAGCGCTCGCACCCGGGGAAGACCCTCCAAAGTATTTGTCATGAGTGACAGCGGTCGTGAACGTTTTGAACATTCTTATGATGATTTAGCGGTGTCGGCACTGAAGTACATATCGGCCAATAGCGGTGAGCATTTAGTTACTGGATTCGCGCGTCATCGTGCTGATGAGATTACAAAGAGATCAAGTGCTTCTGTTGTGAAAGCAAAAAATCCGATTGATGGCCTCGCTGAATTTCTGAGCGAAGAAGGTTATGCGGCAAATACCCACGCACATGGAATTGGAGTTGAACTCTGTCAGCATCATTGCCCAATTGCGCACGTCGCTGCTGAATTTCCCCAATTGTGCGAGGAAGAAACAGCAGCTTTTTCAAAAATTCTTGGAACCCATGTTCAGCGTCTAGCCACCATTGCTCATGGCGATGGTGTTTGCACTACCTTCATTCCCCAGATAAGTAAGAACTCAAATGAAAACACCTCCAACAATAAAAGAAAGCTGAGTAAGCGATGAGTCAAACCGCCCATCCAGAACTTGAAGGCATTGGTAAGTATGAGTACGGCTGGTCCGACAAGGATGTAGCCGGCGCCAATGTAAAGCGTGGTCTCAACGAGGATGTAGTTAGAGATATCTCTTCCAAGAAGAATGAACCACAATGGATGTTGGATCTACGTCTCAAGGGTCTTTCTTTATTTGATAAGAAGCCACTTCCAAACTGGGGTTCAGATTTGTCAGGAATTAAATTCGACAGCATTAAATACTTCGTGCGTTCAACGGAGAAGCAGGCGACTTCATGGGAAGAGCTGCCAGAAGATATTAAAAACACCTATGACAGACTCGGAATTCCAGAGGCTGAAAAACAGAGACTGGTGGCAGGTGTAGCTGCCCAGTATGAATCAGAGGTTGTTTATCACTCGATTCGCGAGGATTTAGAGAAGCAAGGCGTTATTTTCTTGGATACAGATACCGGCCTTCGCGAGCATGAAGATATATTCAAGGAGTATTTCGGTTCGGTAATTCCAGTTGGCGACAATAAATTCGCTGCGCTAAACACCGCGGTTTGGTCTGGTGGCTCCTTTGTTTACGTACCAAAAGGTGTTCATGTTGAGATTCCGCTTCAAGCCTATTTCCGAATCAATACTGAGAACATGGGTCAATTTGAAAGAACTTTGATCATTGCAGATGAAGGTTCCTATGTTCACTATGTTGAAGGCTGCACTGCGCCTATCTACTCTTCAGATTCCCTGCACTCTGCAGTTGTAGAAATCATTGTTCGCAAAAATGCCCGCGTTCGTTACACCACAATTCAAAACTGGTCTAACAATGTTTATAACTTAGTTACCAAGCGTGCGACCTGTGCTGAAGGTGCAACTATGGAATGGATTGATGGCAACATCGGATCCAAGGTAACCATGAAATATCCAGCGGTATTCATGATGGGGCCACACGCAAAAGGTGAGACACTTTCAATCGCTTTTGCCGGCGAAGGTCAACATCAAGATGCTGGCGCAAAGATGGTTCACGCCGCGCCGCACACATCTTCAACAATTATTTCAAAATCTGTAGCAAGAGGTGGAGGTCGTACCTCTTACCGCGGTTTAGTGCAGGTACAAGAAGGTGCGCATCATTCCAAGAGCACCGTTAAATGTGATGCGTTATTAGTAGACACAATTTCACGCTCTGATACCTATCCATATGTGGATGTTCGTGAAGATGATGTTTCGATGGGTCACGAAGCAACCGTTTCCAAGATCAGCGATGATCAACTGTTCTATCTAATGTCTCGCGGTTTATCTGAGGATGAAGCTATGGCGATGATTGTTCGTGGTTTTATCGAACCAATCGCACGCGAATTACCCATGGAGTATGCACTAGAGCTCAATCGATTAATTGAGCTTCAGATGGAAGGAGCGGTTGGTTAATGTCAGCTTTGCCTACAAATTATCTGACCCCTTCTGGACGGGAAGAGGCATGGCGTTTCACGCCACTAAAGCGCTTGCATGGTTTGCATGATCCAGCAACAGTTGTTGCTGACCGCATTTCAATCGCATTGATTGGTGCTGTTCGTCCAGGTTTCACAGTTTCAACAGTTAAGTCTGCCGATCTGCCTGCTAAATCATCAACTGATGATGCAATCATTCAGCGAGTTCGAGCTACCGCCTCTGAAGTCACTCACGTTCAGATTGCACAAGAATCAGTTGTTGCGGAGCCAATAGTTCTTACCAGAACTCAAGGAAATTCAAGTGAGTTTTCTCGAACTGTCATCACCGCGGGTGCACACAGCAAAGCAACTGTGATTGTTGAGAATGCTGGGCAAGCAACCATCGGAGAGGAAATTGAGCTGCGTCTTGAGGCCGGTTCGAATCTAACCTTCATTACTTTGCAAGAGTGGAGCGAGAACGCAGTTCACTTAGGACGTCATCATGCAATTGTGGGAAGAGATGCAACCTTTAACTCAATCACAGTCACAGTAGGCGGCTCATTAGTACGTCTTCTACCTACCGTGGAATATTCAGATCAAGGTGGAAGTGCAGAGCTTCTCGGTTTGTACTTTGCAACTGACGGACAGCACCTGGAGCACCGAGTACATGTTGATCACGGAATTCCAAATGCGAAATCCCGCGTCACATACAAAGGCGTCTTGGCTGGAGATGAAGCGCGCACAGTTTGGATCGGAGATGTCTTTATCCGCGGAAATGCTGAAGGTACAGATACTTACGAATTAAATAAGAATCTACTCCTAACCGATGGCGCACGAGCTGACTCGGTTCCTAACCTGGAGATCGAAACCGGGGAGATCGTAGGAGCTGGACATGCGAGCACAACTGGTCGATTTGATGATGAGCAGCTGTTCTATTTAATGTCCCGCGGTATTCCGATGGCTGATGCTAGAAGGCTGGTGATTCGAGGATTCTTTACTGAGATCATCAACAAAATCGGAAATGAAGCTATCGAGGAGCGTTTGATGTCCCGTATTGATAGCCAATTAGAAAAAGTTGGTGCGTAAATGTCGAGCACTCAGATTAATTTCTCCGAGCTAGTGGATGGAAAACCACAAAAGATTGCGCTTGGGGATAAAGATGTCTGCGTCGCACGTATTGGCGATGAAGTATTTGCTGTTGCAGATATGTGCACTCATTCAGAGGCTTCATTATCTGAAGGAGATGTTTCCAATTACAAAATAGAGTGCTGGCTTCATGGGGCAGAGTTTGATCTGCGCACTGGAGCTGCGGCTACGCCACCGGCAGTAGAAGCATTAGAAACATTTGCAGTACAACGTGACGGAGATACTGTCACGATTTCATCGAAGTAAAGGTCGGGAGCGAAAAAATGTCACAACTTGTCATCAAAGACTTGAAGGTCGGAGTAGAGACTGAAAACGGCATGACTGAAATCCTTCGCGGCGTTGACCTAACTATCAACTCCGGTGAGGTGCATGCGATCATGGGACCGAATGGTTCAGGTAAATCAACTTTGGCTTACTCAATTGCCGGACACCCGAAGTACACAATTCTTGGCGGCTCAGTCACTCTAGATGGTGCAGATGTATTAGAGATGAGCGTGGATGAGCGAGCCAAGGCGGGCTTGTTCCTGGCAATGCAATATCCAGTAGAGGTTCCTGGAGTGTCGGTTGCTAATTTCTTGCGCACCGCAGCCACCGCTTTGCGCGGCGAGGCACCAAAGGTAAGAACCTGGGTGGGCGAAGTTAAGGAAGCGATGTCTAAACTTTCAATGGATCCATCATTTTCAGAGCGCAGCGTTAATGAAGGGTTCTCTGGTGGCGAAAAGAAGCGTCACGAGATTTTGCAGATGGAGCTTCTAAAGCCAAAAATCGCGGTTCTAGATGAAACAGATTCCGGTTTGGATGTTGATGCGCTGCGTATTGTCTCTGAGGGTGTAAATCGCGTTAAGGCGGAGCAAAACCTGGGAATCATGTTGATTACTCACTACACACGAATCCTTCGATACATCAAGCCAGATTTCGTACACGTCTTTGCTGGTGGAAAGATTGTGGAAGAGGGCGGACCAGAACTAGCAGAACGTCTTGAAGAGAAGGGTTATGCAGAGTACGTCAAGGCGTAATCTCGACTCAAAGTGAAAACTCAATTCGATGTTTCTGCGGTACGGGGCGATTTTCCTATCCTAAATCGTCTTATCCGCGGAGACAATCGATTGGTTTATTTGGATAGTGGTGCAACATCACAAAAACCAAATGCAGTTTTGGATGCTGAGCGTGAGTTTTATACCAAGCACAATGCTGCGGTACACCGCGGCGCACATCAGTTAGCAGAAGAAGCGACAGAGTTATTTGAAGGCGCTAGGCAAAAGGTTGCAGATTTCCTGGGCGGGAAACTTGAGGAAATAGTTTTTACTAAATCTGCAACAGAGAGCATAAATCTAATTGCTTACTCCCTTGGAAATGCGTTACCTGGTTCAAAGTTTCACATTAAAGCAGGGGATCGAATAATTGTTTCGGAGATGGAACACCATGCAAACCTCATTCCATGGCAAGAGCTTGCCAAGCGAACCGGAGCGGAGTTAGTTTGGTTCTCAGTAGATTCAAATGGAAGGCTTGATCTTTCGAATCTATCTGATTTAGTAAATGAAAAGACAAAGGTTGTTGCCTTAACCCACCAGTCAAATGTGCTCGGCACAATCAATCCCATCAATGAAATCGCTAAACAGGTGCGCAAAGTTGGAGCTTTTTTTGTTTTAGATGCTTGTCAATCTGTTCCGCACTTTGCAGTTGAACTGTCCAAGTTAGATGTTGATTTTCTAGCTTTTTCAGGCCACAAGATGTTGGCCCCAACTGGCGTTGGAGTGCTTTGGGGCAAGCAGGAATTACTAGATGAAATGCCACCATTCTTAACTGGTGGATCGATGATTGAGACTGTGAGTATGGAATCGGCGACATATCTACCAGCTCCAAAACGCTTCGAGGCTGGCGTACCTAACATGGCGCAGGTAGTTGGATTAGGCGCTGCTGTCGATTATCTGAATAAGTTAGGCATGGAGAATATTCATAACCATGAGATGGCCTTAACTAAATTGGCCATTGAAGGACTGTTGCAGATCAAAGGTTTGCAGATAATTGGTCCAACTGACCTGCATATGCGTGGAGGAGTTATTTCCTTTGCAATCGAAGGGGTTCATCCTCATGATCTTGGTCAAGCATTGGATCAGTATGGAATAGCGGTTCGAACCGGCCATCACTGTGCCTGGCCGCTGATTAAGAAATTTAAAGTTGTGGCGACTACGCGTGCATCACTTTACTTGTACAACAACACCGATGATATTGAAGCGCTGATTAATGGTGTTGAACGCGCTAGAGATTACTTTGTGGGGCGCTAATGGATTTAGATTCGCTTTATCAAGAGGTAATTCTCGAGCACTACAAACGACCACTCAACAAAGCTTTGTCGGCCAATCCATTAGTTCAAGTACATCATGTAAATACTTCTTGTGGAGATGAAATCACTTTGAACCTTGATATGGATGGACAAGTAATCAACTCAATTACTTGGGAAGGTGTGGGCTGTTCAATATCTCAAGCCAGCACATCTGTGGTCTCTGATTTACTTAAGGGGAAGAGTAGTTCTGAAGCCCTGGCGCTCATTGAAGAGTTTCAAGCTATGTTACAAAGCAAAGGGTCAGATTTGGGCAACGAAGAAAATTTGGGAGATGGCGTTGCCTTTGCAGGCGTTGCCAAGTTCCCAGCTCGAGTAAAATGTGCACTATTGGGTTGGATGGCGTCGAAGGATGCTATTTCCCAGGCAGTTTCAAAGATAAGTTAACTAGGTTCAAAGGAGTAGAAATGAGCGCATCACTTGCTGATGTAACAGAGGCAATGAAGGATGTTATCGATCCTGAACTTGGTATTAATGTTGTTGACCTGGGATTGATTTACGATGTTTCAATTGATGACACCAACGTCGCAGTTCTTGATATGACATTGACTTCAGCGGCTTGCCCTTTGCAAGATGTGATTGAAGATCAAACCCGTTCCGTACTACAGGATCTCGTATCTGATGTGAAAATCAATTGGGTATGGATGCCACCTTGGGGTCCAGACAAAATCACTGATGATGGCCGCGAACAGCTACGCGCCATCGGCTTCACTGTTTAAGTAGCTTTAAGTAAACAACTCGCTACGCCACTAGGGTAGCCCCATGTCGCAACACGCAATGTGGATGTCTTTTCGTACCTTAACTCAGGATCAATCGGTAAAAGATCAGAAACTTAAACCTGGAACTGTAAGACGTATTGCATCCTATGCGTTGCCCTACAAAAGACATTTAGCTCTGTTTCTCATTACAGTAATTATCGATGCGTTGCTAGTTGTGACCACACCTCTGCTGCTTAAACGATTAATTGATGACGGTGTAATCCCTGGGAATTCACAACTAGTAACTCAGTTGGCATTACTAGTAGCACTAATCGCCATCTCCGATGCGATTTTCAGCATGATTGGTCGTTGGTTTTCCGCCCGAATTGGTGAGGGACTTATCTATGATTTAAGAACACAGGTCTTTAGCCACATCCAAAAACAATCAATAGCTTTCTTCACCAGAACACAAACCGGAGCACTAATCTCACGCATTAACTCCGATGTGATTGGTGCTCAACAAGCTTTCACCACGACACTTTCTGGGTTAATTAGCAACATTCTTACCTTGACTTTAGTTGTTGCAACCATGCTTGTTCTATCATGGCAAATAACCATAGTTTCCCTATTGCTACTGCCTCTATTCTTAATTCCGACAAAATGGGTTGGAAGAAGGCTGCAGAAATTAACTAGAGACTCCTTTAACTTAAATGCCGAAATGTCAGCAACCATGACCGAGCGTTTCAATGTTTCGGGGGCTCTATTGGTTTCCCTCTATGGTGACCAAAGCGCTGAGAATAAATACTTCTCTTCTAGAGCCCGAAAAGTTGCCGATATTGGAATCTCCATAGCGCTGTTAAACCGCATGTTCTTTATAGCTTTAACTTCAATCGCTGCCATCGCAACCGCATTTGCTTATGGCGTAGGTGGGCATTTAGCAATAAATCAAAGTATCTCTCTGGGAACACTTCTTGCTATAACAGCTTTACTGGCACGCCTATATGGGCCCTTAACTGCGCTTTCAAATGTCCGGGTTGATGTTATGACAGCTTTGGTTTCTTTTGAGCGAGTGTTTGAGGTTTTGGATCTAATTCCAATGGTGCGCGATAAAGCTGACGCAAAGCGATTAGAGAGCGGCGCCCTGGCGATTGAGTTCAAAAATGTACATTTTACTTATCCGCGCGCAGAGGAAATCTCACTTGCATCGTTGGAGTCGGTAGCAAAACCCGAGATGGTGCAGAGTGGGGAAATATTGCGCGGCATTTCTTTTTCAGCACCTGCAGGCACTATGACCGCGTTAGTCGGCTCTTCTGGTGCGGGCAAAACAACCATTAGCTCTCTGTTAGCAAGACTTTACGATGTTACCTCCGGCCAAATCCTAATAAATAACCATGACATAAGGGATTTGACGGTGCAATCTTTACGTGAATCGATTGGAATAGTTACGCAAGATGCTCATATGTTTCATGATTCAATCGCTGCAAATCTCAAGTATGCCAAAGCTGATGCAACCGAAGAAGAGATGCAAACCGCATGTGAAGCGGCACAGATTTGGGATTTAATTGCATCTTTACCTAATAGATTTGATACGGTTGTTGGAGAGCGTGGTCATCGTTTATCAGGTGGAGAAAAGCAAAGATTGGCCATTGCGAGATTGCTATTAAAAGCACCACGAATTGTTGTTCTGGATGAAGCCACCGCACATTTGGATTCCGAGAATGAGGCATTGGTGCAACAAGCTTTGGGTAATGCGTTACAAGGCAGAACAAGCTTGGTCATTGCACATCGATTATCAACAGTTAGGGCAGCAGATCAGATTCTGGTTCTTGATCAGGGTCAAATTGCTGAGCGCGGCAAACACGATGAACTTCTCTCACTAAACGGAATATATGCAGATCTTTATCAACGTCAGAGTTTTTCAGTTTGAGCGCGTTTTTCCTCGCGTACAACCATGAACCAAGCTAGAACAGCTAGAAAAGCAAATAGCAGCCATTGAAATGAGTATGCCAAGTGCGGTCCATCTGATATCTCTGGGAGAGCAGCAGGCACCTCTGGCGTATAAGCGGGATTGTTACTAGTAATCAAATCTAGATACTCATCCGACGTTGAAATCTTTTCTGCTTCATTCCATTTTTCAAGTTCATTACTTCCGCGACCTGGAGCGGCAAAAACACTTCCTCTGATTTGATTTTCGATATCTTCCACTCTAACCCGTGCGGTAATTGAAACTTGATCTGAGTTTACTTTTTGCGTTTTGGGGGGAGTCTGTGCGTTAGCACCAGCAATGACCCAACCTCGATCTACCCAATATCTAGCGCCCGAATTTGATTCAAAAAGAGTCACAACGTGAAAACCATATTTACCTTCATGATAGCGATTGCGAATCAGAAGCTCTTTTTCTGGAACAAATTTTCCAATTAGCTCAATTGTTCTCCAGGCAATTTCATTCTTGGTGGAGCCGTTCAATTCATATTCTGATAGAGCGGGTTTCACAATATTTGATTTAATTAATTCATTACTGGCATGTCGAACTTGGTATCTGTCATATTGCCAAAGTGAACCTTGGATACACCCATAGATCAACGCAATGGCTAGAAAAGTTGCGGTTGCTATTTTGCGCACTGCGTTAACTTACTTTGAAATCTAATTAAGTTCGCGGGTGTTACCGAGAATCTTGGCTTGGCCGCGAATGGTTTCACGACCCCCATTTGCAACAATTACCGAGATGTATGGAAGCACTACCGCTCCAACCAAGAAGAACCATCTATAGGGGCTGGGTGTAAATACAGCTAGTAGAAAACAGGCGGTTCGCACCATCATCGATATGAAGTATTTTTTTTGACGGCCAGGCAGATCATCGGAAAGTCCAGAGGCGGCTTGGGTGATGGGCTGGAAATCTTGCACCGATTTGTCATTTTTTCGCTTGATTCCCATTGCGTAAGAGTAGGAGCGCCAGCACGTGGGCGCACTTTGAGAGCGTTTTAAGCGTAGGTTTTGTAGTCAACCTCATCCATGGGTACTATTCCCACCTTGGTTGAAAGACCAACATGAAGTGGAGCTTGCCGCTCCCACCTACCTCGCGTCTAAGCGAACTGGTCAAGAACTTAAGCCCAGATGGGCTTACTTTTTGCGGCTTTCTCCTTTCATGCAGGTATTAACTTGAAAGGAATAGTTATCAGCACTGCAGAACCCCGTATCAATGATCGAATTCGCGTTTCTGAGGTTCGTCTAATTGGTGCAACCGGTGAACAAGTTGGAGTTGTAAGTATCGATGAGGCTTTACGTCTCGCTGATGAATACGGCTTGGACCTTGTAGAGATTGCTCCCGAAGCAAATCCGCCAGTTTGCAAAGTTATGGATTTCGGAAAGTACAAATATGAGATCGCTCAAAAGGCGCGCGAAGCCCGGCAAAACCAGACCCACATTGTGGTTAAGGAAATTCGCATGGGTTTGAAAATCGAAAATCATGATTACGAAACCAAAAGGAACCACATCGAAAAGTTCTTATTGGGTGGCGATAAAGTGAAGGTGACCGTTCAATTTAAGGGACGCGAACAAACCAGACCAGAAATGGGATTTAAATTGTTGCAACGTCTTGCAGAAGATGTCGCCGCAATCGGATTCGTGGAATTTGCTCCAAAGCGCGAGGGACGAAGCATGACGATGGTGCTTGGTCCAGTCAAGAAGAAGAGCGAAGCGCTGGCTGAGGCAAAGCGAGCACGCGCCGCTAAGTCCAAACCAGAAGAGAATTAAAAGAAACAGAAAGTAACGGAGGAAAGATAATGCCAAAGATGAAAACCCATAGTGGTGCGAAAAAGACTTTTCGCGTCACCGGAAGCGGAAAGATTGTGCATGAGCGCGCCGGTAAGCGCCACCTCCTAGAGCGCAAATCTTCACGACTAACACGTCGCTTGTCTAAGGACCAAACCGCAAATGATCGCAACACGTTTTCTGCTAAGCGTTTGCTTGGAATGAAGTAAGGGGATAAGAAATGGCTAGAGTAAAACGTGGTGTACACGCAGCAAAGAAGCGTCGCACAACCCTTGAGCGTGCCAGCGGATATCGCGGACAGCGTTCACGTCTATTCACCAAAGCTAAAGAGCAGGTAACTCATTCCCTCGTCTATGCGTTCAATGATCGTAAAGACAAGAAGGGTGATTTCCGTCAGCTTTGGATTACACGCATCAATGCAGCGAGCCGAGCAAATGGCATGACCTACAACCGTTTCATTCAAGGTTTGAAAGCTGCCGGCATTGAAGTTGATCGTCGAGTTCTTTCAGAGCTTGCAACCAATGACCCAGCTGCTTTCACAGCGTTGGTAGAGGTTGCACGCAAGAATGTAAAAGTTTCCTAAATTCATCGCTTCAGATGATTACGAGCCTTCATTCGTCTCATGTCGAGACAGTGAAGGCTCTTTTAGGTTCTAGAGGTGCGAAGCATCGACATGAAACTGGACTTTATGTAATTGAAAGTGTGCAGAATATAAAAGCTGCTCTTCAAGAAGCGGCGGAATCTATAGAAACTCTCTACTTCACAGAAA
This sequence comes from Actinomycetota bacterium, assembly GCA_039796875.1. Lineage (GTDB taxonomy): Bacteria > Actinomycetota > Actinomycetes > Nanopelagicales > Nanopelagicaceae > MAG-120802. Next base: position 38,056 of record JBDKIY010000004.1, read on the forward strand.
ACGGTTTAGAAAAACTCGGCAATCAGGATTGGTCACATGTGGATTGCCTAGAGGTATCAAGTGAAGTGATGAAGGCAATGACAGACACTGTAACTCCACAAGGGTTACTTGCTGTGGCACGAATTCCAAAGGTCGACCTAGAGCAGAGTTTAAAAAAGCTTCTTACCTCCAAAAAGGAAAAGCATTTTAGATTGGCATTCTTTTGGCAAATACAAGATCCGGGAAATGCTGGAACTGTTATTCGCGCTGGCGATGCTTTTGATTTCGATGCCTTAATTTTTTCCGAGAATAGTGTTGATGTTTATGCACCAAAGGTAGTGCGATCCAGTGCAGGTTCACTATGGCATAACCCGGTACTTCAAGGAGTCAATCTGGAATATCTATTGGAATTCGCCAACAAGAATGAAATCAAAGTTTTCGCAACTGTAGCTAACGGGGAAATTGAATTGGAAAAAGCGGTCGCACTAGCCAGCGGCAGCAATAGTCTTTGGATTTTTGGAAATGAGGCACGAGGCATTCCAGAGCAATTGCTTTCAAGTGAAATAGTTCAACAAGTCGCTATCCCTATTTCCCAACGTGTTGAAAGCCTAAATCTCGCAACCGCTGCCGCAGTTGTGATGTATGCCGTGAACAACGCCGCCAAATAAGCCAGGACGCAAATAAGCAACCTCTCCTGCGATTGAGTTAGTAGTATTCGCCTGTGTCTTCTATGAATGCCGATATCGAGGCGATAAAGAGCGCTGCATTACAGGCAATAGCTGAGGCGAAGAATCTTGATGATCTTAAAGAGGTCAAGATTTCATATGTTGGTGATCGTTCGCCAATCGCTAGAGCGAATCAAAGTTTGGGTCAGATTCCAGTTGAAGAACGCGCCGCTATGGGCAAGTTGATTGGCACTGCTCGTGCCAATATTAATCAGAGCTTTGATGATCGCGAGAAGGTTCTTACTGCTGAACGAGATAGCAAAGTATTGGTCGAAGAGCGAGTAGATGTAACGCTTCCGGTGAATCGTGGGATGCAAGGCGCCTTACATCCGTTAACAATTTTAAGTAATGAAATTTCAGATTTGTTTATTGGAATGGGTTACACCGTCCAAGAAGGTCCAGAGATGGAATCTTCCTGGTTGAACTTCGATGCGCTAAATATTCCAGCAGACCACCCAGCACGCACAATGCAAGATACATTTTTTATTGAACCGGTTAGCTCAGGCTTGGTGATGCGAACCCATACATCGCCCGTACAAATTCGCACTATGTTGGAGAATGAACCGCCAATTTATGTGATTTGTCCAGGTCGCACTTATCGCGCCGACGAATTGGATGCGACCCACACTCCAGTTTTCAATCAGGTTGAAGGTCTAGTAATAGACAAGGGAATAACCATGGCGCATCTAAAGGGAACTTTGGATCATTTCGCCGCAAAGATATTTGGACCCGATGTCACAACTCGTATTCGCCCCTCTTTTTTCCCATTCACTGAACCAAGCGCAGAGGTTGACTTCTTCTACAACGGACGCTGGGTGGAGTGGGGTGGTTGCGGCATGGTGAATCCAAAGGTGTTGCAAGCCTGTGGCATCGATACTGAAATTTATTCCGGTTTTGCATTTGGGATGGGCCTGGAGCGCACCTTGATGGTTAGACACGGAATTACAGATATGCATGACATAGTTGAGGGAGATGTTCGTTTCTCAAGACAGTTTGGCACGGGTGCGCGATGAAGCTTCCATTATCTTGGTTGGCAGAGTTTGTAGCTTTCCCAAAGGGAATTTCAATTGAAAAAATAGTTGAAGCTTTTGTGAAGGTTGGATTTGAAGTTGAAGGCGTAGACAATCCTGCGGAAAACATAAAAGGCCCTTTAGTAGTAGGCAAAGTCAAAGCAATCGAAGAGTTAAAGGAATACAAGAAACCAATCCGTTATGTTGCTTTAGATTGCGGAGAGAAGAACGCCCGGTATGTAATCTGTGGTGCAACAAATTTCGCCGTGGGGGATTTAGTTGTAGTTGCTTTGCCGGGAGCGGTACTTCCGGGCGGTTTTGCCATTTCGGCTCGCGAAACCTACGGCAAAACCAGCAACGGAATGATCTGCTCTGCACGCGAACTCGGAATTAGCGAAGACCACAACGGAATCATTGTTTTGCAAAATAAATCTATCAAGGTTGGCGCTCCCGCTCTGGATGTAATGGGAGTTAATGACCCAATTATTGATATAGCTGTCAATCCAGATCGCGGTTATGCCATGAGCGTCAGAGGTGCAGCACGAGAGTTGGCTATGGCGCTGGGTGCAACCTTTAAAGATGTTAATGGAAAGCAATTGGTTAATTCGTTGGAGAAGAAAAAGAAACGCGGAAAAGTAACTCCAGTTTTGATTACCGATAAATCCGGCGCAGATCGTATCTATCTTCGTTCTTTGCAAGATGTAAATCCATTGAGTGCAACTCCAGAATGGATGGCGCGTCGTTTGACTCAAGCTGGGATGCGCCCAATCTCGGTAGCCGTTGATATTACAAATTACGTAATGCTTGAATTGGGCCAACCTCTGCATGCATTTGATTCTGGAAAAATTAGCGGCACACTTCGAGTACAAAGAGCGGGCAAGTTCAAAGAAATAACAACCTTAGATAATCAAAAGCGAAAGCTCGATGCAAAAGATTTATTGATTGCTGATGACAAAAAACCTTTAGCTTTAGCCGGAACCATGGGTGGGCTAGATTCTGAAGTAACCGAGTTCACAGTCGCTATTGCATTAGAGGCAGCACACTTTGATTCAACCTCCATTGCGCAAAACTCCAGAAGACACATTTTGAGCTCTGAGGCTTCAAGAAGGTTCGAACGAGGGGTGGATCCTCAACTAGCTGAAGTAGCCTCCGCGCGTGCGGCACTTTTGTTGATGGAGCATGCCGGTGCGAAATATGTAGGAACGGCCAGTAAAGCAATTGCTCCGATAAAGAAACGTGTTTTCAAAGTTTCCGCGCCGGAAATTTCAAATTTGATTGGCTGTACCTATACAGACAAAGAGGTTCAGGTAGCGCTAATAAAGATTGGTTGCACTCTGAAGAAAGTTGGCAAGTTTTGGAATGTAACTGTTCCATCTTGGCGCCCAGATTTGAATTTGTTGGCAGATTTCGCCGAAGAGGTAGCGCGTTTTTATGGGTACGACAGAATTCCTTCACTTTTGCCATCTGTTAAGCCGTCACCGAGTGGAGCGAGTGGATTAACTCCAATTCAACAGCGAAAACGCAGTATGGCTCTGTCTTTAGCGAATAAAGGATTGGTTGAGGTACACAACTATCCATTTGTGAGTCCAGAACAGATGGATTTGTTTGGATTTACTGGAGATCGTGCAAAAACTTTCCGCATTGCAAACCCCATGTCTGATGAAGCGCCATTGCTTCGCACGCATCTAACTCCCGGATTACTAGCAACTGCGGCGCGCAACTTAGCAAGAGGAGAGAGTTCGGTTGCTTTGTTCGAGACTGGTTTGGTTTTTAGAAATACTGAGAAACTTTCTGTTGCGGGCAATGTTGATACTGCAAAGAAACCAACTGCTACTCAAATCAAGAAGATCTATGAAAGTGTTCCAAAACAAGCGCTACATATTGGCGGCGTGCTAGCCGGAGATTTTGTTTCTTCAGGCTGGTGGGGCAAAGGCAGGAAAGCTGATTGGTTGGACTGCTTGGCATTGGTTGGGGATCTAATTTCCTCAACGGGAAATCAGTTCACAATTCACAACGTTGAATTAGCTCCTTGGCATCCAGGAAGATGTGCAGAGTTTCGAGTGGATGGAAAACCAATTGCGCATGCAGGAGAAATTCACCCCAGAATTTCCTCGGCTTTGTCCCTTCCTGAGCGAACAGTGGCATTTGCGTTAATTGTTGATGCTATTCCATTTAGCTCGCCTGTAAGGGCCGAACCTGTTGTAACTATGCCTGCGGCAATTCAAGATATTTCGCTATTTGTCAGCCAGGATGTTTCTGCCGCAGAGGTAGAGGCGGCATTGGTTTCCGGAGCTGGAGAACTATTGGAGAGTATTCAACTTTTCGATCGCTTCCAAAAACCTGGCGAGGATCAAGTGTCATTGGCATTTAGTTTGATCTTTAGAGCTCCGGATCGCACCCTAACTTCAGAAGAGGTTTCAGCGCTACGCCAAGCCGCCGGCGCGGCCGCCCAGAAAGCATGTAAAGCGAGTATCCGCTCCTAATCTCATATGCATAAATATGCATAGGATTGAATAAATATACATATGCCGGTATGCTTCAGGCATGCGTGTTGGAATTTTGGGAGCCAGTGGGTATGCAGGGGGCGAGCTGCTTAGATTGCTGTCCAATCACCCCGCCTTCGAGGCCTCCTACATCGCTGCCGGTTCAAACGCTGGTGAGAAAATTACCGACATCCATCCTCATTTGGTTACCTATCAGAATCAAAGTTTCTCTGAAACAAGCATTTCTCAGATCAATGAATGCGAGTTGGTATTTCTGGCATTACCGCACGGAGAGTCTGGTCGCATTGCCAAAACCATAAATGAATCAGTGAAGATCGTTGATCTAGGCGCAGATTTCAGGTTGAGCAACGAACAAGCTTGGAAGAAGTACTACAACGATCAGTATGCAGGTAAGTGGGCGTACGGTTTACCGGAGCTTCCTGACCAACGGGAGAAGTTAATTGGAGTAAATAGAGTTGCTAACCCAGGATGTTATGCAACTGCAGCCGCTCTAGCGGTAGCGCCAATAGCAAAATCAGCACAGAGTGGACTTGATGACATTGTGGTGGTCGCTGCCAGTGGAACTACCGGCGCTGGAAGAAGTGCGAAAATAAATTTAAGCGCAAGTGAGGTTATGAACTCTTTGACCAGTTATAAATTTGGCGGCGTTCATCAACATACACCTGAGATTGAGGAAGCATTAACTGCTTTAGGTGGCGGTGAGGTAAAGATTTCCTTCACTCCAATTTTAGCCCCTATGCCACGCGGAATTTTAGCCACCGTAACAATGAAATCTACTTTGCAGAAAAATGATGCCCGAGAGTTATATGCGTCGGCATATAAGGATGAAAAGTTCGTGCAGTTATTGCCAGAGGGTCAAATGCCGGAAACTTCGGCGGTTTTGGGTTCAAACAGCGCACACCTACAAGTAGCTGTTGATGAACATACCTCTAGGTTGGTGATCTCTATTGCTATCGATAACTTGGGCAAGGGAGCCGCCGGACAAGCGCTACAAAATGCCAATTTGATGTGTGGCTTGCCTGAGGATTCTGGTTTGAGCGCTTTAGGAATTGGTTAAAGGGCTTGAATATGAAACTTCCTAAAGGTTTCCGAGGTGCAGGCGTAGCTTCTGGAATAAAGGACTCAGGTAAAAAGGATTTGGCGCTAATTGTTAATGAGGGCCCGCAAATCTTTGGCACCGCAGTGTTCACTTCAAATCAAATTGTCGCTGCACCCGTTATTTGGAGTCGCCAAGTTGTGAAGGATAACCAAGTAGCAGCTGTGGTTTTAAATAGTGGTGGAGCAAATGCTTGCACGGGACCAGAAGGGTTTGCTGACACTCATAGAACAGCGGAGAAGGTCAGTGAAGCTATAGGAGTTTCTTCTGCGGATGTAGTTGTGTGCTCGACCGGCTTAATTGGCGTGAGATTGCCAATTGAGAATCTCTTAACAGGTATCGATATAGCGAAGAATTCTCTTAGTGAAACTTCTTTAGAGGAGACCGCAACTGCAATTATGACAACGGACTCCAAGCCAAAAGTTTCCTATTTGGAGCAAGATGGAGTTGCCTTCGCAGGGATTGCAAAAGGAGCAGGCATGCTCGCCCCCGCATTGGCCACGATGCTTTCTGTGGTGATGACTGATGCCATTGTTGAGCCAGAAACCGCTATTGCTTGTTTCCAATCTGCAGTTGAGAAATCATTTAATCGGATTGACTCCGATGGTTGTACATCAACTAATGACACTGTTCTATTCATGGCCTCTGGCGCTTCAGGCAAAACGCTGTCTCGTGATGAGCTGCAAGGCTTTTTAAATCAAGTTACAATGGATCTCGCCGGACAACTAATCGCTGATGCAGAAGGTCACTCCAAGATAATTTCGATTAGAACTATTAATGCGAAAAGCGAACGGGATGCGGTAGAGATCGGACGCGCCTGCGCACGTAATAACCTGTTGAAATGTGCGCTTCATGGTGAAGACCCAAATTGGGGCAGAGTGTTGGCAGCTATAGGAACCACTAATGCCGTAATGGATGCATCCAATATTGATGTGATCCTTAACGGTGTGGAGGTTTGCAAGGCCAGTGCGCCTGGAGCAGATCGTAACTTGGTTGATATGAGTGCAGAGTTAATTGAAATCGTGATTGATCTTCATATGGGTGCAGAGAGCGCGACTATTTGGACTAATGATTTAACTGCAGAGTATGTGCATGAGAATTCGGCGTATGCGACATGATCGTAATTAAATTCGGTGGTCATGCAATGGGGGAGCAAGCAAAGGATTGGATGCGCGAGATTGCAACACGCTTCAAAGATGGAGAGAAATTTGTTGTGGTGCATGGTGGGGGCCCGCAAATTGATGCGGAGTTAAAAGCTCGCCAGGTTGAGATAAAGATGCAAAATGGTTTTCGAGTAACAACTCCAGAGGTCATGCACATTGTGGAGATGGTGCTAACAGGAACTGTTTTAAGATCCGTCGTACGCTCGCTGAAAGAAGCGGGTTTGCCTGCAGTTGGCATTACGGGCAGCGATGCTCAACTACTCGAAGTTGAACTCAAGGATGAAGAGCATTTGGGTTTAGTGGGCAAAATTGTAAAAGTGAATCCTAAAGTGCTGGACGATTTGTTAGATATGGGCTACTTACCAGTTGTATCTCCTGTGTCTAATGCTTCTAACGGTCAGGCACTTAATATCAATGCGGATCTAGCAGCTGGCGCAATTGCCGGTTCACTTCGTGCGAATCAAATGATTTTCCTTACTGATGTGCCAGGGATTTATGCCAACTGGCCAGATCGAAACTCCCTGATCGAAAAAATCTCAGTCCAAGAGTTGAGTAAATTGAGTTTCTCAGAAGGAATGATTCCAAAAGTTGAGGCGGCGGTTAATGCGGTCTTATCAGGTTCATTATCTGCGCGGATTATTGATGGAAAATCGCTAACGGCATTCCAGTCTGCGCTTATAGGCTCAGGCGGAACTTGGATACATCCATGACTAAAGAATCCATTAATAGAAAATCCATTAATAAAGAATGGACCGCATTAATGCAGGACAATTACGGAACGCCAAACCTGCATTTAATTCGCGGTAAAGGCCTGGAAGTGTGGGATGAGCAGGGCAAGAAGTATCTGGATTTTCTAGGTGGAATTGCTACAAATTTGCTTGGCCATAATCACTCCCAAGTAACTAAAGCGATAGGTGACCAAAGCAAAGTTCTTTCCCACGTCAGTAATTTCTATAGCCATGAACCTGGTTTAAAGCTTGCTGCAGAACTGATTGAAATGACAGGGGATAAATCGGCCCGAGTATTCTTTTGTAATTCAGGAGCGGAGGCAAATGAAGCCGCCATGAAACTTTCGCGATTGACTGGAAGAACCAAAATCGTGGCAGCGCAAAACTCCTTCCACGGTAGAACCATGGGCGCACTTTCATTAACCGGCCAGCCGGCAAAACGAAATCCTTTCAAACCCTTGATCAAGAACATAAAACATGTTCCTTATGGTGACTTAGAAGCGCTTCGAAAAGCTGTTACTAAAAAAACAGCTATGTTGATTTTGGAACCCATCATGGGTGAAGCGGGAGTGGTTGTTCCGCCAAGTGGTTATTTGAAGGCGGCACGGGAAGTTTGCGACAAAACTGGTGCGCTATTGGTGATTGATGCGGTACAGACCGGCATGGGTCGAACCGGATCATGGTTTGGTTATGAAAAAGAAGGCTTTTCTCCAGATGTAATAACTATTGCTAAAGGACTGGGAGGTGGGTTGCCGCTCGGTGCGATGATCGGCTTAGGAAGAGCTGCTTCACTCTTCAAGCCGGGAATGCATGGCACAACCTTTGGAGGCAATCCAATTTCTTGTGCTGCCGCCCTCGCTGTGATCAAAGAGATTAAAGCAAAAGATTATTTAGCGCTTAATCGCGCAAAAGGTGCGCTCTTAAGAAATGTAATTTCGCCGATCGTGGGAGTTAAAGAGGTAAGAGGTGAAGGTTTACTAATTGGCATCGTAGTTGCAGAATTGAAAGCGAAAGAGGCGGCACAAGGATTGCAAGAACGTGGCTTCTTAGTTAACGCAGCAAATGAAAATGTAATACGCCTAGCTCCTTCATATTTGGTGAGCGAATCTCAAATCATGAAGTTTGCAACCGCCTTCAATGAAGTCTGCGAGGAGATTTATCGTGGCTAAAAGAGCAGCTATTTCCTCCAACGCGAGGCGAGCTTTGGTGGTCTCGCTAATCCAGAAGGGTTTAGTGCATTCGCAAAGTGATTTAGTTGAACTCTTAGATGATGAGGGCATCGAGGTAACCCAAGCGACCGCAAGTCGGGACTTGGAGGAGGTTGGTGCAGTTCGCGTCAAAGATGAAAAAGGAGAGATGCGATACCTACTTTTGGATGGTGGAAATCAGGGTTCGAACCGTGTTGCTGGAGTTTCGGAACAATTAGTTCTCAACATGGAAGTAAGTGGGAACTTGGTGGTAGTTAGAACTCCACCGGGCGGTGCGCAATTGTTCGCGAGTTCACTTGATCGGGCTGCAGCCAAGGGAGTGCTGCCTTCATTAATTGGAACTATTGCCGGTGATGACACTGTTCTAGTTATCTCTCGAAGCGCAAATGGTGGTAAAGCCCTAGCAAACGAAATACAGAAATTCACCGGAGGCTCCGGAGCAGGAAATCTGAATAAAGGCAATAGAAAACCAACAAAGAGAGCGAGAAGATAATGACGCTTTGGGGTGGCAGGTTCAGTACTGGACCAAGTGATGCGGTATTTAATTTATCTCGCAGCGTTCATTTTGATTGGCGATTAGCTCCTTACGATCTGCGCAGTTCTTTAGCGCATGTATCAGTCTTGAAAGCGAATTCCATCATTTCAAAGGAAATTGCTAATCAACTTGAAAAAGCCATTCGAGAGTTGCAGGTTGAAGTATCACAAGGGAAATTTCTTCCCATAGATTCCGATGAGGATGTCCATTCTGCTTTAGAGCGTGGTTTAAAGGAAAAACTAGGGGAGATTGGCGGTTCCATTCGCGCAGGACGATCTCGCAATGATCAGGTAGCAACTGATTTTAAAATGTACCTAATTGATCACATGATCGAGTTGGCACAACAACTTGTAGAGTTAGAAAAAGCTATCGCAGACTTAGCGGAGACCTATATTGAAAACGTTGCGCCAGGATTTACTCACTTGCAACATGCTCAACCCGTCTCTTTTGGTCACGAAATCGCCAAGCATGCACATTCATTCTCAAGAGATATCTCCCGAATTCAAGATTGGTTGAAGCGGACCAATTTCTCTCCACTTGGTTCTGGAGCTCTCTCCGGCTCTGCGCTACCACTTGATCCTTTGAAGACCGCAAAGGAATTGGGTTTCAATGATGTTGTTTCAAATAGCATCGATGCGGTATCTGATCGCGACTTTGCCGCAGAGGCGCTCTTCGTAATTGCACTGGCAGGAGTTCATCTCTCAAGAATTGGCGAAGAGTGGACCTTGCTTAGCAGCACCGAATTCGGTTGGGCACAAATTGATGATGCTTTCGCGACTGGTTCTTCAATTATGCCTCAGAAGAAGAACCCTGATGTAGCGGAATTAGCTCGTGGAAAAGCGGGAAGGTTTGTTGGAAACTTAACGGGCTTATTGGCAGTGCTAAAGGGATTGCCTTTTGCCTACAACAGGGATTTACAAGAGGACAAGGAGAGCGTCTTTGATTCAATTGAAAATATTTTGCTCCTTATTCCGCCAGTAACCGGCATGATTGCAACTACTAAGTTTGATGTAAATAGAATGAAGCAATCTGCGCCAGAAGGGTTTTCCTTAGCTACCGAGATTGCAGACTTTTTGGTCAAACAAGGAGTCCCGTTTTCTCAAGCTCATGAAGCTGCGGGAACTTGTGTGAAGATTTGCGAGAATAATGAACTGCAACTTCATGAGTTGAGCGATGAGCAATTGCGGCAGGCACATCCAAAATTGACCGGGGAAGTACGAACTGCTCTAAATGCAGACTCTGCGCTAGGGGCACGAACTTCTAAAAACGGTACATCGCCAAAAAGTGTTAGGTCTCAGATCTCATCACTTCGCCACCAAATCGAACTGGACTCCAAATGGATTTCCCACGAGCGGGAGCGCTTTTCGGGCATGATGAGCCAGTGACCAACGCGCTACTAGAGGATTTAAAGTGGAGAAACTCCATTGCTCAAACCACAGAGTTTGAAGCCTTAGCTAAATTTCTAGATGGTGGTTCGCGTTCCCTATATTTAGGTTTTGATCCAACTGCGCCCAGTTTGCATATTGGAAATTTAGTGGCGCTCACCGTGTTGCGTCGCTTCCAGATGGCAGGTCACAAGCCCATAGCTTTAGTAGGTGGTGCTACTGGCTTAGTAGGAGATCCCAGTGGTCGAAACTCAGAGCGCACTCTCAATGAGGTTGAGGTGGTAAATGAGTGGGTGGAAAAGATCCATCATCAATTAGCTGGATTTCTCGATTTTTCTGGGTCAAATGCTGCAATTATGGCTAATAACCTGGATTGGACCGCACCAGTGTCTGCAATTCATTTCTTGCGCGATATCGGAAAACATTTCAGCGTAAATCAGATGTTGTCTAAAGATTCTGTTTCTTCACGTTTAGAGTCTGGCGGAATTTCATACACTGAGTTTTCTTACCAAGTTTTGCAAGCTTTTGATTATCTTGAATTGAATCGCCGTGAAGATTGTTCACTGCAAATCGGAGGCAGTGATCAATGGGGCAATATTGTGGCTGGTGTTGATTTGATTAGGCGTGTAGAGGGCAAAGCTGCTCATGCCTTAACAATTCCGCTATTAACAAAGGCTGATAGCTCTAAATTCGGAAAGACTGCAGATGGTTCAGTTTGGCTCGATCCAAATATGACTTCGCCATACGCATTCTTCCAATTCTTCTTAAACTCAGATGATCGCGATGTAGAGCAGTTACTACGAACTTTTTCATTCAAATCGCATGAAGAGTTAGAAACTCTATTTGATTCATTAAGAACTAATCCTGGTGCACGTGAAGCTCACCGTGCATTGGCTCGGGAAGTAACGACTTTGATTCATGGCGCTGATCAAGCTGAAAAAGTTGAAAATGCTGCTAAGGCTTTATTTGGTCAATCAGAGATTCGAGATCTCGATGAATCAACATTAGAGGCTGCGTTGAAAGAATTACCTCGCACCACAATTAACGGCGGTGCAGAATTTCCTTCTTGGGTAGATTTAATTGCTGCCACTGGTGTTGTTGATTCAAAATCTGCGGCGCGCAGAGTCGTAAAAGAAGGTGGTGCTTACATTAATAATCAAAAGATTTCTGGCGAAGATCACAAGCCTTCAATGGATGATGTAATGCATGGAAGATTTATTGTTTTGCGAAAAGGAAAACGAGATCTTGCAGCTGTCGAGGTAATCTAGGCATTTTTCAGCTGATTTTTGATTCCCCAAACCAGGATTTTGGTCATGTACGGATTTGCCTCCCGTCGAAACCCTAGATAAGGTTCGGGTCTCGATACGAAATCGGACTTCAACATTAGGCCGAGTAACGAGAAAACTTCCCAAAAGAGGCTAAAAACCCTTATTTTTCAAGGTTTTTGAGCACTTGTGTGCCATCCGCAAGGGGGCTGCGAGCGCGATTTGACCTAGGAGGAAAAGGCGTCTAAGTTTCTCCTTCTGCCCGCAAGGGCGGATTGGTTGTGCCCTGCTAACGGCTGTAAGGCCCGGACTCGGAGCGCACCCGTACCTTGAGAACTCAACAGCGTGCCATAAGTCAATGCCAATTACCTCGATGAGGTATGGCTTTATTGCCATGCCCGTCGAATCCTTCAATTGGTCAAAGACAATAAATAAACGACAGTTGTTTATGTCTTTCGCCGGAATCAACGTCTCGTTGAATCAAAATTCAATGGAGAGTTTGATCCTGGCTCAGGACGAACGCTGGCGGCGTGCTTTATACATGCAAGTCGAACGATGAAGTTCCTTCGGGAATGGATTAGTGGCGAACGGGTGAGGAACACGTGAGAAACCTGCCTTTCATTCTGGGATAACACCGGGAAACCGGTGCTAATACCGGATACTCCGTCTTGGCGGCATCGCCGAGCCGGGAAAAAATTTTGATGAAAGATGGTCTCGCGGCCTATCAGCTAGTTGGTGAGGTAAAGGCTCACCAAGGCGACGACGGGTAGCCGGCCTGAGAGGGCGACCGGCCACACTGGGACTGAGACACGGCCCAGACTCCTACGGGAGGCAGCAGTAGGGAATATTGGGCAATGGGCGCAAGCCTGACCCAGCGACGCCGCGTGAGGGATGAAGGTCTTCGGATTGTAAACCTCTTTCAGTAGGGAAGAAGCGAAAGTGACGGTACCTAAAGAAGAAGCACCGGCTAACTATGTGCCAGCAGCCGCGGTAATACATAGGGTGCAAGCGTTGTCCGGAATTATTGGGCGTAAAGAGCTCGTAGGTTGTTTGTCGCGTCGATTGTGAAAATCTGAGGCTCAACCTCAGACCTGCAGTCGATACGGGCAGACTAGAGTGTGGTAGGGGAGACTGGAATTCCTGGTGTAGCGGTGGAATGCGCAGATATCAGGAGGAACACCAATGGCGAAGGCAGGTCTCTGGGCCATAACTGACACTGAGGAGCGAAAGTGCGGGGAGCGAACAGGATTAGATACCCTGGTAGTCCGCACCGTAAACGGTGGGCACTAGTTGTGGGAACCTTCCACGGTTTCCGCGACGCAGCAAACGCATTAAGTGCCCCGCCTGGGGAGTACGATCGCAAGATTAAAACTCAAAGGAATTGACGGGGCCCCGCACAAGCAGCGGAGCATGCGGCTTAATTC
>JBDKIY010000005.1:0-41541 GCA_039796875.1 Actinomycetota bacterium
TCTTCTCGCGCAAAATCGACAAGCCGATCGTGATCGAGTTACATCACAAGAGGATAGAGCGCGCGATGAGAGAAACTTGGCTGTGACTGAGTTTATGGTGCGCGAGATTGCGGCTATGCGAAAAGAGTTGGTAGCTGAGATAAAGGAATTAATTGATCAGAAATCAAGTACTGACGCCAAGTCTGACACCAAGTAACGATTTCTTTCGGGGCGCAAGAGCATCAACAACTTTGAAGAACTGTTGAGCGGCCAATGATTCCGGATTCTGCCAAACAATTGGCTGACCGTTATCGCCACCTGCTCTCAACTCAATTTCAAATGGAACCTCTGCTACTAGTGGAACTTCAGCGCCAACCAAAGTACTCAAACGTTTGGCGGTTTCTGCTCCCCCGCCTTCACCAAATAATGCAACACGTGCTCCACTAATTGAATCTGTGTATGCCGACATATTTTCAATAACGCCAATAATGTGTTGTTTGAGTTGGTGGGCGATACGGTGCTACCTCTGCTGCGGCCAACTGCGGCGTTGTTACAACGATAATTTCTGAGGCCGGGATTAGCTGTCCTAGTGAGATGGCAATATCGCCAGTTCCTGGTGGCAAATCAAGCAGTAAGAAATCAAGATCGCCCCAATATGCATCACTTAGCAGTTGTTCCAGAACACGATGCAACAAAGGGCCACGATAAGCAACTGGATCGGCGCGATCTGGCTTAAACATCTCTATGGAGACTACTTTGATTCCATTAATTTCAACGGGTATAAAAGTTTGATCAATTGCTGTTGGTCTTTGACCTTCAATTCCCAATAAGCGTGGAATTGAATGGCCGTAAACATCGGCATCAAGAACGCCGACTTTGAATCCCCGGCTAGCTAGCGCAGCAGCCAAATTCACGGTGACAGAGGATTTTCCAACTCCGCCTTTGCCAGAGGAGATTCCCCAGACCCGGGTTAAAGAATCTGGTTGAGCGAATGGAATGAACTTCTCTCTTCCTCCACGCAACAATTTTTTTACATTATCGCGTTGTTGTTCATTCATAACGCCGAACTCAAGAGAAATCTGATTAACCCCTGGAACCTTTGAAACCGCATCTGTCACATCTTTTTGCAATCTATCTCGCATCGGGCAACCAGAAATAGTTAATAAGATTTTAATTTCAGCGATTCCATTTGCGAAATCAACACGTTCCACCATTCCTAAATCTGGCAATGGTCTGTGAAGTTCGGGATCAGAGACAGTAGCTAAAGCGGAATTTATGAGTGAAATTACCTCAGAACTCATAGTAAATCCGGATCAATTTTGGCGACATCTTTGATGTCCTTGGTTTGTCTCTTGATTTCACTAGCGACAGGTTTAATTTCGCCTTTAACATCATCCATGGCGGTACCGATTACTTTTTTCGCTAAATTCTTGGGAGTTAAATCAGTTACATCAAGATCCTCAAAACCAGGTCCCAGATTTTCTTTTAGTTCACGGGAAGCATAAGAGGTGAAGTTGCGAACTTTGTGGAGGAAGCGCGCAAAATCTCGCGCGGCATTTGGTAATTTGTCTGGACCGACAAGAAATAATCCTAAGACGACAAGTCCCAGGAACTCTCCCATACCAATTCCAAACATTTACCTATCCTAATCAATTAACTTTTGTAGCGACCAGAACACCGTCGCCAACCGGTAATAACAATGGCAGCCAATGATCATTGGCTTCTTTAATCATTTTGATGACCTCTTTATAGGCAATAGTTTCCGGGTCACGCTGTGTGGGATCAGCAACTTTGCCGGCCAATAATGCGCGGTCAATTACGAGTACGCCGCCGGGACGAAGTGAACGATAAGCGTTTTCTACATTTTCTAAGAGATCGGTATTGCTACGCAGGACAAAGATGTCATAAAGGCTGTCAGCCAGTTTTCCAACCACTTCACGGCTATTTCCAGTAATTAATCGATAGCGAGAAGGACTAATGCCTCCTTCATCAAAAGCCTGTTTAGCTAGTTTGGCATTCTCAACTTCATCATCAATTGAAGTCAGTAATCCCTTCTGGGACAAAGTTTGGAAAATCCATAATCCACTAACACCCGCGCCGGTTCCGACTTCTACAATGGAATTTGCTCCGATTAAATGTGTTAAGTACCGCAATAGCGAACCAATCGCAGATGTCGTGTCATAGGTTCCTATTTCAACTCCACGTGCCCGGGCGCGCTGGATTACCTCTGTTTCAGGGATGTAAGAGTTAGAGAATGGACGCATGTCACCGCGGTTTGCCAAAGTTCTTTCAGCAAAACCTCTATCGCCGATTTCTGGAATCAAAGTTTTGAAATCCATTCAGTAAGCAGTCGAACTCCATATCCGGTTCCACCTTTTATGTTTTCGCCGGCATCAATCTCTGAACGGGCTGGTCCTGCAATATCTAGATGAGCCCATTTTCTATTTCCCACAAACTTTTCCAAGAAAAGTGCTGCGGTTACAGAACCACCTTGAAATTTATACTTATCTGCTGTGTGGTTGAAATCTGCCACATCGCTATCTAAGGCAATTGCATAATCATCTACTAGTGGCATATGCCAAATGCGATCACCAGTTAAATCACTTAGGCTCGAAAGTTGATTTGCCAGTTTTTTATCTCGTGTGTAGAGCGCGCCGTAAAAACGACTCAAACCTAAAGTTGCAGCGCCAGTTAGTGTTGCGACATCAATTAAGTAATCAGGATTCAAATTCTTATCAGCATAAGCCAGTCCGTCGGCTAGAACTAAGCGGCCTTCTGCATCGGTATTAATGACCTCAACTGTTGTACCGCCGTAATGAGTTATGACATCGGAGGGACGTTGGGAGGTGCCTGAAAGTGCGTTTTCAGCCAGCATCAACAACGCGGTAACTTGAACCGGGAGTTTTAATTCAGCTGCGGCGAGGGTAACCATCAGAACTGCCGCGGCACCGGACATATCGCTTTTCATTGCGGTCATAGTGTCGTAAGGGCGTTTAAGCGAAACGCCTCCCGTATCAAAGGTAATTCCTTTACCCACCAAAACAACATGTGGTGTTTTCTTGCTTGTTTTCGGACGATATGAAACTTCGACAAAACGTGGAGGACTCTTCTGACTTGAGTTTCCTACTGCGCGCAGACCGCCAAACTCAGATAACTCTTTTCCAGATTTCACCTTTATTGAAACTGAGCTCCCTTTAGCAAACTTCTTGGCTTGTTCGGCCATCCAGGCAGGAGATTTAATATTTGATGGAGTATGAATCAAATCTCGGGTGCGCCAAGTAGCGTTGAGTAAAACTTCGGAGTACTGCGCTATTTCTGCAAAATCTCCCATTAAATTAAAGGACGGAGTATCCGGTTTGGCCGAAGTTTTCTGACTCCAAGTGTACGTAGATAGAGCAGATGCTAAGTAATGAATTTGTGCTGACTTTGCACTTTTTGCAAGTAAAGACAAGACGTTAGCTTTTGTGCCTTTAACTTTTCTTCCTATCGCAGCTCCCGCTTTTCTAAGATCAACATCAGATCTGGTACCAACTCCCACTAATAAAAGTTTTACCAATTCTTCATTTGAGTTCTCGCTTAAAACTGGGATTTCAATTACTTCACCGGCTTTGCCAGTAACTCCGCTTCCATATTTCTTAACTTCCAACTGAAAATCTAAATTATAAATTCCGAATATTTGTTTTAAATCTTTTTTACTAAGCTCAATTTCCAAAGTACCCTCATCTGAGATGAGTGGCAAAGCTATATGGGTATATTTACTAAAAAATTTTTCCGAGAAATCACTCGGAGCTGCTATCGATCCGAGATTCGGGATCGGACGATTCACTTCTTCAACAGCGCAATTGATGCGTTCAGAACATCTGCCAAATTGCGAGCTTCTTCCTGATTTAGCTCAACAACTAGGCGACCGCCACCTTCTAGCGGGATGCGCATTACAAGACTGCGGGCCTCTTTGGTAACTTCCATTGGTCCATCGCCAGTGCGGGGTTTCATGGCTGCCATGGGGTGCCCTTTCTTTCAGGTTCGCTCTTTAATAAATCAGAGCGCGAATTATCTCTCATCTGGCTACCCGAGGGGAAATTGAGATTGGATATTAAGAGCTGAGCTGAGCTTTGTACGGCCAGAGGCTAAGACCGCGTTGATTGAACGCTCAGGAACCCCAATGGCTCCGGCAATCTCGGCTATCGATAGCTGGCGCAAATAATGCAGGGTAAGAACCACCCGCTCCTCTTCAGGCAGCGTGGCGATTAGCTCACTCAGCGTTTGATCCACACCTAAAGATTACTGGGTGCATTGCGGTCAGGCGCTAAAAGAACGTGCGAACTTCCTTAGAGAGTAGGCCACTGCGAGCAAGGTTCCAGGCTTAATTAGCAACAACATGAGCTTTGGTGCATCAATCTCTTCATACCAATCAAAGCGCACCTTGGTTTCTGAATTGTCTCCAGGAATTGTAGTAAGTCGGAATTCGCCAATCCCTTTAATAACTTTGCCAAAATGTTCAACAGCGCAAAATAACGGCGGTTCCCATTTTGTTATTCTCATTTTATCTAAAACCCCAATTGATCCGATTCCGGTGAAGGCTGAGATTTCAGTACCGATTCCTGAAATTCCACCACTATCAACGCTCGACCAAACTTTTGTCAGGGCCATCCATTCACTTTGTGATTTCCAATCAACCAACTTTTCCCAAACTTCTTCGATGCTGGCATTTATTTCAACTGAAACTCTAAACTCTTTTAGCATTTCTATTTTATTTCCGTAACGCGATTGTCAATTACATGATTAAGCGCAGTATCAATTTCTGAACACCAATTTACTAGCTCATGTTGGCCGGGCTTCATGAAGTTCTTGGCGGTTAAATCATCAAGTGCAATTCGCAAAGTGTTATAAACATTATTTGGATCCAAAACAGCTATAGGTTTGTTGTGAAACCCCAAATATCTACCTACCCATATTTCAAAGAACTCTTCAAGAGTTCCGATTCCACCTGGCAAAGCAATAAAACCATCAGAAACTTTTTCAATCAAACCTTTGCGCTCGCGCATATCTGATACGACATGAAGCTCTGTTGAGTCGTGATCTATAAACTCCACATTCATTAATCGTTCAGGTATTACACCAATGGTCTTTCCGCCGTGTTGACGCGCTCCCTTTGCTACCTCGCCCATGACAGAAATTGCGCCACCGCCCCAAACCAACTCATGTCCTTTTTGCGCAATAGCGGCGCCAAGTTGAAAACCAAGGTTCAAATTCTCTGGTGACACCGCCTTCGATGATGCGCAATAGACAGCGATTTTCATGAGCTCACTCTAAGGGCAGAGCGCATCACCATCGAGTTCATAAATTAACTTGGTAGCGTTGGCCCATGACTGAATCTCAGACCAACACTCGGACCGCCTTTGGCTTTGGTGTCGCCACTATTTCCGAGTCTGGTGCGGTCCTAGATACCTATTTTCACGCACTTGGATTGGGGAAATTAGATGCAGCTGCCGCTCCTAATTTGGATGCGCTGGCTGGATCTGACATCACTCGAAAAGTTAAACGCGAGTTGGTAGCGATTGAAATTGATCTTGATGCCGCCCCAGCAAATGTTTCAGATGCATACCTACGTTTACATCTCTTGTCACATAGATTTGTGAAACCGCATGGTTTATCGCTAGATGGAATATTTGGAATTCTAAACAATGTTGTTTGGACTTCACATGGTCCTTGTGCAGTAAACGGATTTTCAGAGGTCCGGGTTCAGCTACAGCAAAAATATGGGTTTGTAGCGGTGTATGGCGTTGACAAATTCCCGCGCATGGTTGATTACGTCATTCCGGAAGGGGTTCGAATTGCAGATGCGGATCGAGTTCGTCTTGGAGCGCATCTATCTAGTGGCACCACTGTGATGCATGAAGGTTTCGTTAATTTCAACGCTGGAACTCTTGGTACTTCTATGGTTGAGGGCCGAATCTCGGCCGGAGTTGTCGTGGGTGACGGTTCTGACATTGGCGGTGGAGCATCAATCATGGGAACTTTAAGTGGTGGCGGTAAAGAGGTAATTTCTATTGGGAAGAAAACACTCTTAGGAGCAAATTCAGGCTTAGGAATCTCACTCGGTGATGAATGTGTTGTCGAAGCCGGCGTCTACATCACAGCAGGTTCAAAGGTAAAACTTCCTGATGGGTCTACTGTTAAAGCAAGAGAGCTTTCTAAAGCAAATGGGTTGTTGTTTAGAAGAAACTCACAAAGCGGTGCCTTAGAAGCGCTACCAAAATCAGGTTCTTGGGAGGGATTGAACTCAATCCTGCATTCCAACTAAATATTTATTTGCCCTAACTAAATTAGGCAAACTGGAACTTTTTGCAACACCGCTTCAACACAATCAGTCGCCACAAATGGAACTCTAACCAGAGGCCGAGCGTTATGAATCCAAGTAGAGGGAAGCTTCACTCGAGAGCGAAACACTTCGCCAGAAAGGGTGGCGGTCGAGCCATTTGAAGAAATGGCGGTTATTGATGAAACGCTGCCGGTCGGGGTTCGAGCGTTAATTGTGTAGGAAATTACATTGGAAAGTCCGAAAGCTTGCGCCATCATCTCTTGAGTAAGGAATCTGGACCACAATGCATATCTGCGATTTATCTGCGGATCTAAGCTCCAAGGATCAGGGACTCCCTGCAAGTAAGCAATTGGACTGCCCCAAACATCTTTTACATTTTGTGTCACCCCTCCGCTGGAGGAATGATAAAAAGCGCTTATTGGTTTGCCATTTAGCGTAACTGTCAATGCATTGTCAGCATCAAAGAAAGTTCTATTCACAGCTTCTTTCCACTTTATTCCATAAATAGCTTCAGTCTCTTTTACATAGCCAACAAAATTCTGATCTACAGTCGTGTTGTAAATATTGCAATCACACTCTGGTTTTAATCGTGATAATTTTCCTAAGGCATAGGTGCGTGCAGCAATTGCTTGTGCCTCAAGTGCAGCCGCTGGCCATGAGGATGGAACCTCTCCTAGTCCCCATAAATATTCGTCATGCAACCTTAAAGTGTTGGTGACCGCCAAGTAAGAGCTAAGTAAATTCTGAACACTCTTAAAAACTAATTGCCCATATTTATATTGATTTACCGTGGTTCCATTAGTGACAGCAATGGTTGTGGTGCTGGTTTCCCATCTAACAGTCCAGGCACTTTCTGGAGTTATCGGAGCATATTTTGCAGTAGGTGATGAAAGTACCGGCACAACTGTTCCAGCAAAATTAGAAAAGAGAGCGGTTGTGTCACCGGAATAAATTCCAAAAGGTTCTGGGTTTTCTGTTGGAGCAATGTCACCACGATATATTCGAATTTCACCTTTATTGCCAACCATGTTTAGCGAAATAGAACTGACCAAATTTGCGATATTAACTCTAATTAATTGATTATCAGGGTAAGGCGTAACAGCGGTGCCGGGATAGTAATAATTAAGAATCTCTACCGCGGTCTTACCTTCTAGAGCTTGGCCACGCGCACCAATCTGACTCATTCCGACGCCATGACCATACCCGGATCCAAAGAATCTAAAATCGGTGGGGATTTGAACTCTGGCTTGGGCAGGGGTAATTAGCGCGAAGAGGACAGTGCTTAACACTGTAAAAGAAGTGAGGAAGAGCCATCTTTTACCCATATTTCTTAGGGTACCGCAGCGCCTTTAATTTAAAGGTTAATTAGGTTGCGAGGTGAAGAAATGAAACCAAATCCCCAGGAAAAATGCATAGTTATCAAAACAATCGGCAAACGGATTCGCTCTCCCCAGCTCTTTCCCATAATCAACCCGGATAACGTAATTGCTACGAGATATCCGGCTGGGGGTATTAAAAACCAAGGACTAATTAATACTGCGAGCAAAAGTGAAATTAGATTTCCCAATAAATTAACTGGCGGTGCCAAGTATCGGTAGTTTGCCGTTCCTTTATGAGTCCTAATAACCATCCGGCGCCATCTGCCATATTCAAAATATTGTTTGGCGAGCTTCCGGATTGAATTACGTGGTCTGTAAGTAACCCTTAAATCTGGGTTAAACCAAATCAAGCCACCTTTTTCACGCAAACGAAAATTCATTTCCCAATCTTGAGCCCTAATGAAATTCTCGTCATAGCCACCGACCGCATCTAAGGCAGCTCTCTTAAAAACTCCTAAATAAACAGTGTCGGTCTTACCAGCTTTGCCACCAGTGTGAAACTTTGCACTTCCAACACCAATTGGTGATCTCATAGCGCGGGCCACAGATTTTTCAAATGTAGTGACACCTTCGGCAGCCATCACGCCACCAACATTTACTGCACCAGTTTCCTGCAAAGTCTGGACCGCGGTTGTTATGTAATTTTTTTCTATCTCGGAGTGTCCATCAATGCGAACCACAATTTCATGTTTGGAGTTACGAAGCGCAGCATTTAACCCAGCGGGAGTCTTGCCAGTTGGATTTTCGATCACTCGCACTCGAGAATCGCTCTTTGCAATATCTTGCGCAATCGCCCAGGTGGAGTCATTTGATGGTCCAACGGCGATGATGACCTCTAGCTCGCCAGAATAATCAGAGTTCAACGCTGCAGAAATTGCCTCCCTGAGATGCGCTTCCTCATTTAAAACTGTGAGGATGATGGAAACTGGCGGCGAATCGGCTGGGTGGGATTTATCACCGCGTTGAATTTGAGTGGCCATAACGTTCAAACGCTATCGTCCAATTACTCTTAGGCTCGTGAAATCACCACGGGCAATTCGTTTCTTCACGATACTTTCTATATCTATTGTGGCGATTTCAGCTATCTCCTGGGCCGGCTTGGGAAGAATTACCGCAGCTATTCCAAAAATTGATGCTTTCGCCGGATTAGATAATCGACCAAAGAAGGAATCTTCGGCTGTGAATTATCTTGTGGTGGGATCTGACACCCGAGAAGGTTTAAGCCGAGCTGAGATCAAAAGATTAAAAGTTGGTGGCACTGAGGTCGCCGCAGGTAAACGCTCTGACACCATGTTGTTAGTTCATATATCAAAAAAGCGCGATAAGGCCGCAATCATTTCAGTTCCGCGCGACACATATGCTCGAATACCGGAACACAATAATTCTCAAGGAAAATTAATTCCTGCCTCTTATTCAAAAATAAACTCTGCTTATAACTGGGGTGGAGCACCACTTCTAATTCAGACTTTTGAAGAAATGTCGGGATTAAGAATCGATCACTACGTTGAAATAAATTTTGTTGGTTTTGTGCGCATGGTTGATGCGCTTGGTGGTGTTGAAATTTGTACTAAGCGAGATATAGATGATCCTAAAAGTCATCTCGTACTTCCTGCCGGTAGACATATCTTGGATGGCGTCGACTCTTTGAAGTATGTTCGAACCCGTCAATTTGATGGACTTGGTGACCTAGGAAGAATGAAGCGGCAACAAGAGTTTGCCGGTGCGATGCTACGCAAAGCCACTAGCGCGGGAGTTCTGCTAAATCCGGTAAAGATGCTTGATTTCGTTAGCTCTGCTTTAGATAGTGTCGTTACTGATGAAGGTTTGAACCAAGGCGATTTGCTAACACTTGGTAAACAACTTAGGAATTTGTCGGCTTCAAATGTACGCACTTTGACTATTCCATTGAAGTATTACAACTACAGCAAAAACGGCGTGAGCGCCGCTGTCCTATGGGACCCAGTACTTGCCCCCGAACTTTTTGAGCGGATAAAAAATGATGATGCACTTTTGGACAAGGTCAAAGCTGATCCATCAGCCTCTCCTTCAATCGTCGATAAATTCAAGACCGGAAGTGCAGCTGATAACCCCTGTAAGAGCTAGGCTTTTGGCATCATGCTCAAGCTCTCTGTAATAGGAACTGGATATTTAGGCGCAACCCACGCCGCCGCTATGTCCTCTTTAGGTTTTGAGGTTGTTGGAATTGATGTTGATGAAGGCAAGATTTCACAACTTAATTTAGGCAAAGTTCCTTTCTTTGAACCAGACCTTGAGGAGCTTCTTACTCAGGAACTATCTTCAGGGAGATTGAAATTCTCTACTGATTTTTCTAAAGCCGCTGAGTGCGATGTGCATTTTATCTGTGTAGGCACCCCACAACTTAGAGATGGTTTAGCCGCAGATCTCAGTTATGTTAACGAATCGATTTTGGAAATTGCCAAGATTGCTAAAGCTGGATCGCTCATTGTTGGTAAATCAACTGTTCCAGTAGGTACCGCCGAGAGATTGAGTAGCGAGTTAGCAAAGATTAATAATGAAGTCGAATTGGCATGGAATCCTGAGTTTCTCCGGGAAGGTTTTGCGGTAGAGGATACTTTACGTCCCAATCGATTAGTTGTCGGAGTTACCTCTGATCGTGCCGAGATGATTTTGCGTGAAACCTATAAACCTTTGTTAGATAACAATGTGCCTTGGATTAGAGCGGATCTGCCTACCGCTGAGTTGGTTAAAGTAGCTGCTAATTCATTCTTAGCAACCAAGATCTCTTTTATCAATGCAATGGCTGAAATTTGTGAAGCTGCTGGCGGAGATGTAACAGTTCTTGCCAAAGCAATTGGATATGACCCGAGAATTGGTTCTCGGTTCCTTCAAGCAGGTATTGGATTTGGTGGTGGTTGTTTACCAAAGGATATTCGTGCCTTCATGGCTCGCTCCGAGGAGTTGGGAGCGAAACAATCTGTTGAATTTTTACGAGAAATAGATTCGATAAACCTTCGTGCCAGACAACGAATGATTGATTTGGTACGAGCAGATATCGGAGCTGACTTAAAAGGAAAGAAAATTGCGGTTTTGGGCGCAGCCTTTAAGCCTGATAGCGATGATGTGCGCGATTCCCCTGCCCTAGATATCGCAGCACAAATTCACGCTGCGGGAGCAAATGTCGTCGTGCATGATCCAAAAGCTATTCATCCCGCTAAAGCTCGGCACCCCGAACTGACATTTACTGAATCTATTGAAGAGTGTGTTAATTCAGCTGATGTAATTCTGCACTTAACAGAGTGGAAAATCTATCGAGATTTGGATCCGAACTCACTAAAAGCGCTGGTGAAAAATCCGGTAATTATCGATGGTCGCAATGCGCTAAATCGTGAGCATTGGATTAATGCTGGATGGAAATTTAGAGCGTTAGGTAGAAGTAGTGCCTCCTAAAGTTGTATTGGCATCCTCATCTCCATCCAGGCTTCGACTTCTCAAAAATGCTGGTATCACTCCAGAGGTGGTTGTAAGTGGCGTTGATGAAGAAGATGATGCCTACTCACAATTAACTCCGAGTGAATTAGTTGTTGCACTTGCGATTGTTAAAGCGCACACAGTTCGAAAAGAAATTGATTATCCTGCGTTAGTAATTGGATGTGACTCCACCTTTGAATTTGACGGCGAATCTCTTGGCAAGCCACTAACTGCCGAGAATGCAATCGCGCGCGCAAAATCTTTACGTGGAAAATCTGGGCTGCTGCATACAGGGCATTGCATCATCGATACTGAAAAAGGTGTTGAGATAAGTGATATCGCAACGACCCGCGTCTTCTTTGCCGATATGACTGATGAGGAAATTGTGAGTTACGTGGCAACTGGTGAGCCACTTAATGTCGCTGGAGGATTTACGTTAGATGGATTGAGCTCGCCCTTTATTTCCCGTATCGAAGGTGAAACCTCCAATGTAATCGGCCTATCGCTGCCACTTTTGCGAAACGCTGTTAACAAATTGGGTTATCGGTGGTTTGATTTACTGTCATGACTCTTTATGCAGCATATGGTTCAAATCTGGACCCCCGTCAGATGCTGCTGCGTGCTCCCCACTCCCCGCACCGCGGAACTGGCTGGCTGCGCGGCTGGAGATTAACTTTTGGCGGCGAGGAGATTGGTTGGGAAGGTGCAGTAGCCACTCTGGCCGAAGATTCATTACATAGCGTATTTGTTTCAATTTATGATCTGACTTCAGCTGATGAAAACGCGCTAGATGAATGGGAGGGTGTAACTACCGATCTCTATCGCAAAATTCGAGTACGAGTTGAAACTCTAGATGGTTCAGCACTTTGCTATGTGTATGTTCTTAATTCATTTGAAGGAGGGTTACCCTCTTCAAGGTATTTGGAAATTATGATTGCTGCGGCTCGCGAAGCCGGAGCCCCTGATGATTACTTAACCGATTTAATGAACCGACCAACTCGGTAGTAGGTTTTAGCCATGGGAAAAACTCTTGATCAGGCATTAGTCAAAGAAGTTGAACAGTGGATTGTGGAAGATCCAGATCCAAAAACTCGTTTGGAATTACAAGAGCTTCTCAATTCAGGAAATGAAACTGAATTAAAATCATGTTTCTCGGGATTCTTAGAGTTTGGTACCGCAGGTTTGCGCGGACCACTTGGCCCTGGTCCTTCCCGAATGAACCGAGCGGTCGTAACAAAAACTGCCGCAGGAATTGCAAGTTACATGAAAAAGCAT
Organism: Actinomycetota bacterium; assembly: GCA_039796875.1. GTDB lineage: Bacteria > Actinomycetota > Actinomycetes > Nanopelagicales > Nanopelagicaceae > MAG-120802. The sequence continues at coordinate 12,406 of JBDKIY010000005.1, forward strand.
GGGATGTCCTCTGTAGTGATCGGGCGTGATGCAAGATATGGTTCAGAGGATTTCACTAAAGACACCGCCCAAATCATGATGGGAGCGGGCTTTAAAGTTTATGTTTTACCAAGACCACTTCCCACACCGGTACTTGCTCATGCAACTCGCGCTTTGAAATGCGATGTGGGAATCATGGTGACCGCAAGTCACAATCCACCACAAGACAATGGTTACAAGGTTTATCTTGGTGGAACTGTGGATGGGGTTCCCTACGACGGTTCACAAATCATCTCCCCTGCCGATAAGGAAATATCAGCGCAAATAGCTGCTGTCGCGCCACTTCCGAACTTGCCAAGAGCTGAGGGTTGGGAAGTTCTAGGTGAATCACATGTTGATGCTTATGTAAATGCCACCGCCAAACTAGCCAAAACAACAGGAAATCTAAAGGTTGTATATACCGCGATGCATGGGGTTGGCACCGAAACACTTACTAAAGTTTTCACGACCGCTGGGTTTCCTGCACCAATATTGGTTAGCGCTCAAGCCGATCCTGATCCAGATTTTTCAACAGTTGCTTTTCCAAATCCGGAGGAGCCGGGCGCAATTGATTTGGCCCTTGAAACCGCTCAACAAAATAACGCAGATTTAGTTATAGCCAATGATCCAGATGCCGATCGGTGTGCTGTTGCAATTAAAGATGGCGCCTTAGGCTGGCGAATGTTGCGCGGCGACGAAGTAGGTGCGCTGCTTGGTGAATATATCGCCCGAAATAATCCCCCTGCTAACTCAATTATGGCTAATTCAATTGTTTCATCCTCAATACTAAGCAAGATTGCTAAACATTATGGAATTAGATTCCAGGAGACCCTTACCGGTTTTAAGTGGTTAGCAAAATTGCCAAATTTATGTTTCGCTTATGAAGAAGCTTTGGGATATGCAGTTGATGCTAAATCTGTAAATGACAAAGATGGCATAAGTGCCGCTTTAGTAATGGTTCAGCTTGCTACTGATTTAGCACGCGAGGGAAAGACACTGATTGACCTGTTGGATGAAATTTGGAGTCGTCATGGTTATCACGCCACTCGTCAGATTTCAGTAAGAACTTCAAGTGTGCAGCAAATCGATGGAATCCTCGGAAAATTCCGGAATCAAACCCCTGCTGATATTGCTGGCTTTAAATTGATGCAATTTGATGATTTGGAGGCTCCAAAAGATCATCTTCCTCCCACCAATGGCGTGCGAATGTTTCTTGAAGGGGGAACACGAATCATCATTCGCCCTAGTGGCACTGAGCCCAAAATTAAGTGTTATATCGAGGTCATAAGCCAGGGGCCAATTTCTGATGCGAAATCACAGGCTGATCAACGAATGAACGTTATTGAGGAAACACTTCGCAAAATGCTCACAACGCCATAAACTTCCAGAATGGGTGAAAATATGAGTGAAATCAATTGGGAAAAACTTCAGGCCAGCGCTGTTGAAGCTATGAAAAAAGCGTATGCCCCTTATTCAAACTTTCCTGTGGGTGTCGCTGCGCAAACCGAAGATGGTCGAATTGTCTCTGGCTGCAATGTAGAGAACGCTAGCTATGGAATTGGATTGTGTGCAGAGTGCGGTTTGGTATCAAACTTAGTATTGGGTGGTCGTTCAATTTTGCGAGCAATCTACTGCGTAGATGCGCATGGACAAGCGCTATCTCCTTGTGGTCGCTGCAGACAATTACTTTGGGAGCACAGCACCCCAAACACGCAATTTATGACTCCGGAAGGACCTGCTCCCCTTTCGACATTATTGCCTTGGGCTTTTGGTCCAGAAAATCTCTAAGCAAAGTTTTTGTGTGACTCTGAAAGAATTGCAAACTCTTCCTAAAGTCTTACTGCATGATCATGTAGATGGTGGACTGCGACCCCAGACCATAATTGAGATCGCCAAGGAAATTAACTTAGCTCTACCCTCGTATGAAGCAGATGCGTTACAGCAGATCATTTTTGAAAGCTGCAACGAGGGATCTTTAGAGAAGTATTTGAAGAACTTTGATTACACAATTGCAGTGATGCAAAGTTATGAAAATCTGGTGCGGGTTTCTCGAGAATGTGTGTTGGATTTGGCCCAAGATGGAGTGATTTATGCCGAGGTGCGTGGAGCACCGGAGCTATTTACCCAAGGTGGTTTATCTATTGCAGAGGTAATTTCGGCAACACTAGAAGGAATCTCTCAAGGAATAACTGAGGCAAAAGCGCAGGGAAAAATCATTGAAACTTACTTCATTGCTTGCGCTATGCGGCATGCTAATCGCAGCTTGGAAGTGGCTGAAACAGTGTTGCAATTCCGCGATAAAGGTGTTGTGGGCTTTGATATTGCCGGTGCTGAATCAGGATTTCCCGCCAGTAATCATCGCGCAGCTTTCGATCTACTACACGATCAGGGCTTTCCCTACACCATTCATGCTGGCGAAGCCGCTGCTTTTACTTCAATGCAAGATGCAATCACAAACTGTCGCGCAAAACGTATTGGACATGGTGTGAGGTTGATAGATGAGATCGATTTCTCCTCCGACACCCCGGTTCTATCCGATGCTGCAAAATTTATATTGGACCAACAAATTCACTTGGAAATGGCACCTACCTCAAACCTTCAGACCGGTGCCGCAATGAGTTATCAAACACATCCCGCAGCAATTTTGCATGAACTCGGATTTAATGTGGCGCTAAATACCGACAACAGATTAATGAGCAACACCACTCTCACTCGCGAATATGAAGTCATGAGCCAGGCCCATAATTGGGATTTAAAAGTGGCTGAAACCATGAATCAACGGGCGCGCAAAGCAGCTTTTCATCAAGGATAGGATTAGTGCCATGATTGATTTTCGAAACTCAGAGGTTATTGCGAATCCTTATCCACATTTGGCAGAGTTGCGAAAATTCAATAAACCGATTTGGCACCCAGAATTAAATGTTTTTCTAGCCGCAACACATCGTGATGCTAATGAAGTGCTGCGAAATAAAGGATTAGGGCGCATCTACCAGGATCGCATCCCAGAATCAGAATGGCAGGTTTTTAATTGGCTTCACTCTGACTCCATATTAGATAGCGAACCTCCCAAGCACACCCGTTTGCGCGGGCTGGTATTGAAAGCTTTTAATCGAAATCGTATTGAATCCCTTCGCCCGGAGATCTCACGGATTACCGAAACCTTGCTAGATGAAATAACCCATAAAAATCAGGCATTTGATCTCATTGCGGATTATGCCGAACCGTTGCCGGTTAAGGTGATTGCGTTATTGCTGGGTTTTCCACCTGAAGATGAGCATCTGCTTCGCCCTTGGTCTCAAGCGATCGTAAAGATGTATGAGGTTAATCCACCTTTAGAGCATCAGCGCGAAGCCCAGAAGGCGGCCCAAGAGTTTGCCGATTATGTGCAGGCCCTTATGGAAAAGCGAAAATTAGAGCCGCAAAATGATTTGATTACTGAATTAACGCAAGTTCATGAGGCTGGAGATCGCTTATCAACCCATGAGTTGATTGCTACCTGTGTATTGCTACTAAATGCCGGACATGAAGCCAGCGTAAATGGTTTTGGAAATGGCATGGTTTCACTGTTGCAAAATGATTCTCAACGCGAGTTGTTGTTTAGCAATCCTGATCAATACTCTGAATCCGCCATTGAAGAGTTTTTAAGGTTTGATTCTCCGTTGCAGTATTTTGAAAGAACCGCGACTAGCGATATTGAAATATCGGGAGTGGGGATCAAACAAGGTCAGAAAATCGTAAGCCTCTTAGGTTCGGCAAACCGTGATGAAACTGTTTTTTCTAACGCTAGTCAATTTGAGGTATCAAGAAATCCGAATCCTCATATCGGCTTTGGTGCCGGTATTCACTTCTGTATTGGTGCACCTTTGGCCCGTCTTGAGATGTCGGTCTCTCTGCCAGCTCTATTAAAGAGATTCCCAAATCTGGAATTGGCTCAAGAACCTATTAGGAGACCAACTTTTTCACTGCGCGGATACGAGAAAGTTCTGGTTAAGAACTAAATTCCGATTGGGTGCCAGACTGTCTTATTCTCCATAAAGCTCAATACCCGTTGGGGATTTCCAACTGGCTTGAATCTCTGGATTCGCTTCAAATTATCAGCACCTTCACGCTTTAGAGCTTCGTAGGTAGCGTTATCAACCCCTGATCCATCAACTCCATCGATGTCCATATGCGAGGCGATCCAAGGCGCTAATTCAGCTGATTTTCCAGTCAAAATATTCACAGTGCCGCCAGGGACATCGCTCGTTGCTAAAACCTCAGCCAAAGTAATTGCTGACAACGGGTAATCCTCATTAGCAACCGCAATAACAACATTTCCGCCAACGAGAGCAGGCGCGATGCCATGAACGATATCGGTTAGAGAACTTTCCCCACCTATGAATGCCGCAACAACTCCAACCGGCTCAGGCGTTGTGAAGTTGTAAAAGGAGCCAGATACAGGATTTGTAGAGCCATAAATTGTTGAGATCTTGTCACACCAACCTGCGTACCAAACCCAAAGATCAATTGCTTCATCTACCTGCTTTAGAGATTGAGATTTAGTTAAGCCTTCTTGAGCCATGATTTCTGCGGCGAACTGTTCGCGACGACCCTCCATTACCTCAGCTACTCGATAAAGAATTTGGGAACGGTTAAAAGCTGATGATGTCGCCCATTTTTCTGCAGCATTACGAGCAGCCACAACCGCATCACGTAGATCTTTTCGAGAGGCTAAAGCTGGGTTAGCGAGGAAATTTCCTTTGGCATCCAACAACTCGTAACTACGTCCAGATTCACTACGTGGAAAAGCGCCACCGATAAATAATTTATAAGTTTTTCTCACATCTATTCTCATGAGAAATCTCCTTTTAGATATGCGGACAAGCCATGTCTGCCGCCTTCTCGACCCCAACCCGATTCCTTATAACCACCAAATGGGCTAGCTGGGTCAAACTTATTAAAGGTATTTGCCCAAATAACGCCGGCTTTTAATTGTTGGGCGCTCCACAAGATGCGAGAGCCCTTATCGGTCCAGATTCCCGCCGATAAACCATATGGAGTGTTGTTAGCTTTTTCGATCGCTTCACTTGGTGTTCTAAAGGTAATAACTGAAAGTACTGGACCGAAAATTTCTTCGCGTGCAATGCGATGAGCTTGAGATACTCCGGTAAAGAATGTGGGCGGGAACCAGAATCCTTTTTCGGGCAGATTGCATTGCGGGGACCAACGTTCGGCTCCCTCAGCATCTCCTGATTCTGCTAACTCGCGAATTTTCATCAATTGGGCTTGAGAATTAATGGCACCCAAATCGGTATTTTTATCAAGCGGATCTCCCACTCGAATTAGAGACATTCTGCGTTTTAACTTGTCCAGTAATTCTTCTTTGATGTTTTCTTGGACCAGTAGACGAGAGCCAGCACAGCACACATGCCCCTGATTAAAGTAAATGCCATTGATGATGCCTTCTACTGTTTCATCTATTGGAGCATCTTCAAAAATAATATTTGCGCCCTTGCCACCAAGCTCCAATGTCAAAGCTTTCTTGGTTGCGGCTACGCTCTTAGCGATTAACTTTCCAACCTCAGTCGAACCGGTAAAGGCGATTTTGTTAATGCCAGGATGGTTAACAATCGCTGCGCCAGTTGCTCCATCTCCCGTGAGGATATTTACCACTCCTTTTGGTAGATCCGCTTGCTGACAAACCTCAGCAAAAAGCAAAGCGGTAAGAGGAGTTGTTTCAGCTGGTTTTAATACAACGGTGTTTCCGGTCGCCAATGCAGGTGCGACTTTCCAAGCCAACATAAGCATTGGGAAGTTCCAAGGAATTATCTGACCTACGACGCCATGGGGCTTTGGATTATTTCCCAATCCTGCATAATCAAGTTTGTCAGCCCAGCCTGCATGGTAGAAAAAATGTGCTGCTGCTAATGGGATATCAGTATCGCGGGTTTCGCGAATCGGTTTTCCATTGTCCATAGATTCAAGAACTGCAAACTCGCGAGATCTCTCCTGCAAAATTCTTGCAATTCTAAATAAATACTTACCACGTTGGGCGCCGCTTAATTTGGACCAAGTTTTCCGATAAGCCTCAGTTGCAGCTTTGACCGCACGGTCGACATCGGTAGTACTTGCCTGAGTAACCTTGGATAAAACTTTTTCATTTGCCGGATTTATGGTTTCAAATTTCTTGCCGCTCTTGGAGGCAACAAATTTGCCATCGATAAATAAGTCATATTCTGGCTTGATATTTACTATCGCTGTTGATTCAGGCGCAGGGGCATATTCAAATGTCATCATTAATCCAATGTCACGTAGTTTCTTCCAGAGTACTGACCACTTTTCATTTTCATTCTTTGCATTAGTAAATCATTTAATAAAGCGCTGGCACCTATGCGAAATAGTTTTGGATCTAACCACTCTGGGCCAGCTGTTTCATTAACAAGAACTAATTGCTTTATTGCATCCTTTGTAGTGCGAATTCCTCCAGCTGGTTTTACCCCGATTTTTTGTCCTGTCATTTGGAAGTAATCACGTACCGCTTCCAACATCACTAAGACAACTGGGGCGGTTGCTGCTGGAGAAACTTTTCCGGTACTGGTCTTTATGAAATCTGCGCCGGCTGCCATTGCTAAAAATGAAGCCCGTCTGACATTGTCATAGGTGACGAGCTCCCCGGTCTCCAAAATGACCTTAAGGTGCGCGCGATCTCCGCATATTTCCTTAATGCAAACGATTTCAGTAAACACTTTACCGAGGTTTCCCGAAAGGAAAGCTCCGCGATCAATCACCATGTCAATTTCAGTTGCGCCATTAGCAATTGCATCCTCAGTGTCTTGTTTCTTTACATCCAAGCTAGCTCTTCCAGAAGGAAAGGCGGTTGAAACCGCTGCGACTGGAATTTCTTTTCCGCCATTGTTATCAAGATGGTCGCGGGCAATTTTCACCATGTCGTTGTAAACACAAACCGCACCAACATGTGGAACTGAATTATCTGTGGGATCTGGCCTTACCGCTTTTGAACAAAGCGCAGTAACTTTTCCAGGAGTGTCAGCACCTTCAAGAGTTGTTAGATCGATCATTGAGATGGCTGTATCGATAGCCCAAAGTTTGCTAGAAGTTTTTATACTTCTTGTTGCGAGCATGGCAGCTCGAGCATCTGCTCCCACTTGATCAACAGGTGAAAGAGTTTTTAGAAAACTCTTAATCGAGCTTTCACTGCCATCAGTCAGAAGCATTTCACAATCTTATCTAGCAAAATTCATATTGAGAAGAGCGTTTTATAAAGTTTGAACTGTGAAATAGCCTCTACGCTAGCCCCATGAAGCCAATTCCTTTGATTCTGGACTGCGACCCTGGTCACGACGATGCCTTAGCGATGATTCTCGCGGCTCACAACCCGGCTCTCAACCTGCTTGGCATAACTACCGTTTCAGGTAATGGCGGAATTGCAAAAGTTACATTGAATGCCCGTCGGGTAGCGACCTTGGCAAATATAAATGTTCCAATTGCAGAGGGCGCTGGTAAAGCCATCCTTGGTGCTATTGAAGAAGCCAGCGATATACATGGCGAATCCGCACTTGATGGTGCAGAGTTGCCTGAACCCAAAATAGAATTATCTAATTTGCACGCAGTTGATTTAATTGCCAAGTTAGTTAGTGAGCATTCTGAACCCGTCACTTTGGTAGCCACCGGCCCTTTAACAAATATCGCTTTATTCCTAAAAATGTACCCCCAGTTGAAGAATCGCGTGTCCGAGATTGTCTTTATGGGTGGCAGCGCAGGCAGAGGAAATCGCACCCCGTATGCCGAATTCAATATTTGGATGGATCCTGAGGCTGCGGATGTGGTTTTGCGCAGCGGGCTTCCGCTAACAATGTGTGGACTTGATGTCACGCATCAAGCTTTAGTTACAAAAGAAATTTTCTCCGCTCTAGAGGAAATGAAAACTCCTCTTAGCTCAACCATTATCGGATTACTAAAGTTCTTTGCTAAAACCTATGATGAAGTCTTTGAAATGCCAGATCCCCCGCTTCATGATCCTGTTGCCATTGCTTTGTTGATTGATCGCAGCGTTGTTAAATCGCGGCATGTAAATGTTCAAGTAGAACTTAGCGGGCCGCTAACTCGTGGAGCTACCGTGGTTGATATTTATCAACGCCTTGGAGAGCCGGCGAACTGCCATGTTGCCTTAGATTTAGATTTCAACAAATTCTGGTCAATGATGCTTGATGCTATAAGTAAAGCAGCAACTAAATAGTAACCGCTCTTCCTGCAGCTTTATCAGCTGTGATCAGCTCTCGTAGGGCTTGAACCGCTGTATCTAGCAGAATATCTAGTGGCGGCATTGGTTCTTTCCCATGCACCATCATTACTCCACCGGCACGTACTCGCAGCATAGAAGCAATAACAAACAAGGCAGATGCCTCCATTTCAGAGCAAAGCGCACCACCTATTTCCCAAGCTCTCCAACGTTCTAATAAATCTTTAGCTACACCCATACGCTCTGGTTCATGCTGTCCATAAAAAGAATCTTTTGATTGTGTAATACCAGTTCTATAAACCGCTCCAGTCTTTTTTGCGGCGGCTTGTAAAGCTAAGACAATGTCAATATCTGCAATCGCAGGAAATTCAATAGGCATATAGTGTCGAGAGGTTCCCTCATCACGTATTGCTGCCGAGATAACAGCCAACTCACCTGATTTGATGTCTTTTTGTATGTGCCCTGAAGTTCCTACGCGAATAAAGGTGTCAGCACCGCATTTAACAAGCTCTTCCAGAGCAATTGCCGCAGAAGGACAGCCAATTCCTGTTGAGGTAACTGAGACAGGTACTCCATCAAGGGTTCCGGTATAAGTCACATACTCTCGATTTGTTGCAACTAATTTTGGGTTATCAAATAATCTTGAGATCGGTTCACATCGACCCGGGTCACCTGGTAACAAAACATACTTTCCTACATCACCGCGTTGTAATTGAACGTGGTACTGCTTTCCATTTGTTTCCATTATTTGCCCCGTTCTTTATCCATCTTGATTAACTCTCTTACCGATTCGACCGCTGCGACAAGCAATCCGTCTAACGGTCCAAACTCTCCTTCGCCATGCATAGCCATAATGCCTCCGGCTCTAGCGCGTAAGATGCTGGAAACAATACAAATTGTCGAAATCTCCATCTCGGAACAGATGGCACCACCAATCTGCCAAGCGCGCCACAAATCCTTTAACTCTTCGCTTAAAGCGGATCTCTCCGGCTCCACCTCTCCATAAAATGAATCTTTGGAGTGAGAGATACCGATCTGGTGACGAACACCCAATCTATTAACGGCCGCTTTCATCGCGGTAACAATCTCTAAATCGCATACAGCAGGAAATTCGATCGGCATGTAATGAGAGGAAGTACCTTCGTGTCGAATAGCGCCGGTAACAATCGCTAAATCATTTGATTTAGTTCCGGGTTGCAAACTTCCTGATGTTCCGACGCGAATAAAGGTGTCAGCACCTGATCTATACAGCTCTTCAACCGCAATTGCACTTGAAGGACAACCGATACCTGTGGAGGTTACGGAAACTTTTTCACCTTCCAGCCAACCTGTATAAGTTACATATTCCCGATTGGTTGCGATGTGCTGGGCATTTTCTAAATGCGCTGCAATTAATGGCGCCCGTCCGGGATCACCTGGAAGCAGAACATACTTACCAACATCTCCTACTGATGTATGGGTGTGATACTGCTTCATTAATTGAGCCTATTCATTCGATCAATAAACAAATCCATAAAGCCCTCTACATCTACCTCCATGGCGACCTTGGCATTAGGTTGTTTCTTTAATGCATCAAAATGATCCGCAATAGTTTTGGCTTTGGAGGAAGGGCTCTCCAGCTCCACGCTCACAAAATAATCCCGATACTTCACTAAATCTGGTTTTAACAAGATTGCGGCCGCCAAAGGGTCGTTGATGGCGCAGCCTTGAATACCCTGGTACTCAGCATGAAACTCCATATAGAACCGCGTGGAATCCTTAATGAAATCTTTGACTTGCGTGGAAGCCCTATCAATTCTTAATAGATGTTCAGTAGTAAATAGACATTTATAAGTGACATCTAGTGGAACTAAGGTGAAATCAATGCCTGCATTTAAAACTATTTGAAAAGCTTCTGGATCACAAAAAACGTTGTACTCCGCTTGCGGCGTTGCATTGCCTGGGTAGTGAATTGCTCCACCCATGGAAACTACTCCCTTAATCTGTTTTGCTATCTGTGGCTTTTTTAAAAGAGCTAGTGCGATATTTGTCATGGGGCCAACACACAGCAGAGTGACCTCTCCAGGATTTTCATTTACTAAGCGAATAATTAGATCATGCGCTGATTCCAAAGTTGGCTGGAGTTTTGATTCAGGCAACTGGGCATACCCCAGTCCGCCGTCTCCATGAGTCTCTTCTGCAACAGTAAGTTCTTTAACTAAAGGTTCTTGAGCGCCGCGCGCTACAGGAACTTTTTCTAAACCACATAATTCTGCCAATCGGAGCGCATTTTGCAAGCATTTTTCTTGAGAGGTATTTCCATGTGTGACAGTGATAGCCAAAAGATTTATCTCTGGAGCAGCTGCTAACAACAACATTCCAAGTGCATCATCGATGCCTGGGTCTGTGTCGTAAATAAGCTTTTCAGCCATGATTAATTGTTTCACCTAACGCTTCATGCTTACCAGCATTGATGCCAATAAGTGACAATACGGTGGCCAACAAAGTGGCACCAGACATAAAGTAAAAACCATTCCATCCACCAAATCGATCTACCAACATTCCGCTCAAGGAGCTTCCCAGTGTGATTCCGATGGAAAGAGATGCCCCCAGTAAGGAAAAAGCCTCATTTAACCGGTTTAGCGGTACTAACTCTTTTAGATGGGCGTTAGCGGCAATTAGAGCTGGCGCTATGCCAATTCCAGAAAGAATTATGAAGTAAACAATTGTGTCGATATTTTGAAAGAACAATATGGCCGTTGTTGAAAGTGTCATGAAAGCCAGCGCCAGGCTATATCTTGTTGCGTTACGTGACTTCCAATGGATTAAGCCATAAACCAATCCTGCGATTGTGCTTCCAATCGGATATAGACCGACCCAAAGTCCACCTTCTGCTGCTCGTCCACTCTCTTTCGCAACTGCAAGTATGACAACGAAGTTCGAACCAAATAAAAGTCCCAATGCAACTAAAGATGCAAGAAGGGATTTCACATACTTGATCTTCAACAAACCACCATGTTCAGTCATTTCATCACCATTTTTGGCGTGATCAAATGAGGTAATAGCAAGTCCGACCCCGCCAATTACTGTGAATACGATTCCTGCAACTAATGGTGAGTTTGATCCATAAAGTGAAAATAAGAAGCCCGCTAAAGCCGGTCCTACTACGAATGCCGTCTCATCTAATACTGATTCTAAAGAAAGCGCTACGCCTAGCTCTCTCTTATCTTTAATGGTTCTACTCCAGCGAGTTCGGGTGTAGCTTCCAAAACTTGGCATAGTGGCACCGGATAGCGCAGAGAAAATCAATAGCAGTGGAACCGAGCGGGTACTAAAAAATACAACACCTAAAATTGAAACCGCATTGATTGCGGTTATTGGTAACAGCACAACTCTGGTACCCAGGCGATCGGCCAACCGTCCGATGCGAGGCCCGACAATCGCTCCACATAAGGTGTAAAAAGAGGAGGCGACTCCAGCCAGCAAAAAAGAATCTCGAACTGAAGAGATAAGAAAAACCAAGGCCACGGTATTCATGGCAACCGGTATTCGGCCGATCATGCCGTAACCAAAGGTTGGAAAGGCATGGCTATGTTTGATTACATCTCGGTATGAAGTAAACAAAATCAACCCTTTTCTGCCGCTTACGATTACCGGTGGGAAATCTTCACGGAAAAACCTAGTGAAAACGATTGCAGAAATCTACCGAGAAAGGCTACCCTCGTCTACATACCTAAGGGAGTGTTGCTAAATGCGGATTTATTTTGCTGGACCACTTTTTACTCCATATGAAAGAAGTTACATCGACCAATGCGCTGCGCAATTACGCAGTGAAGGTTTTGAAGTTTTCGTGCCTCATGAAATTCCATTGCCGGATCCGGTTACTGCAAAATTTATTTTCGAAGTGGACTCACGAGAGGTAATGGCGGCTAACGCTGTATTGGCTCTACTCGATGGCCCAATGGTTGATGATGGAACAGCCAGTGAGATTGGGATTTTTTGGGCGGCCATGAAAGCTGATAAAACTAAAAAAGGAATTGTTGGACTGGTTACTGATACAAGAGTTATACGTGATCGAAATATGATTGATGGCAAAGGTATTAATTTATTTGTCCGAGGCTGCGTGGAAGATGTTGGCCAGGTCGTAGATAAATTTGAAAAAGCTCTCCCCCTCTTAAGACAATGGAAAGCAGAGCTAGCAGCGCAGGCTTAGTACATTATTGTTTTGGTTAAATGATGAGGCCAATGGGTCGCGTGATATGTTTTCCAAAACCTGAAATCAACCTGCGGCATTAATAAAGGCGTCATATTAGGACGACGTTTATTGATCTCATCAGTCAACACTGCGATGCAATAGATAGAGCTCGCGCGCAATTCGATTTCAGCATCGCTATCACGTTTTACCTCTTGCAGATTATTGATCTGATCCTCTAATTCAGAAGCGTACTCAAATATACCCATAACCCGCAGGCCTACTGGAACTATGTAATCGGCAAAGGCGGTTAATTCGTCCGCATCCTCTAATTGCCAGTGTCCTCTAGGTGACAAAGCTAGATGCATCCCCCAAATTCCGAGTTGAGCAAGTTTGAAGATTTGCACTGATTTTCCGTGATAATCGCTGACATCATTAAACCGTGGAAACTCGCTAACCAATCGCTCTAGTAGTCCATTTCCATTGTCGTATAACCGTGGTGAACAGGAGCGCACAAAGTTGTGATAACTGCCTTGATACTTCTCAACTAGCACTCGACCAACTTCATTAAATATGGAGACTCGCTCATCAACCATTGGCATTTCAATAGTGCCGGCAAAAATCGAGCAAAACTGCTCTCGAGTTAAATTGGCGAGATACTCACCGGAAAAAAGTGGAATCCCTGAATTTACAGCTCGATGCATGCATGCCAACATGGCCTCACTGTCACACCAACGCTTACCTTGATAATCAGTTTCGAATTTAACCCCGGTATTGAAATCTGTGAAAGCAAAGTTCATCGTATTTACTACCATGGTGAAATCCATCAGGACATCTGGATCATTGCCAAAGTCAAACAACATGGATCCATCTGGTTTTGGAAACTCTTCATAAGCCATCCAGTTGGCAACTTCAATCAACTTCTCTTTATTGATTCGAACCAGCTTTGCATTTTGCAAAACCGGCTCCAAGCTCTTTAGGACAGGAGAATTCCAATTAATTGACATGTGTAACTGCTAACTATTCGGAGCCACGTCGATAAGGCATACCTGCCATGGCCGGCGGGGTTAAACGCTGTGCCAAGAAGGTAAGAACTATCAACGTTGCAAAGTTTGGAAATACGGTTACGAACTCTTGTGGAATGGTGTCCACTTTTTGATTTACCCACAGCGCAAACAGGGCGATACCAAAATAGGCACCAGCCGGCTTCCACTTACGTGAAACTGAATAATAAATAGCCAGTAATAATGCGACTATTCCAGCTGCCAAAATCAATGACATAACGGATTCGGCCTGGCGAACACGAAGTGCATCGGTAAATCCAAATAGGAGTGAACCAGCAAAAACTCCGCTGGGGCGCCAGTTTCCGAAGATAACTGTTGCGAGTCCGATGAAGCCTCGACCAGCGGTTTGACCTTCGCGATAAACCGATGAGGCAACCAGTGCAAGGTATGCACCACCAAGGCTAGCCAACATGCCGGAAACAGAAATCGCTATATATCTAGTGCGATAAACGTTAATGCCAAGTGACTCAGCTGCCATTGGATTCTCACCAGAGAATCTCATGCGCAATCCGAATTTACTACGCCACAAGATCCAAGAGGTAATGGGAACTAGCAACAGGAGCGCAACGGTTACTACGGAGAGATCTCTTGTGATTCCATAAAGCAAACCTGAGATGTTAGAAACAAAGAAAATATTCTTTTCGTCAATTGCTTTGAAGAAGTCAGCTACAAATGGAATTGTGAAAGATGGCAAAGTTTCAACTGGCGGCGAAACTGTGCGATCTCCACCAACGGGTGGGAAGTAAATTCCTGAAAGGTATCTAGCCGCACCTGCAGCAATTAAGTTAATTGCTAAACCTGAAACTGCCTGATCGATACCGACCTTTACCGTTAAAATCGCATGGAAAAATCCAGAAGCTAAACCAAATATTGCTGCTGCCAAAATTCCAACGTATGGACCATGAAGGTAACCAAACCAAGCTGCGGTCCAAGTGCCAACAATCATCATGCCTTCTAAACCGATGTTGATTACGCCAGCGCGTTCGGCCCATAGACCTCCAAGACCCGCCATCAGCAATGGAATTGCAAAACGCAGAGTTGCACCTGAGGTTCCAGGTGAGGAGATATCAACTGATCCAGTAAGGCTCTCCACAAGGGAAATAATTAGGAATAAACCAGCGATTAATAAGGTAATTCGAGCGGGAGACTTGAAAAAGGATTTAGCTTTAGCGGTCTTTGTTTCAGTAGACATTATTTGCTCTCCTTTGCGGTCTCTGCATTAACGCTTCCCACCGCGCGCTGTTGTTGACGCAAATTGATGCGCGCCACGACCTCGTAAGCAATAACGATGGAAAGAACGATTGTTCCCTGCATAACAATCACAATCTCAGGAGGTACGCCTTCAAACTCCAGAACCGGCGCAGAACGTTCGAGGAATGACCAAAGAAATGCGGCAAAGAAAATTCCGACCGGGTGATTTCTTCCCAACAAGGCTAAGGCCAAGCCGGTGAATGCATATCCGGAAGGAAAGGCCATGCTGTATGAGTAGGTCTCAGATAACAAAGTTCCGATACCCACTAAGCCGGCAATTGCTCCAGATAACACTGTGGTTATGAAAATCATGCCTGGTGCATTAACACCGCTGGCTCGAGCAGCGCGGAAAGATAAACCGGTAGCACGAAGATTAAAACCAAAAACAGTTTTGTTGAGCATTACCCAATAAGCAATACCAACAAATAGCGCTAAGAAGATTACCGAATAAACTTCTCCATCAGCCATCTTGAAAGTTGGCATCTGTCCACTCTTTGGAATTGGTTTGGTTTGCAGATTTTGTGAGCCTTCAGGAAGCGAACCCAAAAGATTTGGACTGAGCAAAAAGGCAATGATTGCAGCAGCAATAAAGTTCAACATGATGTTACTGATAACCTCATTAACACCACGTTTTACCTTTAGGTAGCCAGCAATCGCAGCCCACAAACCGCCAGCTAACATTGCGGTCAAAATAATTACTAGAACATGAAGTATCGGCGGCAGCGAAATGGCTGCTCCGACTACAGCGCCAAAAAAGGCACCCATGCGATATTGACCATCAATACCGATGTTAAATAGCAACATCTTGAAGCCAATCGCAGCGGCCACACCAGCCATGTAATAAGCGATGGTCTGATTAATTTCCGAAACTAGGTTTCGTGGATCAAATCCGTACGAAACCATCAACTTGAACATTTCTACGGGATCTACACCGCGGATTTTCAAAATAATATAAACAAATAGCAATGAGTTCAGAATCGCAGCGGTTGGCGCGACTGTGCCCCAAAAAAGCCGACTCTTTGTCATGCGCTCTTTGCTCCTGTCATAGCTAGACCCAGATCCTCTGGAGTAGTTTTAGCTGGATTTAATATCGAAACGATTGAACCGCTATAAATAACAGCGATGCGATCTGAAAGAGAAAACAGCTCCTCAAGATCCGCGGTTACTAAGAGAATTCCTGCTCCTTTTGAACGAGCCTGCATTAGGTGATCCCAAATAATTGCTTGCGCACCAACATCAACACCTCGAGTTGGCTGGGCGGCCACAATTAATTTCGGATCTCCAGTTAATTCTCGACCGACAATAAATTTCTGTTGGTTTCCACCAGAAAGTGCACTGGCCAGAACGTTAATTCCAGGAGTTCTGACATCAAACTCATTTACAACTCGCTTTGAATCTTCAATGGCCGCACCTTTATTTACCCAGACGCCCTTCGCCATTGGATCTGCGAACTGATGACCCAAGATGCGGTTTTCCCACAACGGCGCCGACATCAACAAACCATCGCGTTGACGATCCTGCGGAATGTAAGCAACACCAGCATTTCTTATTTCTCTGGTCAATGTGGTGGCGGCATCTAAACCTAAAACCTGTACCGAGCCAGTAGAAGGCTGAGTAAGACCCATGATCAATTCGATTAATTCGCTTTGACCATTTCCTTCAACGCCAGCTAACCCAACAATTTCACCACCATGTAGCTCAAGGTTTACGCCATGCAAAATCTCGCGCCCATCTGCTCTGGCATATGAAGCATTCTTAATACTCAAGATGCTTTCAGCGCTTACTTTAAGCTCACCGGCTTTTGGCTTTGGTAACTCTCCGCCCACCATCAACTCAGCAAGCTCTTTCTTATTTGTTTCCTTTGGTTTGCGAGTGGCAACTGTGGTGCCCTGGCGCATGATGGTTATGTCATCTGCAATGGAGAGAACTTCATCCAATTTATGGGAGATGAACAGAACCGTTAAACCGTTCTTCACTAAGTCACGCAAGTTTGCAAATAATTCATCTACCTCTTGAGGAACAAGTACCGCGGTCGGCTCATCAAGAATCAAAATCTTCGCGCCGCGGAAAAGCACTTTTGCAATTTCCACACGTTGTCTCTCGCCCACACCTAAATTCGCTAGCGATTCATCTGGATCGATATCTAATCCATAATTTTTCGTAATTTCTAAAAGTCTCTTGCGAGCTTCATCATATTTAACAACAAAACCAAACCGAGTTGGCTCACTTCCTAAAATTACATTTTCTAAAACTGTTGCGTTATCTGCCAACTTGAAGTGTTGGTGCACCATGCCAATTCCAAGCTCGATGGCATCCTGTGGTGATTTTAAATTTACTTCATTTCCAAAAACTTTAATCTGCCCGGCATCTGGCTTAATCAAGCCATAAAGCGACTTCATTAGGGTTGATTTTCCGGCACCGTTTTCTCCGATGATGGCGTGAATAGATCCTTCACGAATCTGTAGTGAAACATCTCGGTTTGCAACAACTCCGGGGTATTTCTTCTCTACTCCGATTACCTCAAGAACATTTGTCATCAAATCTCCCCCTTTAAAACAAGGTGCGCCGCTTTGGGCAGCGCACCTTGTCTCTACTTATTTGATTTATGCCTTGCTTGGATCTGTTGGAACTTTTACTGTTCCAGCCTTGATTTTTGCTGCGAAGGTCTTGATTACCGCAACATCATTTCCAAGGTATCCACCAGTTGTTGTGAATCCAACGCCACCTTGCGCATAACCCCAGACCTTTACGCCTGCGGTCTTCTTCTTTGCAAGAGCGTCAGCAACGAAGGCACGGGTTCCTAGATCAACGCGCTTTAGCATTGAGGTAAGGATTGTGCTCTTGTATGCAGCGTGTGCTGGGTAGGTTGCTTCATCAGCATCTACACCAATTGACCACTTCTTCAACTCTGAAGCAGCCTTGTGCATACCTGTTCCGGTTCCGCCAGCTGCTGCGTAAACAACATCTGCGCCGTTTTCATACATACCCTTTGCAGCTTCATAACCCTTTGCAGGATCGTTGAATCCTGAGAAGTCTGGGAAGTTAGAGATGTATGTTGATTGAATCTTGATCTTTGGATTGATCGCCTTCGCACCAGCAATGAAGCCAGCTTCGAACTTAGCGATTAGTGGTGTGTTAACTCCACCAATGAATCCAATGCGACCTGTCTTGGTTGTCATCGCAGCTGCGAGACCAACAAGATATGAGCCTTCCTCTTCTTTGAAGACGATGCTCTGTACGTTTTTTGCAGTTACTGATGAGTCATCAACGATGCCCCATTGAACCTTTGGGAACTCCTTAGCAACTTTGCCAAGAGCTGTTGCGTAGGTGAAACCAACAACAACGATTGGGTTAGCGCCGCGCTTTGCCATAAGGCGAAGACGCTCTGCACGCTGATCATCAGTTGCAGTTGGGCTGTCCTGTGATTCGATTAGCTTGAGGGATTTATCCTTATCAAGCAATGGCTTTACGCCGATATACGCAAGCTGGTTAAAGCCTGGAACATCGCGGCCACCCAAGCTGTAAGCAATACCAATTGTTTTCTTGGCAGCTGCTTGAGCTGGGGCTGCAGCAATGATTCCTGTAAGCGCCAAAGCAGCAGCAATAACTGATGCTCCGAGCTTGCGGAGGGTTTTCTTCTGCATTCAGATTTCTCCTTAGTAGTAGTAATTAACTGCTTATCGAAGTACTCAAAACAGAGCGCCCAGCATTCGTTTTCCTGTAGGGACATGTCGAGCCACAGGACATACGAACAACTAAGTTGGCATCAACTTTGAGTTGCTTAGGGGGAAATTGGTAGCCCTCTTTGATTCGCTCCAAGAGCGTTGCCATAGCAAGCGCGCCCTGAAGGTGGGCATCTCGAGAGATGACCGTGAGTGGAGGGTTTACCAAATCTGATAGTTCATGATCATCAAATCCGATGATCGCCATTTGCTCAGGGAGCTTTATTTTGGCCTCTTTCAAAGCCTTTAGAGCTCCAATCGTCATCAAATTATTGCCAACAAATACCGCCGAAGGTCGCTTCTTAAGATTCAACAAACTCATCATGGCTTGATATCCACCAAGAACTGTGAAATCCGATTCCACAAGATAATCTGAAATTTTGTTAATTTTATTTTCTTTTAGAGCTGCGAGGAAACCTTCTGCTCTTGCTTTACCTGGAGTAGAGCTCATCGGACCTGCAATGTGCGCAATATCGGTGTGGCCATGTTCTATCAAATGCTTTGTGGCAATGTATGCGCCGTTGTGATTATCTGCCAAAACTGAATCAAAGTTTTTCATTTTGCTAATTACACGATCCACAAAAACGACCGGAAAAGTTTTAGCTTCAATCTCTGAAATTGCTGGAGAGTTTTCTTTTGAGGGCACATAAATCAAACCATCGACCCGTCCCACCAAACGACGAATCGCCGCTTCCTCTTTATCGGGATCATCCCCGGTTGAAATTAACTGCAACATGTAATCATCACCAGCTGCTACCTCTGCGCCTCGTACGATGGATGCGAAAAAGGGATTGGTGATGTCAGGAACAATTACCGCGACCATACCGGTCTTGCCCGATTTGAGATTACGCGCCATTATGTTTGGTCGGTAATTCAACTCTTTGATGGCTTTATTTATTAGCTCTGAATTTCTAACTTTGAATCCGCTTAAGTATCGGGAGACAGTTGATTCAGATACGCCAACTTTTTTGGCTACATCTGAAATTGTCGCATTGGACATTTGGCTCCCATTTATTGCTAAAAACGATTGCAGATAACTTATCGCTTGGAGTATCGTCCCGTCTAGAACCCTTAGCCCAGAGAAAAAGTGGTGTCATGTCAGAAGCCAGCTCCAATTCGAGCAACCCGCAAAACCAGCCTGAAATAGTGGTGGTGGGCAGCACGATGATTGACATGATCGCCTACGCAAAAAAGGTGCCTAGCTCAGGCGAAACTGTGATTGGTGACTCTTTTTCCCTCGGATTTGGTGGGAAAGGCGCAAATCAAGCGGTGATGGCTAGCCGTATGGGTGCTCGCGTGCACATGGTGAACACCTTGGGAGATGATGTTTTTGGTGACACCACTCTTAAGAATTTCCAAGAACAGGGTGTAAATACATCTTTTGTCGCCCGCGTTCCGGGAGCTAGCGGCGTAGCGCCAATCTGGGTTGAACCAGATGGCACCAATCGGATTATCTGCGTTCCAGGTGCCAATAACTCCATGACCACTGCGCAAGCTGAATCGGCAATCACTGAATTGAGGCATGCCAAAGTTGTAATTGGACAATTAGAAATTCCGCAAGAAGTTACGGTTGCCGCTTTTCGTAAAGCTAGAGAGTTTGGAATTACCACAATTTTAAATCCAGCACCTTTTGCACCCTTGTCTCCTGAATTAATTTCATTGAGTGATTGGATTATTCCCAATGAAACAGAGTTTGCGGGTTTGAATCCCGATGGATTAATGCCCGAGAACGATAATGAGATTTTGAAAGTCGCCAAAGTTCTAGGTTGCAGATTTGTAGTAACTCTAGGCGAAAAGGGCGCGGCATACACCGATAAAGATCACAGCAAAGTGGTTCGAGTATCTGCCCCCGTAGTCAAAGCAATTGATACCACTGGAGCCGGCGATTCATTTGTTGGTTCATTTGCATTTGGTTTAGCTTCTGGTTTTGAAGTAGAAAAAGCGGTAAAGCTTGGGTGCCTTTGTGCCTCAGATAGCGTTACAAAACTAGGCACTCAATCTTCATACCCCAGCAAAGAGACCGCTACTTCTCTGTTATCTAGCCTTTCCTAGAGGTTATTTGGCTAAGTACTTCTTCACTTCAGTATTAACCCGGGTGGTGACCGCATTGTTTTTAGTAGCAAGTGTGAAGCTAATACCCTTATTAGCTAATCCATATTCGCGGCCGTAAATTCCTTGCTCTTCATCCAAAATATCAATTATGGAGCTTTCCTCAAAAGCCGCTTTAATTAATTGATCAATTGGGCGATTCATATTCTTGTTTATGGTGGCCAAAATAATGCTGCGGGTAGCAACTAAATCTGCGAAGTATTGATCGGGGCGTTCCACAATCAACTTTACCTTTTTTGCGTAGCTCTCCAAGACGGCGGTAATCACAGTCGCATCGCCATCCCAGGTTGAATACGCAATATCAACTTGGTTTAAACCCTTTTTCAAACCACCAATACTGTCGGGGTAAGCGATATTAACTACCTTGATCTTGCTAGATATTGCTCTAACCCCTTGAGTGTAACTTCTCAGAAGTTCGGGTTCACTGCCAATAAACCCCACTGATTTTCTTTTTGAATTGAGTCCCGCAATTAGTCCGGCTACATAGGCGCCTTGATCTTCGCGGAAATAAATATTTGAAATATTCATCTGCGCCAGCGCTTTATCATTAATGATGGCAAATTGAATATCTGGGTACTCCATAGAAACTCTTCGCAATGTTTCACGGTAGCCAGCACCCACGGCAATTATCAAGCCGTAACCATTTTCAGCTAAAAACCTTAATCTAGTTAAACGATCAACTGCAGATCCGTTGGTGGGAACCTCTCTGACAAAGGGTTCCACTAATTGGTAACGCTGTTTTGCTACGGCCAATGCGTTACTCACCGCATCATTAAAAGAGTTGTCACCAAGAAATCCGATGTCATATGCAACTGCAACTTTGACTGGGACATTAGCGGCGGTAGGAGTTAATGATGTGAAGACAACAGCCAGCGTTGCAAAAAACGCTTTGATTTTCACATTTAACCTTTATCGACGAGGAGGGACTAATCCCAAAGCGCTATAAGTTTTAGCCAGCGTCTGCGATGCAACAGCTCTCGCCTTTTCGCTGCCCACAGCTAACAGCTCCAGTAGAGCCTTTTCATCAGCTAGCAGCTCCTGTGTTTTCTCGCGGACCGGAGCGAAGTAAGAGGTTACAACCTCAGCTACCGCCCCCTTGAAATCGCCATATCCCCTACCAGCAAACTCATTTTCCAACTCAGAGATTGATTTTCCACTCAATGCAGAGTGAATCGTAAGCAGGTTTGATATTCCGGGCTTGTTCTTCTCATCAAAAATAATCTCTTTGCCAGTATCGGTAACTGCGCTCTTTATTTTCTTCACATTCACATCTGTGCTATCCAAAATGTCAATTACCCCTGAATTTGAAGCAGCAGACTTGCTCATTTTTGCGGTCGGGTCTTGAAGATCATTTATTTTGGCGGCGCTCTTCAAAATATACGCTTCCGGAATAACAAATGTGTCACCGAAGCGCGAGTTAAAACGCTGTCCCAAATCACGGGTTAGTTCAATGTGTTGACGTTGGTCTTCGCCGACTGGAACAAGATTTGCTTGATAAAGCATGATGTCTGCGGCCTGCAAAATCGGATAAGTAAACAATCCAACTACTGTTCGATCTGCTCCGCTTTTTTGGGATTTATCTTTGAACTGGGTCATGCGGCTGGCTTCACCGAATCCAGCTAAACATTCAAAAACCCAACCTAATTGATTGTGCTCTGGCACATGAGATTGAATAAACAAGGTGCATTTATTTGGATCTAAACCAAGAGCAATCAACTGTGCTGCTGCAACCAGAGTGCGCTTACGAAGTAATGCAGGCTCTGTTTCAACAGTTAGGGCATGTAAATCAACGACGCAGTAGAAAGCATCATGATCTTTCTGCAACTCCACCCATTGTCTAACCGCACCTAAGTAGTTACCTAGATGAAAAGACTCTGCGGTGGGCTGAATTCCAGATAGCACGCGCTTCATTGGGTTATCTTCTCAACTCTCAATGGGTTCTGGCTGCTGATTCAATCGAGAAAGCAACAGAGTTCCCACTCTCTTGCCCTCCATGCTCAAAATAGTCATACGGACTCCATCAAGATGGATAACATCATTGATAGCTGGGATTCGACCTAATGTATGCATAACAAATCCGCTGAGGGTTTCATAAGGACCCTCTGGAACCTCTACCCCAGTTTGATCCGCTAGATCCTCCAGGGAAATCAGACCATCAATCTCATAATCTCCGGTTCGGCTCTGATTGGAAACCTCTGCGGTCTGATCATCATATTCATCGTGAATGTCGCCAATCAGCGTCTCTACCAAATCCTCCAAGGTAACAATGCCATCGGTTCCACCGTACTCATCAAGCACAATTGCGATTTGTTGGCGTTGTACGCGCATTTCTGAAAGCGCCGGCAAAACACCTTTTGTGCCCGGCAAAAAGACAATATCGCGCACCAAACTCATAATTGATTTTGTACTTCCAGAAACCTCTGGATCCATCAAATCTCTGACGTGAATAAAGCCAATTACCTCATCACTAGTTCCACGAACTACTGGATAACGGGAGTGAGATTTTTCTACCGCGATTCTGGTGGCATCAGCGACTGACATATTTCCATCTAGAAAATCAACTTCAGTTCGCGGAACCATGACTTCATGGACCTGTCGTTCGCTAGCGTTAAATACCTCTTCCACAATATCGCGCTCTTCTTCAGTGAGCGCTTTGTGGCCGGTTACCAAATCAACTAATTCCTCTTCAGAAATATCCTCGCGAGAAGCTTTTGGATCTACCCCAAATAACTTCAATACCAAATCAGAGGAATGAGAAAGTAACCAAATTAATGGGCGGAAGAATCTTGCCGTTATGGAAACCGGGGTTGCCACAAACAAAGCGATTTTTTCCGCAGAATGAAGTGCCAATCGTTTTGGAACTAACTCACCAAACACCAATGAAAAATAAGCAATGATTAAAGTTAAACCGATCAAGGAAATGGTTTCGCTAACGCCCTGGCTTAATCCGGCATCAATCAAACGTGGAATCACATAATTTCCAAGACGTTCTGCACCAAAGGCCGCGGAAAGAAATCCACTTAAGGTGACCCCTACCTGGACCGCAGCTAGGAAACGGTTTGGATTTGAGGTCAGTGCAGCGACCCGTGCGCCGCGCTTTCCACGTTCAGCCAAAGCTTTTACCTGACCTTCACGTAATGAGATCAGGGCGATTTCTGCCGCTACGAAAATAGAGGCCAGCAGAATAAATGAGATTACGACCCCTAAATCGATAAGGAGTCCGCCCAGATTAAAAGGCTGGTTTAGGGCAATAGTTGAGGTGGCACCATCAGGGTCCATAAGGTGGCTAAGGGTATAAGACCGCATGCCAACTCGTCTAAAAATCTCTGTCTAGCCTCTTCCCTCACGCTCAACTCACGCGTAGCCTTCGCGCATCCACGCACCGCGTGGACTTACTTCATCCAACGGACCGTCGGGCACGTACCTGCCCGGAGAAGGAAGAGAAAATGGCATCAGTTGTATTTAAAGATGCATCCCGCATCTATCCAGGAACCACAACCCCTGCAGTCGACAAGTTAAATCTCACCGTAAATGATGGTGAGTTTTTAGTTTTAGTTGGACCATCTGGTTGCGGTAAATCAACATCACTTCGCATGCTTGCCGGACTTGAAGAAATTGATAACGGCGCGATTTTTATTGGCGATCGTGATGTTACAAATGTGGCGCCAAAGGATCGCGATATCGCGATGGTGTTCCAGTCATATGCTCTTTATCCGCACATGACAGTTGCTGAGAACATGGGCTTTGCCTTGAAAATTGCCGGCGTTGCCAAAGAAGAACGTGATCGTCGCGTACTTGAAGCCGCAAAACTTCTTGATCTTGAACCTTATTTGGAGCGCAAGCCAAAAGCACTTTCCGGTGGTCAGCGTCAACGTGTAGCTATGGGTCGCGCAATTGTTCGCGAACCACAGGTCTTCTTGATGGATGAACCACTTTCTAACCTTGATGCAAAACTTCGTGTTGCAACCCGTACTCAAATCGCAGCGCTACAACGTCGTCTCGGAATTACTACTGTTTATGTAACACATGATCAGGTAGAAGCGATGACAATGGGTGATCGTGTAGCGGTTCTCAAAGATGGTTTGCTACAACAAGTAGATACCCCACGTAATCTTTATGACAATCCAGCCAACGCATTCGTGGCAGGTTTCATTGGCTCTCCTGCGATGAACCTTCTCGTTGCACCTGTATCTGGCGGCAAAGCAAAGCTAGGCGGCCTCGATGTAGATGTGCCCGCCTCCGCTGGATCCTCAGTCATCGTTGGAATTCGTCCAGAAGGATTTACCCCAGCTTCCAAGGGCTTTGATATTCAAGTTGAGGTTGTTGAAGAGCTTGGTGCAGATGCATTTGTTTATGGAAAACCCGTTGATTCTGCGCTTAAGTTTGCCAACGCCTCTGATGAAGGTGCTCAAGTAATTGTGCGCTGGGATCCTAAGAATCCACCTAAATCAGGTCAGACCGTGACCGTTTCTGCTAAGGCAGAGGCTGTTCACCTATTTAGCGCAACTGATGGTCAGCGCATTAAGTAAGTAGATATAAAAAAAAGCCCCCGAGTTTTCGGGGGCTTTTTTATTGCAATTTTTACTTGATTTTTTACTTCATAGCTTTCTGCAAGTTTTCATCAATTGCAGATAGGAACTCTTGGGTGTTAAGCCAAGGAGCATCCTCACTAATTAATAGCGCAAGATCCTTTGTCATCTTGCCGCTTTCTACGGTTTCGATGCAGACCCGCTCCAGTGTTGCAGCAAACTTTGCTAGCTCTGGCGTGTTGTCCAACTTAGCGCGGTGTTGTAGACCTTGAGTCCAAGCAAAGATCGATGCAATTGGATTGGTTGATGTTGCTTTGCCGGCTTGGTGATCACGATAGTGACGGGTAACTGTGCCGTGCGCCGCCTCTGCTTCAACAGTACGTCCATCTGGCGACATTAGAACTGAAGTCATCAAACCAAGAGAGCCATAACCTTGCGCGACGGTGTCTGATTGAACATCGCCGTCATAGTTCTTACAGGCCCAGATGTATCCACCCTCCCAACGCAATGATGTTGCCACCATGTCATCAATTAGACGGTGGTCATACTCCAAGCCCAATTTGTCGAACTCTGCTTTGAATTCATTTTCAAAGATTTCTGCAAAGATATCTTTGAATCTTCCATCATAAGCTTTCAAAATAGTGTTCTTAGTTGAGAGATAAACCGGATACTTACGCGCGATTCCATAATTAAATGAAGCACGGGCAAAATCGCGGATTGAATCATCCAAGTTGTACATAGCCATTGCGACACCAGAGCTCTTGAAATCAAAAACATTGAACTCCATTGGCGCCGAACCATCTTCTGGTGTGAAGGTTATGGTTAATTTTCCAGCACCTGGAACTCGGAAATCAGTAGCACGGTATTGATCACCAAAAGCATGACGGCCAATAACGATTGGCTTACTCCAATGCGGAACCAGCCTTGGCACATTCTTAATAATGATCGGCTCACGGAAAATAACGCCGCCGAGAATGTTGCGGATAGTTCCGTTAGGAGACTTCCACATCTGCTTTAAACCAAACTCTTTTACACGTGCCTCATCTGGGGTGATGGTTGCGCACTTAACGCCCACTCCATGCTTTTGAATGGCATGGGCTGAATCGATAGTGACCTGATCATTGGTCGCATCGCGATATTGAATTCCAAGGTCGTAATACTCAAGATTGATATCTAGGTACGGAAGGATCAACTGCTTTTTGATGAAATCCCAGATGATGCGGGTCATTTCATCGCCGTCTAATTCGACGACCGTTCCCTGTACTTTGATCTTGCTCATCCACGTACCTTTCTTGATTAGCTGTTCTTATAGATCCTTAACATCTGCCTGTTTTGCACGCACCGCTTCAGCAGCTACCTTCAATTCAGCTAGCTCTGATTCAGTTAAATTTCCGGCCACAACTTTCTTTACTCCGGAACGACCAATCTCTGCCTCAACACCAAGATAAACGCCAGCAATTCCATATTCGCCATCAACCCAAGCACAGACCGGCATAACTTCACCAGTATCTTGAATAACTGCACGTGCCATGCGCGCTGCTGCTGCGGATGGGGCGTAATAAGCAGAACCGGTCTTTAATAACGCAACAACTTCGGCGCCACCATTACGAGTGCGAGTAACGAGCTCTTCAATCTCTGCTGCACTTAATTTTTCAGATAGTGGCTTGCCATCTACTGTGCAACGACTTGGAACTGGAACCATGGTGTCACCGTGGCTACCCAAAGTTAAAGTCTTTACCGATGCAACCGGGACATTTAATTTTTCAGCCACAAAGTGGGTGAAACGAGCGGTATCAAGCATTCCTGCTTGTCCCATAACTCGATTATGTGGGAACTTAGATGCGATTTGAGCTAACGCGGTCATCTCATCAAGCGGATTTGAAACCACAATTAGTACCGCGTTTGGAGAATGTTTGGCGATGTTTTCGGCAACTCCGCGGACGATTCCAGCGTTTACACCAATTAGATCCATACGACTCATACCGGGTTTGCGTGGCAAACCAGCGGTGATTACCACAACATCGGAGTTGGCGGTTGCTTCATAACCTTGACCATCAGCGGTAGTGGTTGCACCAACAACTTTGGTTTCAAAACCTTCAATAGATCTTGATTGATTGATGTCGAGTGCTAAACCTTCTGGCTTTCCCTCAACAATGTCGGTTAGAACTACGGTTTCAAAAATGTCATATTCGGCGAGACGCAAGGCGGTGGTTGAACCATAAAAGCCGGCGCCAACAACTGTTACTTTTCCAGATCTGCTCATGGCGCGAAACCTACCTTCTAGCGTCGGGGTAACGCCAATGCAATTGTTATGAGGGCCACAATTAAGGCGACCGGGATGATTTTTTCGATAGTTCGCATACCTCGTATGTCAGGGGCCACGAAGAATCCGAGAGCTACCGCTATGGCGAGCGCGCCCATTCTTACTGAAACAAGAATGCCGACTAGAACGCCTACGGCCGATATCAGATAAGAAAGTTGTTTGATTTTCATTAACTTAGCTCAGCGATTTCAACAATATTTTTTAACAGCATTGCTCTAGTCATCGGACCTACTCCGCCAGGCATTGGCGATATTGCTGATGCAATTTGTGAGACATCTGGGTGGACATCGCCTTGTAATCCTTGCCCTGTTCTAGTAATTCCGACATCAATAACAATTGCTCCCAGCTTAATCATTTCAGCGGTTAAAAAATGGGCCTTACCAGCGGCAGCGATTACGACATCAGCGGTTTTGGTATGTGATGCCAAATCTTTCGAGCCAGTATGCAAAATCGTCACAGTTGCATTGATCTCCCGACTACTTAGCATCAGAGCTAAAGGTCTGCCTACCGTGGTTCCCCGTCCGATAATTGCAATATCTTTTCCAGCCAAGGAAATTTCATTTCTTTTAAGTAGCTCGATGATTCCACTCGGTGTGCAGGGACGTGGTGCATTTTGATTCAAAACCAATCGACCAAGATTTATTGGGTGCAAACCATCCGCGTCTTTGTTTGGATCAATAGCTTCCAAAATTTTATTGGTATCCATGCCAACTGGAAGTGGCAACTGCACAATGTAACCAGTACATTCTTTGGCGTTATTTAAATCTGAAATAGCCCGCAAAACATCGGTTTGGGTTGCAGTGGCAGGTAAATCAATTCTTATTGAGTTGATCCCCACTTGAGCGCAATCTTTGTGTTTGCCCTTCACATAAGAGTGTGAACCAGGGTCATCCCCCACCAAAATTGTTCCGAGGCCCGGTTTAAAAGAAAGTTTTTTTAATCTTTCAGCTAATTCACCTTTGATGATTTCTGCGCAAGCTTTACCATCAAGAATTTGCGCAGCTGACATGCCGATAATTTTAGTGTGAGAAATGACGTACGCCGGTCAGATACATCGTTATTCCAGCTGTTTGTGCGGCCTGAATAACAGCATCATCGCGCAAACTGCCGCCTGGCTGAACAATGGCGCGCACCCCAGCATCTGACAGCTCCTGAACACCATCTGGAAATGGGAAAAAAGCATCACTGGCCGCAACGCTATTAGCCAATCGATCAGGTGAGTACTGATTAGCCCGCCAAATCGCAAGCTTTGCGGCATCAACCCGACTTACGCTTCCTGCACCTATTCCAATGGTTTGGTTGTTGTTCACGATAACGATGGCATTACTACGAGCTGCTGCTGCCGCGTTCCAGGCAAATTGCAGTGCTTGCTGAGTTTCTGAATCTGCAGGCGTACCTGCAACTAATCTCCAATCACTAAATTCATCTCCGGCATTACTTAAGCTGTCAGCAGATTGCAGCAAATAACCATTACGGATGCTGCGAATCTGTGTTCTTGATAAATCATTTGAATTCAATCTAACAACACGAAGATTAGGTTTGGTTGCAAAAATCTCTAAAGCTTTTGCGCTAAATTCTCGAGCAGCTACCACTTCCACAAAATTCTTTGTCAATGAGCTCGCAAACTCTTCGTCAATTAAATGGGTTGTAGCAACCACTCCACCAAAAGCGGAGGTTGGATCACACCTCCAAGCCAAGTTAAATGCATCT
>JBDKIY010000006.1:0-42341 GCA_039796875.1 Actinomycetota bacterium
GCATTCACAATTCCGATTGTGATGTGCTTTTCATCTACGCCCAGAATTTGAGCGCTAGCAGAAAGCAAAGACCAGGTAAGTCTGCGGCGGCGTTTTACACTCTCAATAACCTCGGGCCACATACGACGCAGGGCTGCAATATCAGCATTGCCAGCTGGTTTTTCACTCTTTGTTGCAGCTGCTTCTTTTTTAGCGGGTTCGGCTTTTTTTGCCTCTGCTTTTGGGGTTTCAACTTTTTGTACAACAGGTGCAGCCGGGGCGCTAGGTGCGGCAACATCAAAACCTGATTGACGTTCTAATCTCTCGATACGGGATAACAATCCAACCTCTGTCGCATCACCTTGCGGGATGGTGATCTTGCCGGCCACTAACTCCAGAATTAAGCGTGGTGGAGTGGCTCCGCGCATCGCAGTTAATCCCTCGGCCACCAAAGCTGCGGCACGGTTGAGTGAATGCCCACCAATACGGCTGGCCTGTGAGCGCATCCGCTCGAGTTGGTCCTCTGGGTAGCCGCGCAAAACTGAGTTAGCTGATTCATTTAACGCCTCAACAATTACCAAGTCACGCAATCTCTCCAACAAATCAAAGGCAAACCGTCGTGGATCATGGCCCGACTCCACTAATAAATCTATTGTTTTAAACAAAGTCGCGGTATCGCGCGCACCAATCGCATCAATTGCATCATCAAGTAATGCGCCATCTGTGTAGCCAAGTAATTGAACCGCGATGTCATAAGTAACGCCATCTTTTCCAGCGCCTGCTAATAGCTGACCTAAAACCGAAAGCGCATCACGCACAGATCCACCGGAAGCCCGAACTACTAAAGGAATTACCCCTTTTTCTACCTTTACTTTTTCCTGTGCGCAAACCTTTTCTAAATGCTCACCAAGAATTCCTGGTGGCACCAAACGAAATGGATAGTGATGGGTACGAGAGCGAATAGTTGCAATTAATTTTTCTGGCTCTGTGGTGGCGAAAATAAATAAAACATGTGGTGGTGGCTCTTCTACAACTTTTAGTAACGCATTAGCTGCGCCTGGTCCGAGCTGGTGCGCCTCATCAATAATGTAAATCTTGTAACGGGAATTAACTGGGGCAAAAAAAGCTTTGTCGCGCAGATCGCGTGCATCATCAACTAAACCATGGGTTGCAGCATCTAACTCAATTACATCAATTGATCCTGGACCGTTAGCAACTAGATCTTTACAGGATTGGCATTCACCACATGGATTTGGAGTTGGACCTTTTTCGCAGTTAAGAGAGCGGGCCATGATTCGGCCATGATTCGCGCGCTTGAAGTTTTTCCGCAACCACGGGGACCTGAGAATAAATATGCATGATGAATACGACCAGATTCCAACGCATTAGATAGTGGAACCGTTACATGCTCTTGTCCGATGACATCTGCAAAAATCGAGGGACGATATTTGCGATACAACGCGAGTGACATATCGACCTCCTCATCTCTACTTAACGAGCCAAACAAATTTGAAAGGGATCCCCCGCACACCCATTAGAGCGGGCCTACCCTTGCTGCCTTCCAGCCCTGGGGGAGTTCGGCACGGTAATGCCGCACGGAGGATCTGCGGTGAATCATAGTTTGAAGCTCGGGAGGATTCGCATAGCGGCCGAGTGCGCACGCTTGGAAAGCGTGTATAGGGAAACCTATCGAGGGTTCAAATCCCTCATCCTCCGCCATCGATTGGCTTAGCCGGAACTACTCGCACATTTACTTAATCTTTTGGTCCGGACATCCTCCGCCACTTACCCGTTTCGGGAAGTTTAAATATCCACGCCGATGTACTTGGTTTGTAGGAACTCATGAATTCCATCAAAACCACCTTCGCGGCCCAGACCTGATTGCTTATTTCCACCAAATGGTGCAGCCGGATCAGAGATCATGCCGCGGTTGATGGCAACCATTCCAGAGTCGATGGCTTCGGCAACGCGGATAGCGCGACCGAGTTCGCTGGAGTAGACGTAGCTAATTAATCCAAAGTCGCTGTCATTGGCGAGCTGAATTGCTTCTTCATCACTTTCAAATGTGACGATGGGAGCAACGGGACCGAAGACTTCGTACTTCAAGATCTCATTTGATTTATCAACGGTAAGAACAGTTGGTGGATAAAAAGCACCAGGGCCTTCTGGCATTACGCCACCGGTTTCGACTTTGGCGCCACCTTTTACTGACATCTCAACAAGTTGGGCGATTTTGTCGCGCTCTTTAATTGAAACGCTGGCACCAAGTTGTGCGCCTGCTTCACGGCCAGGGGCCATCTTTAGCTCCGCCATTGCTTTGGCGAATTTGTTGGTGAACTCTGCAGCGATTTTCTTGTGCACATAAATGCGGTTTGCTGCGGTGCAAGCAGCGCCACCATTACGCATCTTGGCCAGCATTAAACCTTTAACCGCTTCATCAATATTTGCATCATCAAGCACAACAAATGGTGCATTTCCGCCGAGCTCCATTGAGCAGCGAATTACGCGGTCTGCGGCCTCTTTAATAAGTACGCGACCAACTTCAGTTGAACCGGTGAATGAAAGGTTCATAACTCTGGAGTCATGCAACATGCGGCTAACCATTGGTCCGGCTGGGGTTGGAGTAACAAGGTTTACAACACCTTTTGGAACACCAGCTCTTTCCAAGATATCGATGATCGCCATTGCAGTTAATGGGGTTTCAATTGCGGGCTTAAGAATTACGGTGCAACCAGCAGCAAGTGCAGGACCGATTTTTCGAGTTGCCATACCGGCAGGAAAATTCCAAGGAGTAATAAGTAATGAAACACCGATTGGTTGGTGGGTAACTAAAATTCTTTTATCACCGCTTGGTGATTTACGGAAATCTCCTTGCACGCGCACTGTTTCTTCGGAGAACCAACGGAAGAACTCAGCTGCATAAAGAATCTCACCTTTGGCATCGGTGATTACTTTTCCATTTTCTTTAGAAACTAATTCAGCTAATTGATCAGCCTCTGAGACCATAATTTCAAATGCTTTACGCAAAATCTCGGCGCGATAACGTGGTGCGGTTTTTGCCCACTCGGGATAGGCGTTATAGGCGGCGGCGACTGCAGCATCGCACTCTTTTTCGCCTGCGGTTTGAATCTCTGCGATAACGCTGCCATCGCTTGGGTCATAAACCGGAACTGAGCCGTTACCTTTTACCCACTTGCCATCAATATAAAGATCGGTTTTTAGCTGCATAAGGCAGAGCATACGCGTGAAAATGGGGGCGTAGAATGACCAATTACTGTGGCTAAATCATGGACCGATGATGCGCCGACCCCCAAGGCGCTGCAGGATCACGCACATCTGCGGGACCCCTTGTCATACCGTTTAAAGAAGTTTTTGTTAGGTAATCCGCTAAACCGCCACACTCTCAGCCACCAACGACTTAAAAAACGTTACGCCCTTGGCATTCTCTCCTCCGATTGCATCTCATCTTCGGCATATGGCTCAGAACAGATTTTGGTTGCCTTGCTTCCGGCTTTTGGATTAGCGGCTTTCACATTATTAATGCCGATGACCTTTGTGGTGTTGGCGATTCTGACCATCATCACACTTTCCTATCGCAACGTAATTTCGGTCTATACCCAATTTGGTGGCGCTTATATTGTTTCGCGTGACAACTTCGGGCCGGTAGTGGCTCAGGTTGCAGCAGTTGCGTTGATTTTGGATTACATCGTTACTTTGGCAATCCAAACTGCAGCGGGTGTTGCAGCGATTATTTCTACTTTTCCAGAGTTAGCACCTTGGAAGATTGAGATGTGCTTTGTGGTGATTGCACTTCTCTCATTTGGAAATTTGCGCGGCGTGAAAGAGGCTGGCAAAGCATTTGCACTTCCTACTTATTTATTCGTTTTCTCAATGTTTACCGTATTTGGAATTGGAATTTATCGCGAACTAACTACCGGTTTGCCACAGCTCAATCCTGATGTTCCAGGTGCGATTGAAATCGGTACCGAACAAGGTTTGCTCTCTGCGGCTGCGATTTTCATTTTGCTCCGTGCTTTTGCAAATGGTGGCTCATCTCTTACCGGCCTGGAAGCGATCGCAGATGGCGTAGGACTTTTTAAATCACCAGAGTCGGTAAATGCCAAGAAAACCTTGGTTTTGATGTCTTTGATTTTGGGCTCGCTAGTCCTTGGCGTTTCTTACTTTGCACACCGCATTTTGGCGGTGCCTTATGAGGATGAAACCCCAACCGTTATTTCGCAGGTAGCTCAAACTATTTTGGGAGATGGGACTTTTGGCTCGGCTTTCTTTATTTTGGTGCAGGCCGCAACCATGTTGATTCTCTTTGCCGGTGCTAACACCACCTTTAGCGCTTTTCCAATCGTGGTTAATTACGCAGCAGCAGATGGCTATTTGCCAAAATGGTTAACTAAGCGTGGCCACAAACTTAATTTCTCTAACGGTATTTTTGTTTTATCTGGCGCAGCGCTATTGCTGGTAATCGCCACTCAAGGATCTGTTTCCTATCTCGTTGCTTTCTACGCTTTGGGTGTATTCACCGCTTTCACTTTGTCAGGTCTTGGCATGGCAAAACACAATTACGTTAACCGTGAAGGAAATTGGCGGTTGAAATTTGCCATCAACGGCGTCGCCGGAACTCTCTCTTTCATCATCGTAGTCATCTTCGGCATCGTCAAATTTACTGAAGGTGCATGGGTGGTATTGGTAACCGCACCGATTCTTGTTGTGTCATTCCTACGTTTGAGAAAACGTTACGATGCTGAAAACAATGCTTTGTTGGTTCGTAAAGAACAAGAGCGCGCGATTTCTATTACCCGCCATGATGTAACTGTTTTAGTTGACTCAGTTGATCTAGCAACTGTGGCCACCATTCGCTACGCGCGTTCTTTGAATCCTCGTACTCTGCATGCGGTGCACTTTGTTTTGGATGATCGCAGAGCCGAGGCCATCAAGAAAGAATGGATGTCCAACCACGGAGTTGATGATGTTCCGATTGAGTTTATTGATTGCCCTGATCGCAGATTGCCAAATGCTGCGGTGGATTACGCCATCCGAGCAACCCAAAAGCCTGATGTAGAGCTGACTTTGTTATTGCCCCGTCGTGCTTATAGAGGGTTCTTAGGTCGTTTGATTCATGATCAAACTGCGGAAGAAATTGCCCGTCCAATTTCTCAGTTGCCACGTGTAGTAGCAACAATCGTTCCTTTTGATATTGATCGCATGATCTCTGGAAAAAATCCGGTTGAGCACATGCATGAAACGATTGAGGAAGAAATCAAGCCTGCTACGCCGGCACGCGCGCAAAGCAACTGGTTGCAATCAGCAGAAACCATTAGCCATTATGAAGAAAAAGTTTTGCCGATTGGAAAAATCTCTTGGCGCAAACGCGCCCATGTCACAGGTCGTGTGACAGCAATCCGTCCCGCTGCGATGGACTCAGCCCCGACCTTAGAGGTAGAGATTTGGGATGAAACTGGTGGGGTAACTCTGCAATTCTTAGGGCGACGTGAAATTGCCGGGCTTGAAGTTGGATCAACCATGATCGCGGAAGGAATGGTGGGCGAACAAAATGGCGCGCTTACCATCCTCAATCCTTCCTATGAGATTCGAGTTTGATTTGATTAAGCAAATCCTAAAATTGAGCGCAGCGCGCTGGTTTCTTGTGGGTTCTGCGACATTCGTAATAGACACTTCTCTCTTCCTACTCGCATTTAGTATTACGGAGATAGCAGTGGTTTCAAATCTTTTTTCTGGCACCATCGCCACAATATTTAATTACATTTCTCATCATCGCTGGTCTTTTGCTAGCGATCGCAGCCACAAACAATCCACTCTGATTTATCTATTCTTTTTCTTTATTTTCTTATTTTTGGGAACCTCTCTAGTTTCATTTTTCATTCACTCTGGTTTACATCCAGTACCAGCCAAAGTTGGAACTGCGGCAATTACCGCGCCAATTAGCTTCTTTATTATGAAGTTTGTAACTTTCCGCAGATCAACAATCTAGATTCCAGTATGAAACGTCGTTTAGTTGTAATTCCTACCTACAATGAATCACAAAGCCTGCCACCTTTATTGGAGCAGATTTTTGCCTCGGTTTATGGCTGTGAAGTTTTAATTGTTGATGATGGATCACCTGATTCCACAGCTGCAATTTGTCGCAGCATGCAAGACAGATATCCCAATCTTCATGTCATGGAGCGCAAAGAGAAATCAGGCATTGGTAGTGCTTATCGTGCCGGTTTTGCATGGGGACTAGAAAAAGATTTTGATGAGTTTGTTGAAATGGATGCTGATGGTTCACATCAAGTAAAAGACTTAGTAAAACTAATTGATTTTAAAGGTGAAAATCCCAATGTGGGATTAGTAATTGGCAGTCGCTGGATAAAAGGTGGCAAGACTGAAAACTGGTCCAAAGCGCGCGAGCTACTCTCCAGGTTAGCTAATCGTTATGTGCGTTTTATGTTGGGTATGGGGGTTCATGATTCAACCTCTGGTTTTAGAATTTATACTCGCGATGCGCTGCGCACTATTGATTTCAATCGCATTCGTAGCGAGGGTTATTCATTCCAAATTGAAATGACGCGATTAGTTCATAGATCAGGGCAAGGAATTGTTGAACTGTCGATTACCTTTAAGGAGCGGGAAAATGGCGTAAGCAAAATGTCGAAAGCCATCGTTAGAGAAGCGATGTTTCTGGTGACCGCATGGGGATTTAAAAGGTTTCTGCGTTTTAGATAAGTAGCTGGCGGTGGCGGTGGGATTTGAACCCACGGTTGAGTTTCCTCAACACGCGCTTTCGAGGCGCGCTCCTTAGGCCGCTCGGACACGCCACCGTGGGCGACTATACGCGAGCTTTATCGTTGTTTTGAAAAGAAATCTTTTAGTAGCCCGGCACACTCTTGTTCTAAAACACCACTAACAACTTCTACTTTGTGCAGTGAACGCGGATCACGCAATAAATCCCACATCGACCCGGATGCACCAGCTTTCTCATCCCAAGCACCAAATACCACCCGTGGAATGCGGGCCTGCATGATTGCACCGGCACACATCGCACATGGTTCAAGTGTTACCACCAAGGTGCATTCCTCTAATCGCCATGCACCCATTGATCGAGCAGCGGATTTGATGGCAACTATTTCAGCATGCGCCAATGGATCTTTTAATAACTCACGTTGATTATTTCCCATAGAAATAATGGCGCCATCTTTATTTAACATTACTGCGCCAACTGGGACATCACCGCTGGCAACTTCACCGAATTTTGCGCGCGCTAATGCAACCCGCATTGCTTTTTCATAATCCATTTATAACTTATCTATCATTTCCATAAATTGATCACCGAAACCAACGCGGCGCGCAATAACCTCTAACTGTTCATCAGGAAACATTTCATCATCATCACAAATAAACTGCAGCTCCATGGCATCAAGACCAAGATCAGCAAATATATTTAGATCTCCAGCTGGTTCATCGGCATCATCCTCTGCGGGTGCTTCCAAATCTAATAACTCCAAAACCTCTGCGGCGATTTCATAATCAAGTGCAGAGATAACATCACTTAAAACCATCTGCATTCGCGCGCCAATCTGACGAATCAAGATAAAGAATTGATCATCAACCGACAACATCGCAATTGCGCCGCCATCTACTTGCTGTGCACGCAAAGCATCAAGAACTATGCCGATATCAGAGGTTGAATCATCAGAGAGTTGTGAGACCCGCCATTTACCCTCATCACGCCAGGCAAGAAGTGCGAACTCCATGCTTTCGTTCTCCATCTCACACCTCCCGCCGTTGGTTTTGAAGCTGGTTGAACAACGCCTCATAGTTCCACCGTTGCCCTTGGTAGTAAAGTGCCACCATGAAAGTACAGGTCGTAAATCACCCGCTTATTACCCATAAATTGACGGTACTACGCGACAAAAACACAAACTCCCAAGTTTTCAGACACTTGGTTGAAGAGCTTGTGACATTGCTGGCATATGAAGCAACTCGCGAAGTAAAGATCGAAGCGGTGGAAATTGATACTCCTGTCGCCCGCACTAAGGGTGCGATGCTCTCTACTCCACGACCAGTTGTGGTTCCAATTTTGCGTGCCGGACTTGGCATGTTGGAGGGAATGATGCGGGTACTTCCAAGTGCTGAGGTGGGATTCCTTGGCATGGTCCGCGATGAAAAAACTTTGCAAGCCTCGACCTATGCAAATCGTCTTCCCGAAGATCTAAGTGGCAGACAGTGCTACATCTTGGATCCGATGTTGGCGACCGGCGGAACATTGGTTGCTGCGATGAATTATCTAATTGAACGTGGCGCTAAAGACATCACCGCTATTTGTTTACTATCCGCTCCTGAAGGTGCCAAGACTCTGGAGAAAGCATTTGAAAACTCCAGCTTCCCAATCACAGTTGTGACAGGTGCGATGGATGAAAAATTAAATGAACATGGTTACATCGTTCCAGGACTTGGTGATGCAGGAGATCGACTTTACGGAGTCGTTTAAATGGCAAACACATCCCCTGGTTATGGAATTACGATCCGCGTTGAAGGACGTCCTGAGTTCCAACCAGTTGCCGAAATAACCACCATCATCACCCGCGAAGGGGCGATGATTACCGCACTTGATGTGGCTGATTCACAATTAGATTCTGTTGTTATAGATGTAACCTGCGATGCGATTGATGCCAATCATGCGGAAAAAATCACCGCTGCATTAAGTGCTTCACCGATTTTGAAGGTTAGAAAAGTTTCAGATCGCACATTTTTGCTGCACCTCGGTGGCAAATTAGAGGTGCAATCAAAGGTTCCGTTAAAGACCCGAGATGATTTATCCCGCGCTTACACTCCTGGCGTTGCTCGCATCTGTCAGGCCATCGCAAAGGATCCAGCTGATGCGCGTCGCCTCACCATAAAGCGAAACACAGTTGCAGTTGTGACCGATGGCTCTGCGGTATTGGGACTTGGAAATCTCGGACCTGCTGCAGCGCTTCCAGTAATGGAGGGTAAAGCTGCGCTCTTCAAGCGCTTTGCCGATGTTGATGCCTGGCCTGTATGTCTTGATACCCAGGATGTCGATGAAATTGTGCGCACCGTCCAGCTCATCGCTCCGGTTTATGGCGGCATTAACTTGGAAGATATCTCCGCACCACGATGCTTTGAGGTCGAAGCTCGTTTGCGTGAACTGCTGGATATTCCTGTGTTCCATGATGATCAACATGGCACCGCGGTCGTAGTTCTAGCAGCGCTGCGAAATGCGTTAAAGCTAGTGAAAAAAGATTTAAGTAAAACCAAAATTATTTTAAGTGGCGCAGGAGCTGCGGGAACTGCAATCGCAAGATTATTGGTTTTGGCTGGGGCGCGAAACATTATTGGCTTTGATCACCAAGGTGTAATCAGCAAATCAAGTGATGCACCAAATGAAATGCGCAAATGGTTTATCGATAACTGCAACCCAGAACAATTCTCGGGCAGCTTAAGTGAAGCTATCAAGGGTGCTGATATTTTCATTGGTGTTAGCGCACCAAATGTATTGACTGAGGCTGATGTGGAATCCATGGCAAAAGATGCCATTGTTTTTGCCTTAGCTAATCCAGATCCAGAGATTGATCCGATGTTGGCCCGCAAGCATGCCGCAGTAGTTGCCACTGGTCGCAGCGATCAACCCAATCAAATTAATAATGTGTTGGCATTCCCCGGAATTTTCCGTGGCTTGCTCGATGCTGGTGCTACCAAAATTACTGATGAACTTTTATTGGCCTGTGCTGATGCGATTGCATCATGTGTTACAGAACAACAGCTAAACGCATCTTTTATTGTGCCTAGCGTCTTTGATCAAAATGTTGTGAAATCAGTAGCTAACGCGGTTAAGGAACAGGTTTAATTGTCTATCGCTGATTGGGTCGAGCAGTATTTGGGTGCCTCCACCCCGTTCTTTATTTACATCGCACTGGGCGCGATTATCTTTATCGAAACTGGAATTTTGGTGGCTTTCTTCCTGCCGGGAGATTCAATTCTCTTTGCCGCCGGTCTTGTGGCTGCCACCCGTGATGACACAAATATCGTCTTGTTAATCACCGTGATATTTATGGCCGCTTTTGTGGGTGATCAATTTGGTTATGTATTAGGTCGCAAATTTGGTCGCTCTTACCTAGAGAAAAGATCTTCGCCCCGCATTGAAAAGATGGTGGCCAGGGCTGAGGATTTTTATGCCAAATACGGTTGGAGTGCGGTTATTTTGGCTCGTTTTTACCCATGGATCCGCACCTTTATGCCACCGATCGCAGGCATCGGAAAGATGAATTACTACAAGTTTTTAGCAGCTAACGCTCTTGGTGCCTTGTTATGGGGCTGCGGCATCACATTGCTGGGTTACTACGCTGCATCAATTCCCGCGCTAAAAGATTCATCTCGTGGCATAGCGCTTTTCTTTATTGTGCTGACAATTGCAATAACGATAAAGAATTATTTACGTTCTAAACGCGACTGACGAGCACCGCCCACGACCACTCCAATGTAGGTCATAGCAATACCAGTCACTAAGAACCAGCTGACATTTACTCCCTCACTTGGCGCATAAAGATCCAGCAACAAAGAGCCAAAGAGTTGGCCGCCGACGCTAAATAAAGTAAAGGTAAGAACACCTAGATGTTGCACAATCAACGAGGTGGCAGCGATATAGATAACTCCAATAACTCCACCCGTATAAATCCACCAAGGGCCATTAGGGAGTGGCTGTAACTCTATTTTTCCAAGCAGCACTAAGAGCAGAATGAAAATAACTAAGAATGAGGTTCCGGTTATGAAATTCAATAAAGATGTGGTGTAACTATTTCCCGAGTGCTCATTTATCTGACCATTTAACGCACGTTGCACACCTACTAAAGCTCCGGCAATTACCGCTAGCGCTACCGCTAAAAATGAGAATGAATGAGCTTCAATTTTGTCCGCTACCGATACCAGAACCGCAAAAACTGTAATAGCTGCAGCTGCAACTCGACGTGGTGAAATCAATTTTGGCCCACCGCCAGTAAATCCAATGCGATCCACTAACAATGAGGTTGCGGTCTGGCCAGCAATAGAAGCAACGGAATAAACCGCCACTCCAATTAATGGAACCACACTGGTCTGTATCGCAACAAAGCTTCCACCTAGAGCGCCCGCCAAAAGTCGCCAGGCTGGGATTTCGCCACTAGATACCGCGGTGCGTAAACGCTTAATTCCCGCCTTTATTTGTCGGCTAAAAAGAGCGTAAATAGCTACAAAAAACAGGCCCGAGGAAAAAGAGACAAGAGCGGCTTGAGGTGCGTTATCTAGCTGGTGTGAAAGCTCGCCATTAGCTCTGGCTTGTAGCGCAATGAGAACTCCAGATATGGCCGCCAGCGCATCAAGGCGCAGATGTTGGTTAGTTGATTTGCTCACTTAACTCCAGCCATTCATTTTCTAAACTCTGACGAAGTGATTGTACAGTCTGAAGTTTCTCCGCTATCTCAATAAGCTTTTGATGGTCAAATGAGGCAGCCTCTTGTTGTTGCAATAAATCTTTTTCTTCCTGCTCGGCCTTCTCCATCTGTTTTTCAATACGGGCAATATCTTTCTTAATTAACCGTACCTGCGCTGCATCAGAAATAGTTTTCTTGGGAGCAACCGCAACACTTGCAGCGATATTTTCCTGACGCATTTCAAGGTACTGCTCTACTCCACCAGGTAAATCCCGTAATGCTTGATCCCCCAACAAACCAACAAAACGATCACAAACCCGCTCCAGAAAATATCGATCATGCGAGATAACTACCAAAGTTCCGGCATAGGTATCCAACAGATCCTCAAGTGCGGTGAGGGTTTCAACATCAAAATCATTGGTTGGCTCATCAAGTAAAAGTACATTTGGACTATCCATCAGCAATCGGGTCAATTGCAAGCGACGTTTCTCACCGCCCGATAGATCGCGGATCATCTTTTGTTGGCCTTCGTAATCAAATCCCAAACGCTCACAGAGCTGCGCGGCAGAGATTTCCCGTCCGCCACCTAACTCAACATGAAAGGCAACCTTTTCTACCGCCTCTAAAACCCGCCAAGTCGGATCAAGCTCCTGCAAATGTTGGGAAAGAAAAGCAGCTTTAACAGTCACTCCGGTCTGTAATTTGCCGGCAGAGAATCGATACTGGCCCGCCAAAGTTCGCATCAAAGTGGTCTTTCCAGAGCCATTTACGCCCACAATTCCGATTCGATCCCCCGGACCAATGTTCCAATTGAGGGAATCAATCAGAGTCGTCTCGCCAATCGCTAATCGGGCATGGTGAATTTCATAAACCGTATTTCCTAAACGGTTGGCGGCAAAGTTCAAAAGCTCCGCTTGATTGCGTGGTGCAGGCTCTGATGCGATTAATTGATTAGCGGCATCAACCCGGAACTTTGGTTTTGAGGTTCGAGCTGGTGCGCCGCGACGTAACCAGGCTAGCTCTTTGCGAATTAAATTATTTTTTCTCGCATCCTCAGCGGCTTGCTGTCTGGTACGTTCAGCTTTTGCTAATACATATGCCGAATATCCGCCATCATAGGATTCAACTTTTCCATTGACGACTTCCCACATGGTGTCGGATACTTCATCTAAGAACCAGCGATCATGGGTAATAACAATCACCGCTAGCTCTCGACGTTTTCGGATGTGGCTAGCTAGCCAAGCAACACCCTCTACATCTAAATGATTTGTTGGTTCATCAAGCAAAATTATGTCTAGCGGTTCAATTAATAGTTTTGCAATTCCCACGCGGCGCTTTTCGCCACCAGATAAAGAGCCAAATGGTCGATCCATTAACTCTGAGTTATATCCTCCAAATAATCCGGCAAATATTTCCCGCACTCCAGAATCACTGGCCCACTCATGAGTTTTCTTACTTCCCACAACCACATCGCGCACAGTTGCTCCCGGCTCTGCCGTATCAACTTGATTAAGCATTCCTAAACGCGCCCAATTAGCTCGGGTTACTCGACCTTCATCTGGTTGTTCTGTTCCGGCTAAAACTTTTAGCAAGGTGGATTTACCGCCACCATTTCTTCCCACGATGCCAATGCGCTCACCTTCTGAGACACCTAGGGAGACATTGCTCAGTAATGGGCGAATATCAAAGGCTTTAGAAACCCCTTCAATATTGATGATATTGCGCGCCATAAGGAGGCAGAGTATTCCAGAGCTCTCACTACTCATTACAGTTGGCGGGTGGAAATCACAGAAGAGCTGCGAAAAGTTTTGGGTTCTGAGGCCACAATCATTTCTGACCCAGCAATTCTGCCCTCATACTCCAGAGACCAATCACAGATTGCAAAAAATGGTAAGCCTGCTGCGGTCTTGTTAGCTAAAAATGAAATTGAAATAAGCAAAGCGGTTAAGTTCGCCTATGAACATGGAATTCCAGTAATTGCGCGCGGTGCAGGTAGTGGCCTATCAGGTGGTGCAAACGCGATTGATGGTTCACTCATTATCTCTCTAGAAAAGATGAATCGAATAATCTCAGTCGATTCAGCAAATCTAGTTGCGCAAGTTGAACCTGGAGTAATAAATCTAGATTTAGATAAAGAGGTTTCTAAACTTGGATTAGCATATTTGCCGGATCCAGCTAGCCGCGAGTGGAGCACTATAGGCGGAAATGTTGCCACGAACGCCGGAGGAATGTGTTGTGTTAAGTATGGTGTTACTTCGCATCATGTTCGTGCAGTTCGCTTGGTGACATCTGATGGAACTGTTGTGACTTTAGGATCTGCTCTCAAAAAGTCCGTCACCAATTTGGATTTACTACATTTGATAATTGGTTCGGAAGGTACTCTTGGAATAGTCACCGAAGTTACGGTTGGATTAGTGGTAAGGCCGAAGCCCGCCACAACATTAATTGCCACTTTCTCATCTATAGATAGCGCTATGACAGCAATTCCCGAACTTGTAGCGCTGGGACCTTCAATGTTAGAGGTAGTGGATTCAACAACTTTAAGAGCTGTTGAGGAGTGGAAACCTTTAGGTTTTGAAAACGTAGGAACTGTTCTGCTTTTCCAAAGCGATGATGCACCGGAAGTTTGTGCTAAAGCTGTTGCTATTGCGGAGAAACATGGGGCATTAGATGCCACATACTCTGATGATCCGCGGGATAGCGCAGACCTAATTCAAGTGCGCAAACTTGCCTACCCGGCGCTAGAACGCAAAGGCGCAGCACTTCTTGATGATGTTTGTGTGCCAATTTCACAGATTTCCAAATTAGTGACAGAGGTAGAAAAAATTGCCGCAGAGTCAGGTTTGCTAATTGGCATATTTGGTCATGCAGGAGATGGAAACATGCATCCCACAATCGTTTACCAACACGGTGATGCTGCGGCTGAAGTGCGCGCTATCCAGGCCTTTAACTCAATAATTAGAGTTGCTCAAGAACTTGGTGGCACAGCGTCCGGTGAACATGGAATTGGCTCCATAAAAGTTGATTCTGCCAAGCGGGAAACATCAGAACGAGTTACTGAGTTACAGCGCGCAATCAAGAATGTCTTTGATCCAAAGGGAATACTCAACCCGGGAAAGAAAATTCCTTAAATTCTTCACACCAAATCTCATTCATAGATTTGTAATTTTCTGTCGTGTGCAATCTATTACTTAGATAAATCCAGCTTCTACCTTGCTCCAAGTCAATTGCAAAACCAGTCCCGGTAAAGCCAAAGTGCCCAATTGCAAATCCGCCATCCTTGAGAGCAAATCTGCGGAATCCAATTCCTTGAACTGTTGAACTTCTAGGCAGAGAGAAATCTCTTAGTGAATTAAAATCTATGAATTCATCTAAGAGCGCTGTGGTATAAATCTTTAAATCTTGTAATGTGGAGAAAAGCCCCGCGTGACCGGAAATGCCTTTGAAAACATGGAATGCATTCCCATCATTTACCTCTCCCGATAAGACGTGATGGCGCCAATTATTAAAGTCAGATACTTGTTCCGGCACGGAGTATGGCGATTTGGTAGAGACCATTTTGTACTCAATGGAATCTCCATTTGAAGTTGCAGCTACATTAGACAGGTCAAAAGGAGCTGCAAATTGGGTGTTTTTTATCCCTAAAGGCTGAGCTATCTCTGTAGCGAAGATCCGATCAAGCGCGTCACCAAATACCTTGGAAAGAACTGCGCCAAGAAGCATGAAATTAAGATCACTGTAGTGAAACTCTTTTTGCTTTGGATACTTTAGCGGCAAGGCTGCTATTTGCGATAAAACCTGTTCTTTGTCGGAACAGGATATATAGAACGGTCTCCATTCCTCCATCCCCGATTCATGCCTTAGAAGATCTTCGACTGTTATATTGGCTTTGTCCATCGTGTTCAGTTCTGGAATAAAATCTCTTACTTCATCTGAAATTCTTATCAATCCAGAAGCTACTGCCTGCAGCACCAAAGTCGTAGTACAAAGTACTTTGGTTACTGAAGCCAGGTCAAAACTGGTTAATTCATTCACCTTAGTTATTGAAGATGGGCCAAAACTAGAAGTTTCACCTGATACCTGAGATCTCCACTCACGATTTGAAAATCTAGCAATTGCCTTAGCTGAACTCACGAACTGACCATACCTGCTTGGTATTCAATTTCACTGTCTTTAATCCACCATGCCGCATCAAGATCATGAATGGCATCAGGTTCTATTAGATGAGCCATGTGAATAGCTGCGCGTATTCCAGTATCTCCCTCCATCATGGAACCGATTG
Organism: Actinomycetota bacterium; assembly: GCA_039796875.1. Lineage (GTDB taxonomy): Bacteria > Actinomycetota > Actinomycetes > Nanopelagicales > Nanopelagicaceae > MAG-120802. Next base: position 15,703 of record JBDKIY010000006.1, read on the forward strand.
AAACTTTTAGACCAGCGTCCTGTGCCTTTCTAGCTAACTGCAGTGCGGGAACCACTCCACCGGCTTTTAATATCTTTACATTTAGGAACTTAAACGCTTCGCTTTCGATAACTTTCCTTAAATCATCCAATGCAAAGCATGATTCATCAGCCATCAAAGGAATACTCGATTCCTTTGCCAACGCCTTATGACCGGGTAGGTCAAATCTGTGTAATGGTTGCTCCAAATAATCAATATTTGCGCCAGTTTTTGCTAACTCTTGCGTTGCGCGAACCGCATAATCAAGCTGCCATGCTTGATTTGGATCAATTCTTATCAAAATATTCTCTCCAGCCGACTCCCTGATGAGCTCAACGCGGCGCAATAGATTGAAGATGGAGTCCTGGTCTACCTTCAATTTAAAAGCTGTAAAGCCAGCTTTCTTTCTATCAGAAATTATTTTCGGTAGGTCATTTAATTGCGCAATAGGAATCGTTATATCAGTTCTGACTGAACAACTTTGATTCGATTCTAGATTCCACCAGGCCATGTCCAAGGCCGCCTTACTGCTATTCAGTAAATCCAATTCAGCAATTGCCTCTGGAGTAAATTCAGATAGATCTGATACCTTTTTTGAGTTCAATTCTTGCCATATTTCTTCAAAGCTATCACCGGAAATTTGAGGTGTAGCAACGCATTCCCCTACTCCTACATTTCCTGTTTCCAATTCAACGCGCACACGAACAACTGGATAAGCGCTGACTCGACGCAGTGCTGTTACAAAAGGTTCTTTTAACTGAACCATTTCCTGAGAAACAGTGATACTTTTAATCATATGGAATTTCGCACCGCTTCTCTTGCTCAGCTAACCGACATAGCTAAGTTATTCCATGCCTGCTGGCATGTTTCATATAAGGATCTTTTATCTGATGAAGTACGAACCCAAATGACCCTTGAAACCGCCGCGAATTTATGGCAACCCTCCTTGATTGAGCCCAATGGAAAAGAAACCGTGCTTGGCGTCTTGGATTCGAAAATTGTTTCCGTATTCCGTATCGGAGCAGATAAGGAGAAATCCGACATTGGACATCTCTTTTCATTATATGTAGATCCAGATGTGGCAGGACAAGGTTTAGGTAAAAAATCCTTGATGGAAGCAGAGGCTCGATTACGCCAAAAGGGCTTTAAAACCATGAGTTTATGGGTATTCGAAAAGAATGAAGTCGCGAGGGGTTTGTACGCAAGTTTTGGATTCCAACCAACCGGATACACCAGAGTTGATGAACGCTGGAAAGAGGCCGAGGTTGAGATGTTCAAGACTCTTACCTAATAACTACTTTGTAATTTCCCTCAGGTTTTGGCTTTGGCAACTGTAAAGGCACTGCTCCGGGGGTAAAAGAGCCCAAAATGCGATTTCCTTTTGCTCCGGTGCATGAAGGCACGGCACCTGGTAATCCAAACCAAGATAAGTAACCAATCATCGCAAATGTTGCAGATTCTTTTTGTCTTGGATCAAGACCTAAAACTGACATGGGTTGGACTTTGCAATTAGGCAATCTTTCCTGCAAACGGCTCATCATTAAAGGATTTGCAGAACCTCCACCATGAATATAGAGATTTGATAATTTATATCGATCTACCTCTAAGGCTACAGTTTCAACAGTTAATTCCAAAAGTGTTCTAACTACTTCCGCTATGTTCCATTTTTCGATTGGACCAAAAAAGCTTTCGATATAAGGTAAATGAAATAATTCTTTGCCGGTTGATTTCGGTGGTTGAACTTTGTAGTAAGGCTCTTCTAACATTTTGGTCAAAACATCTTTAATCACGACACCGGTTAAGGCGATTTGCGAATCTTTGTCGTACTTAATCTCGCCCTTTGAATGTGCTTGTAGGGCTGCATCCATAAGACCATTAGCTGGACCTATGTCGTAAGCAATTGGTGTCATGCCTCGACCAGTTACCGTGATGTTGGAAATACCACCAAGATTCAATGCGCCTACCGGTTCGTTGTAATCACCAAACATCATTTGATCCATCAAACTTACTAATGGAGCTCCATGTCCGCCTGCTGCCACGTCTCGAGAGCGAACATTGGAGAGAACTGGCACGCCGGTGTTTTCTGCGATCCAGGTGGGTTCTCCAAGCTGCAAAGTACCCAAAGCATGGTTATTTTCAATCCAATGAAACAGTGTTTGTCCGTGCGAAACAATTAGCTGCACTTCATGACTTCCAATTACTTCCTTAGCCGCAGCTGCAAAAGCCTGACCAATATAGGTGTCCAACTTACATACCCGCTCCATATCAATGGAACGAGGCGGCATAGAGTCTGCAATTAGGGCATGTAACTTTTCCTCATAGGGAAAACTCTTGAAATCTAGAATTTCTAAAGTGATCTCACCGTTGTTTTCCTGAAAGTCACACAAAGCAACGTCAATTCCATCATAAGAGGTTCCTGAAATCATTCCTACAATTTTCACTTTATTACCTCCGGACAGGCGACAAGATGGTGAGATGTAAATTCAAGAAGCTCTGGAACCTTTACTTTGCACTCCGGTACTGCAATGGGGCATCTTTGATTGAAAGCGCAACCTTGTGGGAGATTGGCAGGATCTGGAACCTCTCCTTCAAGAACATTTTCAAAATCAATACCACGAACAGTTGTGTGTTCAGGAATAGATTGGATTAAAGCTTTCGTATAAGGATGCTTTGGAGAACTAAGAACTTCACTCCAACTTCCATATTCAACAACTCTTCCCAGATACATTACCGCGATGTCATCGCTTATGTGTCGAACCATTGATAAATCGTGACTAATGAAGATATAAGTCAGATTAAATTTATTTTTTAGATCAACCAATAGATTCATGACATCCGCGCGGACCGACACATCAAGCGCTGATACCGGTTCATCGAGTACCAACAAATCTGGCTCTGCAGCTAATGCTCGAGCAATGGCTACACGTTGTCGTTGGCCACCCGAAAGCTGATGTGGAAAGCGGTTTTGCATATCTTCGGCAATTCCAACCACTGATAACAGTTCGATGACCCGCGCGTTAACCTGATTATCTGCCCTTAATTTGTGGGTACTGATGACCTCAGCAATACACGCACCGATTGTCTGACGCGGGTTTAGTGATGAATATGGGTCTTGGAATACTAATTGAGTCTTTGTGTGATGACTCCTCAGACCATTACGGACTCCTTGGCCAAGAGGTGCGCCACTCCAATTCAGTGAACCTGCGGTTGGTTGTTCCAATCCAACAATTAATCTCGCTAAAGTTGATTTGCCACAACCACTTTCCCCAACAATTCCAAGTGTCTTGCCCTTCTCAACTGTAACTGAAACACCATTTAAAGCATTCACAACAGTCTTACGGGATTTAATGCTGTACTTCTTGGTCACTTCGCGAATAATTAATGTCATGAAGCACCTCCCAGAGGAAAAAAGCAGGCAACAGCAGCAGAATGATTGTTCTTTAATTCAGGGCGATGACTAAAGCAAATGTCTTTAGCGCTGCTACAACGCGGTGCAAAAGCACAGTTGTTAACTACTTGCCAAGGTTTTGGTGGTACTCCAGGTATAGAAGCCAATTTCTCTCGGTTGTTATCTGCGGCTGGTAGTGATGCAAGCAACCCTGCGGTGTAAGGATGTTTTGGAGCTTTGAATATCTCCTCTACTGTTCCTACCTCAACGACACGACCGGCATACATAACTATCACGCGATCTACAAGATTTGCCACAACTCCTAAGTCATGTGTTATCCACAGCATCGACATCTGACGGCGTTTTCGCTCGCGTGCCACCAAAGCCAGAATTTGACGCTGGATTGTTACATCCAAAGCAGTTGTTGGCTCATCAGCTATTAGCAACTCGGGAGATAAAAGCAGCGACATCGCAATCATTACTCTTTGGCGCATACCACCAGAGAACTCATGGGGATAGCTATCAAAGGCTCGATCAGGATCGGCAATTCCGACCGCCGCTAAACCAGCGAGAATGTGTTGTTTTTTATCGACAATCTGATGCTCATGTGAATCCAAGACCTCCATCAGCTGTTCGCCAATCTTCATTACCGGATTTAGTGCGGTCATTGGATCTTGATAAATCATCGCAATTTGATTGCCGCGAACACCGCGCATTTCCTCACTGGAAAGTTTTAGTAGGTCCTTGCCTTGGAAATTGATTACCCCTGAATCAATATTCAAACCGCGCGCTAATAAACCCAAGATAGAGAGCGCTGAAAGTGTTTTGCCTGAACCACTTTCGCCAACAACTCCAACCGCTTCGCCAGCCTTTATCTCAAAGCTGACGTCATTTACCAAAACTCTCTTATCATCTGCGATCACAACAGATAAATTCTTTATCTCAAGCAAATTACTCATCCGCTGCTCCTTCTCGCAGGATCAAGCGCATCGCGCAGACCATCACCAACAAGATTTAGTCCCACAACTACAACGGTTATAAATAATGATGGAAAGAACAAAGACCACCAAGCAAATGCCGCCAATGGTTGGGCTTCTGAAACCATCAATCCCAAAGATGCATCTGGTGGCTGGGTGCCAAGCCCAAGGAAAGATAGGCCAGACTCAGTCAGGATTGCCCAGGAAAGCGAGAGCGCGACCTGAACCACAATTGGTGCCAAAACATTTGGCATTACATGGCGAATCAAAATTCTCGGAGTTGAAAATCCCAGTACTCGAACGGATTTCACATAATCCATCTCTTTAACGGTGAGTACCGGACCACGAGCTACTCTGATGAAAATTGGAGTGTAGACAATGGCAATCGCAATTGAGGTATCAATCCATGAATTTCCAAGGCTATTTACAATAGCTAGCGCTAACAAAATTGCGGGAAATGCGAAAATTACATCGCTGGCACGTACAACGAGATTGTCCAGCCAACCCCCGAAAAACCCGCCAATTACGCCGAGAAATACACCTACCAATGCTGCAATTCCTACCGACAATAAGGCCACAGACAACGAACGGCTCATGCCATCTATTGAGCGCGAAAAGATATCTCTTCCGAATTGATCTGTGCCAAACCAGTACGTACCACTCGGTCCCTTTAAAGCATCTATGGGATTTTGCTCCAGCGGATCAATAGGGGCCAAATTGAAGGCAGAGATGATGGAAAGAGTCACCATAATCGCTACTAAAAATAACCCGATTACACCGCTGGTGCTCTTGAAGTAGTAATGCACCCAGTCCTTGCCTAATGCTTTCTTGGTTTCTTTACTCATTTAATTCTCGGATCTACTTTGCGATAAACCAAATCAGTAATCAAATTAATAGTGACGAACAAAATTGCAAAAATCATAATGCTGCTTTGTACGGTTGCGTATTCCCGCTTGTTGATTGCATCCAAAATTTGTCGGCCCATTCCTGGCAAAGAAAAGATTTTTTCTACAATTACCGCGCCCCCAAGTAAATAACCAAACTGAATGCCGGTCATTGTCACAATAGGGATCAAAGAGTTACGCAACACGTGGCGCAGTCTGACTACTCTTGGTTTCACACCTTTGCCATATGCGGTACGAATGAAATCTTTATCTACCGTTTCAAGTAAAGCAGAACGGGTAGTTCGCATAATTGGCGCTGCGACTGCAATTCCCAATACTAGGCTGGGAAAAAGCATCTGCTGTAGGTTCATAGAAAGATCTTCCACTGGAGTCATGTACTCATATCCATTTGGAAAATACTGAAACTTATTGGCCATCACTGTAACGATGGTGGTACTTAACACAAAGCCAGGAACTGCTAGCGCTAACAAACCAAAGAACTGTCCAAAAAAATCACGGGCGCTACCTGGCTTACGGGCACTAAACATGCCGATTGAAATACCTATTAAGACGCCCAAAATGGTGCCGAATAAGGCTAATTGCATGGTCACAAGGAGAGCTGATTTAGTCAGAGCCCAAACCGGAGTGCCTGTCGAGTATGAGAAACCTAAATCACCTGACAAAAAGCTACTCATCCAAGATAAGTATTGACCAATTAATGGTTGATCTATTCCGTAATACTCTCGCAAACTTTGAATTTGCTCAGGGGTCAAAACGCCCGTTTCAATACCAAGTGAGCTAGTAATAGTGTCACCAGGAATTACTCGCAAAACTACAAAGACAAATATAGAGATACCAAATAGCGTGGTTAGCACTGATGCCAAACGCTTTAGAAATCCCATACCAAAATCCTTAACTGAAATCGTTTCGAGTTGTCTTAATTTTTAGGGCGTGTGGAGAATAATCCACACGCCCTAAATACTTACTTATTAACCAAGTGTTGCGGAACGAAGCTGTAGCAACGATCCGTTCGCAAGGGCTGAGAATCCACGTAGCTTCTTAGTTGCTACACGGTACTCATAAGGTGTTGCTAACCATACCCATACTGCGTTGTCTTCTAGCTCTTTTGAAATCGCAACGTAGGCACTCTTACGTTCGGCAACTTTTCCGCTTGCTTTACCTTTGATGAAGTTTGCATCAAGAGTTGCAGATGAATAAGTAGCGACCTTGTTTAGGTTACCTGTTGAGGTGAAGTAACGGGTGTACATGGTGTCTGGATCAATACGTCCACCATTGTTTGCCAATGTCGCGGTGAAATCCGCTGCTAACCAACGAGGAACGTATGTTGCTTGCTCCACGATATCTAGCTCCATAGTGATATTCACCTTAGCAAGTTGTGCTTTTAGGTTTTGTGCCATTGCAACTGATGTTGCCCAACCAGTGCTGGTAACAAGAGTCTTGAATGTAACACCTGAAGATTTGCCAGCCGCTGCTAGATATTCCTTCGCCTTAGCCAAGTCTTGCTTTGGGCAAGGACGCGCGTTGACATCGGAACGGAAATCCGGGCTCGTGATTGGTCCAGTGACTTGGCCCTGGCCAAGTAAAGCGGTATTAATTAACTCATTACGGTCAATTGCACACTGAATTGCTAGACGTACGTTCTTGTCATTCAACGGTGCGACCTTTGTGTTGAACTGAAGTGCGTAGTAGCCAAGAGCTGGTGTCTTGAACATCTTTAGATTGCTCTTTACTTGGCGAGCAATTAGTGGATCGGTAACGATTCCCATTCCAATTGTGCCCGCGTTAAGCGCGGAAAGAATTGATGCTTCATTTGGAATCACTCGGATTGTTACATCTTTAATCTTTGGCTCACCCATGAAGTAGTCAGAGTTAGCTGTTAATTTTAAAGATTGAGTTGGCTCCCATGAAACCCATTTGTAAGGGCCTGTTCCATTTGGTTTATTTGCTCCACCGATTTTTCCAGCATCGATATCAGCCTTGGAAAGCATTGCCATATTTACACCTTCAAGCGCTGCAAGAATCGGTGCATTTGGAATTGACATATTCAAAATCAGTTTACGACCATCAGCCTTAATTGAGGTTATAGTTGCAATATTTGCACGAGCCGCTGCCCCTGTCTTGGTATCAAGAATACGCTCGAGGGATGCTTTTGCATCTTCGGCATCAAATGTTGAGCCGTCGTGGAACTTAACACCTTGGCGAAGATTAAGAGTTAATGTCTTTCCATCTTTGGAGAAGATCCATGATGTTGCAAGACCACCCTTGATTGCGTTCTTCGCACCAATCTCAATCAAGCTGCCATAGACCAAACCCAAACCGCGAACTGTCGCGAAGTTTGTGGAGGTATGAGGATCTGTCTTATCGATATCTAGAACGCTACCAATTACCAAACTGGAATCAGCAGCTTTTGCGGGCTGGCCAACGAAAATGCCGCCGAGCATGGCGGTAATCGCAAGGCCGGTCCATACTTTACGTAGTTTCACTTGCTTTCCTTTCAAACGAGGGATTACGCAATCCTTCTATTTAACTGCTTATTGGTCAAGCAGCTAATTGGGAGAATTTCGCTTTGATACTGCGGATCTTGAAACATCCAGAGCGGTTTTGGTTTCACTCCAGTTTCTCTGTGCCAATGCGACACAGAGACAATCAACCACCGTTAATTGCGCGATTCGTGACGCAGTTGCGCCGCTCCGGAAGGTGGTTTCCGTAGCTGATGTATAGATTACTAAATCTGCTATATCTACAGCTGTGCTTCTTATTGAATTAGTTATCAATACTATTGAAACGCCTCGATTCTTAAATTCTTGCATCACATCAATTGTGTCTGAGGTGGAACCCGAATGAGAGATTGCTACCAAAACATCACCCTTTTTCAAAAGTGCAATTGAAGTCATTGCGGAGTGAAAATCAGTCCATGCAATCGCACTTTTTGAGAGTCGGTTCAATTTTGCTTGGAAATCCAAGGCGACAAAACCACTAGATACTAAGCCGAATAATCCAATCGTCCTAGACGTTTCAAATAATTTTATTACTTTTTCAAATGTCTTAATGTCTATTTGGCTCGCAGTGGCTTCAATGGCCCGTGAATCCGAGAACGTTATTTTCTTAATAATCTCTGAAAGACTATCTGTTGTTGTGATACCGCCGTCGAGCAATTCTGTATCAATCTGCTTGGCACTTTTCCAAGATAAGTCTCCAACTAGCGCCATTTTGAATTCAGGAAAACCACGAAAGCCCACAGTTTTACTAAATCTAACAACTGAAGAAACTGAGGTCTTGCTGTGATTTGCAAGCTGAGTAATATTCATCGAGGCAATTTTGTTGGGATCTTTAAGCACGCAGTTTGCAATAGCTACTTCACTGGCGTGAAAATTCTTAATCTGACTTTGTATTAGCTCCAAGAGGTCAAGCTGAGGTGTGTTCTGCACAATCGAAAGCGCTTTTGCCACAACTACTCCCATGAAAAAATCTTTCAGCAGGTGCTGATATCGGTGAAAATTATCGCCTTATACTCGAAAGGTCAAGGATTTGGTGATTTTTTTATGGCTTCTCGAACCTTGGAATTCGCCTCATTTAGGGAATCTTCTGCCAACTCCCGTGGCACCTGCAACAACAACATAACTATGGCTACTTTTACCTGATTATTTGATTCAGCCAGAGCATTTTGTGCCGTTTTTGCATCGACTTGAGTGGCTGCCTGAATAATTCTAATTGCCCGATCTCGCAATTTAACATTTGAAACCTGTAGATCAACCATAAGGTTTCCAAATGTCTTCCCTAGATTAATCATAGTTACTGTTGAGATCATATTTAAAACCAATTTTTGTGCGGTTCCTGCTTTCATTCGCGTAGAACCTGCCAATACCTCAGGACCTGAATCAACCTCTATGGCAATATCTGCGAATTTAGCCATTTCAGAATTTGGGTTACAAGTCAGTGCAATTGATAACGCCCCGATTGACTTTGCATACTCAATAGCACCAATCGCATATGGGGTTCGGCCACTCGCAGCAATTCCCACAACAGTATCTAAGTTAGAGAGTTTTAAATCTTTTAGCTCCTGAACTGATGATTCTTTAATATCTTCAGCACCTTCAATGCCTTTTCGAAGTGCCGTATCTCCGCCAGCAATTAAACCAATGACTACACCTTCAGGAATTGAAAAAGTAGGAATGCACTCTGATGCATCTAGCACGCCCAGGCGACCAGATGTTCCCGCTCCGACATAAATTAACCGCCCGCCTTGCGCCATTCTCTTAGTAGTTTCGAGAATTGCGCGCTCAATCTGCGGCAATACGTTGGAAACAGCTACTGAAACACTTTGATCATTCTCATTTATTAACTTCAAAAGCTCAGAAGTTGAGAGGAAATCAATCTGTGAATATCGCGGATCGATAGTTTCAGTATTTAGCTTGCCTAAATTTTCAGTCATGATGCCTAACCCTAGTAACCTTTTGCCATGGAAACCAAGTACTTGCTGGCTGGAATCGGGATTTTCTTGGTTTTTGCATACGCAATTGGCTCTGGGATCTGGGTCTCAAATGCACCTGGTTGGTACACATCTCTTAATCGACCTGCTTGGCAGCCACCGGATTTCGTATTTGGCATTATCTGGCCCTATAACTTTATTGTTTTAGGGGTTGCGGCATACAACACCGCACAAAACCTATCTCGTAATTTATCGATCACCTGGTTAGCCTTTTTCGCCGCCAGTGTTGCCGCTGCACTTACTTGGGCTTATCAATTTTATGTGCCGCACAATCTTTCAATCGCCGCAATCGCGCTAGTCATTACTGCACTTCTAACTATCCCAGTGCTCTATCTAACTTTTAAAGCTTCTTTACTGATTGGAATTTTGTTAGTGCCGTATCAAATCTGGGTAACAATCGCTAGCACATTGGCATGGGGTTATTCCACACGAAATTAATTTTCTTTATTAAGTCTGGTAACTGAAACAACTCCAGCTGATGCAATTAATGTCGCAAGCCCAGCAAAAACCGCGCCGCTGCCAAAAGGCGCAGCCAGCGCACCAGCTCCCATCGGTACTAAAAACTGACCAAAACGATTTCCAAATAAACGAATTGAAATTGCCATTGCGCGCTCCTCAATAGGAGTCTTCTTAGAAACAATGGACATGGTTAAAGGTTGACCCATACCAAGCAAGAATCCAATAAGCGCCATCGCTGCACCAAGTGTCAGTGGTGATTTGGCATAAACCGATGCAAATAAAAGTACAGCCGAGATAAAGATGCTGTAATTCATCACCCGAGCGCTACCTAGTATTGCCGTTGATTTACCTAAGAAGAAGCGCGAGATCATCGCAGCTCCAGAGCGAATCGAGAGAATGGCGCCAATTACTACGGGGCTGATGCCGTATTCAGTTCCAACCAGCGGCAAAATCACTACTAAAACATCATTTGTAGCCGCCACCGCCAATGAGGTCCAAATAGCGGGCTTGATTCCCGGACGTTTCATTACATTGCGCGCTTTTATGGCCGCTGCTGCTGCGCGCTCTTCAGCGCTGCGCATTTGTTTCAATCCTTTAAAAATCAAAAATGGCAAAAGGGAAAACGCTGCTAGAACCGCTGCAAAAACAAATGCTGAGGTGGAGGACTTAGGCAATACACCAGCAGATCCGGCAATAAATCCACCAGCCAAAGGACCTAAGGTGTGACCGAGTGAGGTTGAAAAAGAAAAATAGCCAAAGTTTTGTTCTTGCAATTGATTTGGACTGCGGCTTGCCACCATCGCTTGACTAGCGGCGACGTTGGATAAATGTGCTACTCCTGCAATTGCGGTTGCTGCGGCGATTGCAACTACATCATTTAAGAATGCTAATGAAACCCCTAATACAATAAATGCTAGTGAACCCGCTACAAGTAAAGGAATTTCGCCAAGTCTTCCCACCCAGCGGCCCATGGGAACTGCAACCAGTAATGGAAGTAATGCATATATAGAGGCGATTAATCCAATTTCAAAACCAGTAGCGCCATTTTCGATAGCGCGGTAGGTAATCATGGGGCGCATTACATAAATACTGGCTTGCGCAAAGGCGACATTGATTAGCAGAGCCCAAAGCCATGATTCCGATGAGCGTTGCTTCATTATTTAGTGGAGGTACCAGCGCTCTTCTTAATTAATTTCATTACATTGGGCGCAAAAATTAGGGCCAATAAGCAGGCATAAATTACTTTGGGCAAAATGCCAGCATAAAGAATTCCGTAATCACCATTGCTTAGTTGTAGCGCTTGGCGGAATTGAATCTCAAGTACTGGCCCAAGAATTACGCCCAACACCAGCGGAGTATTTGGTACGCCAAATCTTCTAAATAAGTAGCCAATAAAGCCCAAAACTAGGGCTACTCGCAGATCAAATATGGAGTTATTTAGTGAATAAGCACCCAACAAACCAAAGGTCGCAATTCCGGCATACAGATAGTGCCGTGGAATCTGCAGTAGCTGAATCCAAATTCGAATCAGCGGAAGATTTAAAAGCAATAGTAAAGTGTTACCCACAAACAAGCTAGCAATTAGAGTCCAAACCAACGGTCCATTCATTTCAAACAACATTGGACCAGGTTGAATATTGAAGTTACGCAAAGCCACCAACATGATTGCAGCGGTCGCGGAGGTTGGTAGACCAAGAGCTAGTAATGGAACCAAAACTCCAGCAGCGTTGGCGTTATTTGCCGCCTCGGGTCCAGCTACACCTTCGATGGCGCCTTCGCCAAACTCTTCTTTATGTTTAGAAAGATTTTTCTCTACTGAATAACTAATAAAGGTTGGAACCTCTGATCCACCGGCAGGAATTAATCCCATTGGAAAACCAATCGCGGTTCCGCGCAACCACGGTTTCCAAGAGCGACGGAAATCCTCTTTATCCATCCAAACTTTGCCTTTAACCGGCAGTACTTTCCAAGCATCATCTTTAAATCTGCTCGCGAAGTAAAGAACCTCGCCGATTGCAAAGAAAGAGATGATTACAACAATTACTTCAAAGCCGTCGGTGGCTTCAGTAATTCCAAAGGAAAGTCGATTAATTCCAGTCTGTTGATCAGCGCCAACTAATCCAATAATCAAACCAACTGAGAGTGAAACTAAACCACGGGTACGCGAGCTACCCAACAAAGTTCCGACCGCAGCAAATGCAAAAACAATTAACGCTACATATCCTGCTGGCTGAACCTTTAATGCCAAATCCGCCAAAGTTGGTGCAGCGGCAGCCAAGAAAATGGTTGCGATTAATCCAGCTACGAATGAGCCGAGTGCTGCGGTAGTTAAAGCAGCTCCCGCCCGGCCTTTTTTAGCCATTTTGTGGCCTTCTACCGAGGTTATTACCGCTCCAGCTTCACCTGGGGTATTCAGCAAAATTGAAGTTGTAGATCCTCCATACATAGCGCCATAAAAAACTGCGGCAAACATAATTAGCGCCGAGGTTGGATCCACTGACAAAGTGACCGGCAATAACAATGCGATTGCCAAAGCTGGTCCAATACCAGGAAGTACACCAACCAAAGTTCCGAGGAATGTGCCGAGCAAGCCATACATAAGATTTTGCGCGGTCAACGCGGCAGCAAAACCATCAAGTAAGAGATCTAAATTTTCCACTTAGCCTTCCACTTCTCTAGCTAAGCCCAATAGATTTTCAAAGATTCCATCTGGCAAGAAAATTCTTAACCCTTTAGAAAAAACAAAATAAACGGTAATTGCAAATATAAATGAAATGGCGATGTCTTTCACAAATTTGCGGGATCCAAAAGCAAAAGTCACGCCATAAAAAGTCAATGCCGCTGCGGCAATGTAACCGGCGGGCTCAAGTAAGAAAATGTGTAACAACATGGATCCAATTACGATCACCATGGTCTTGATATCAGGCGGCAGGAATTTATCTCCACGCTCTGTACCTTCAGCAACACCGTACTTGCCGCGTACAACTTCGCTAATCAAAACTAATCCAACAAAGGTCGCAAAGCCACCAATAATGTATTCAAAGGTTTTTGGACTTACTACTGAATAAACGCCGGGCTCTTCCAAAGTAAACGCATCAAATAAAACAAATAACCCGAGCAGTAAAAAGCCTAAAGCGAATACGCCTTCAGCAATTACCGCCCGGGTTACTTTGGTCATCTATTTAGTTGTTCTTATAGACCGATTTCAGAGATGAATGCTTTGATCTCTGGGACGTGGGTCTTTAGGAAGGCACCAAACTCTTTACCGCCTGAGAATTCGTCGTACCACTTGTTAGCGGCCAAAACTTCCTTCCAGGTAGCGGTATTACGCATGGTGTCCATAACCTTCACAAAGTTAAGGCGGTTTGCCTCGGTGATATCAGCTGGTGCCATAACTCCGCGCCAGTTTCCGTATACCAAGTTGTAGCCCTGTTGTACGAAGGTCTTTGCTTTTACGCCAGCAATTGGCTTTGGTGCAGAGATTCCGAGAATACGTAGTCGGCCATCTGCAACATATGGAAGAACATCTGCAACACCAATTACACCAACTGGTGCAGCGCCGCTTAGAACCTTAGTTAGTGGTTCTGATCCGGTACCAACCACATAGTTTAGTTTGCTGATTGGAACACCAGCGGTCTTCATCAACGCACCAACAACTTGGTGATCAACTCCACCGACGTTTCCACCAGAGACAGCAACTGCGCGGCCATTGGCTTTTACATCCTCTACAAATTGATTAAGTGTCTTGTACTTGGAGTTTCCTGGTACGAAGATCGCGTTGTACTCACGCATTACTCGTGCGATTGGTGTTGAAGCTAGCAAATCAGAGGTGTTCTTGTTTGCAACCTGTGCCATACCGCCGGTTAGCGCGATACCAATAATCAAAGCAGCATTCTGCTTGCCTTTAATAGTTTGGAAATGTGCCAAACCAGTTGTTCCGCCAGCTCCTGGCTTGAAATCTGTGGTTTGTGAAGTTAATAGACCTTCTGTAATAAGAGTTTTTGCAATTGCGTCAGTGGTTGCAGAGTATCCACCAGGACCTGCGGGAACTGTCCAATCAATTGTTGTAAGTGGCTTTAGATCTGGATACCACCAGCGCAATGTTCCGGCCGCTGTTCCAGTTGTTACTTTGATGCAACGAAGATCTGTGCCTTCAACGCCACGCGCTTTTGCAACTAGACCTGCACGTCCGCACTCATCTCCTGCATTTGCTTTTTTAGAAGGAACCTTCGCAGCGGTCGCTGGAGCGGTACCTGTGAATACAAGAGCGAGTGAGGTTACGACCGCACCGGCGCTTGTTAGTACTTTTTTCAAAGACATATGTCTCTCCTAGGTTTCTCTCGAGGGTGAGAATTGAGCGCTACCGTATCGGCCAATTCCCGCGCAGAGAAGTGCCTATAGGTGTCAGATAGATAACGATTTGAGGAAAATCCCCGTAAAACTCATGAAATCATGGCCTTATGAAGTACTTCGCCCCTCAAGTCATAACCAGCACCGGGGTACTCAAAGATCGCACCATCGAAATCCAGGACGGGGTAATTACTCACCTGGCCTATGGGCAGAGTCCTGATGCGGTTGCTCTAGAAGGAACAGTAATTCCGGGGTTCGTCGATATTCACTGTCACGGTGGTGGGGGTTTTGATAGTTCAGTTGATCCACGCGGTCCACTGTTTCATCTTAACCATGGCACCACAACCATTATGGCCAGCTTTGTTTCTGAACCTATTTCATCAATCCTAAACAAATTAGAAAACCTTTCCTTGGCAAAAAATGTCATAGGCGTTCACTTAGAAGGTCCCTATATTTCTCATGCTCACTGTGGTGCACACAAGTCTGAATACTTAACAACCCCAGTGCAATCGGATTTAGAAAAGATTGTCGCCACCAAAAAAGTTCGCCACATAACAATTGCACCCGAGATTGATGGTGCGTTAGATGCAATTTCATATCTATCTGCAAATGGAGTCACTGTCGCAATTGGTCATAGCGCCGCGACCTCTCAAGTGATTAATCTAGCGGTTGCTAAAGGTGCGACAATCGTTACTCACTTATACAACGGAATGAAAAAAGATTATGCTGATCAAGATCTGCTAAGTGGTGCTGCCTTACAAAACAAAGCACTTGGTTTAGAGGTGATTCTTGATGGAGTACATGTTCCATTTAATGTAATCAAAGATTTTATTGCTGCTGCAGATTCCAGATTGATTGGAATCACCGATGCCGCGCCGTTCGCGGGTCTTGGCGATGGCGAGTACCAACTTGGTGAACTTCCAGTGGTTGTTGTAGATGGGGTCGCAAGATTAAAAGATGGCGGCGCACTAGCCGGCAGCACATTAACTATGGATGTGGCATTTGCTACCGCGGTAAAAGATTTTGGTATGAATCCAGTAGATGCGGTTGCGATGTATTGCACACGTCCTGCTTCCTATATTGGCGCAGATAATGTCGGTGATATTGCAGTAGGCAAGCAGGCTAATTTCCTAGTAATGAATGAGGCTTGGCAGTTGCAGCAGGTTTATTTCGCCGGCCAGCTAGTTTCCTAATTTCTTTAAATCATCTCCCGCGACCCGATAAACCGTCCACTCATCCATCGCCACAGCTCCTAGGCTGCGATAAAACTCAATCGCTGGTGAATTCCAATCCAGAACCCACCACTGAAAACGGCCATAACCCCGTTCATTGCAAAGCTGCGCCAAATGCTGCAACAAAGCTTTGCCATAACCGCGGCCACGGTATTCAGGCTTCACAAATAGATCCTCTAAATAAATTCCGTGCTTGCCTTGCCAGGTTGAATAATTCAAAAACCAAATCGCCATTCCCGCGATTTCACCATCCACTTCAACTAAATCACAGAACACCATTGGATTTTCACAAAAAATAGTTTCTAGCAATTCTTTTTCTGTTGCTTCCACCTCATGGGGTGCTTTCTCATAATGAGCTAGATCGTGAATAAGTTGCATCACGATTGCAGCTTCATCTTTGCGAGCCGGACGAATATTCATGAACGCTCCTCCATTATGGAATTTCCACCATCAATCACAATCGCCTGCCCGGTTATATATGAAGCCTCTGGTGTTGCCAGCCATGCGATCAACGCTGCAACTTCATCAGGAGTTCCACCACGACCCATTGGCACCGAATTGCCATTTAACTTTTCGACCTCTGAAATTGATTCAGTTGCAATCCATCCGGGCAGTACCGCATTGCAAGTAATTCCATACTTTGCTTCATCAAGGGCAATTGATTTTGTCAGCCCAACCATCGCTGCTTTTGCTGCGGCATAAACCGGTTGATTACGCATCGCCATTGCCGCTCCTGTAACGCTGCTAACCATCACTATCCGACCACTAGAGGACTTACGTAATTTAGGCAGGGCATATTTTGTAATAAGAAATGCGGTATCAAGGTTTCGCGCAATGCCTTTTTTCCAACTCTCGTAATCAACACTAGATACATCAACTGCCTCATTGTCTGCAGCTGGTGCGGAATCACTTGTCATTCCGGCGTTATTTACCAAAATATCAAGCTGCGAAATTCTGGTTAATTGTTCTTTAACTTGATTTTCATCGGTTAGGTCCGCAACAAAAGCGTCGATTCCTAACTCTTTCGCTCGCTCTAGAACCCTTTGGCTTGCTGCGGTTATTACTACCTCTGCACCTAACTCTTTCAAAGCTTTCGCAGTGCTATATCCAATTCCCGATGCCGAACCAGCTCCGGTTACCAGAGCTTTTTTGCCAATTAGCGAGAACACCTATCTACTTTAGTGACTCCCGCTCTAGAATCTCTACCACCTAGTTGCAGATTATTAGAAGGAGATTACGTGTTCACTTGGGGAGTCTCTACATCTGCATATCAAATTGAAGGTGCGGCAAATGAAGGCGGCAGAGGGCCATCGATATGGGACACTTTTTCGCGCATCCCCGGCGCAGTTGCAAATGCGCACAATGGTGATGTGGCCTGCGATCACTACCATCGCTATACCGAAGATTTGGATTTGATGAAATGGTTAGGCGTTGATGCTTATCATTTTTCAATTGCATGGCCTCGTGTTATTCCGACTGGCAATGGAGCACTTAATCAAGTTGGACTAGATTTTTATGATCGTTTAATTGATGGAGTTTTGGAACGCGGAATGACACCTTGGCCCACTCTTTATCACTGGGACTTACCACAAGCCTCGCAAGATAAAGGCGGCTGGAATAACCGTGATTGTGCCTATTGGTTTGCCGAGTATGCACACGCGATGGCAGAGCGATTTGGTGATCGTGTTAGTAATTGGGTGACAATTAATGAGCCATTTTGCAGCGCATGGTTGGGTCATTTATTTGGAGTGATGGCTCCCGGAATTAAAGATTTACAAACCGGCATTAACGCAACCCACCATCTTCTATTGGGGCATGGATTAGCGGTTGATGCGTTGCGTCAGGTTTCCTCTGACTTCAAAGTAGGAATCACGCTCAACTTCACACCAGCAATCACTCTGGGAGATTCAGCGGAAGATGCATTAGCGGTGCAATACGCCGATGGTTTTGATAACCGCTGGTTCGCAGACCCAGTATTTAAAGGAAGTTATCCCAAAGATATTGTCGCTGCTTTTGCTAAAGAGGTTCCTATCCATCCTGGCGATATGGAAATCATCTCAAGACCGCTGGATTTCCTAGGTTTGAACTACTACTTCCGCCAAACAGTCTCCTACGACCAAAGCGCAAAACCCTTGCCTTACAAGATGGTTACCGCACCTAATGTTGAGCGCACTGGAATGGGCTGGGAAGTTCATGCTGGAACCTTTACTGAGTTATTAAAACATGTACATAATGAATACCAGCCGAAGGAAATTTTTATAACTGAAAATGGCTCTGCTTGGGATGATGTTGTTGTAGATGGAAAAGTTGATGATCCAAATCGTGTTAGTTATTTAGCGCGCCACCTAGATGCAATATTCGAAGCTAAAGCTGCTGGAGTTCCGGTGAATGGATACTTTGCGTGGAGCTTGATTGATAATTTCGAATGGGCATATGGATATGACAAAAGATTTGGCATTGTTTACGTGGATTATCAAACCCAGAAAAGAATTCCTAAATCCAGCGCTTATTACTACAGAGATCGAATCAAAAACTCTTAACGACCGAAGTCATCTTCAACGCGTTCAATATCATCTTCGCCAAAGTATGTTCCAGTTTGGACTTCGACGAAAATAACATCTTCTGTCCCAGTGTTATGAATACGGTGCAAGACTCCAATTCCGAAATCAACGGAATCGCCGGGACCTACTTTCGAAATCTCACCATTAATGGTTATTTCCGCATTGCCTGACACTATAAACCAGTGCTCGGCGCGCTTTGCGTGCCGTTGGTAAGAAAGTCTCTTGCCTGGATTAACCCAAATACATTTAACTTTATGGGTATCACTTTCTTGTAAAACTTCATAGCGACCCCATGGGCGTTCAGATTTTTCTAGCATTTTCATATTCTAGTCTGATAGAAAAATCGCTACTCTTTGGCGCATGAGAACACCTACACCCCAAGATAAATTCACCTTTGGACTTTGGACCGTTGGCTGGCAAGCTCGTGATCCCTTTGGCGATGCCACAAGAGCTGCACTAGATCCAGTACGCACCGTGAGCGAATTGGCCCAACGTGGTGCATATGGTGTGACTTTTCATGATGATGACTTAATTCCTTTTGGTTCCAGTGACTCTGAACGTGCTGGTCACATCGCGCGTTTCAAAAAAGCGCTTGATGAGAACAATATGAAGGTACCGATGGCCACCACTAATTTGTTTAGTCATCCAGTATTTAAAGATGGTGCATTCACCTCAAACAATCGCGATATTCGCCGCTATGCAATTAGAAAAGTAATGACCAATATCGAGCTCGCTGTTGAACTCGGAGCGCATACCTATGTTTGTTGGGGCGGACGCGAAGGTGCTGAGACTGATATCGGAAAAGATCCCGTTGTTGCTCTAGAGCGCATGCGCGAGGCATTTAATACTTTGGGACAGTTTGTAATTGATAAGGGCTACAACATCAAGTTTGCTCTAGAACCAAAACCAAATGAACCACGTGGTGACATCTTCCTTCCCACAATTGGACACGCATTGGCATTTATTAACTCTTTGGATCATCCAGAGTTGGTTGGATTAAATCCAGAGGTTGGCCACGAACAGATGGCTGGACTTAATTTTGTGCATGGCATTGGCCAAGCTCTGTATCACAAGAAACTTTTCCATATCGATCTCAATGGCCAACATGGTCCGAAGTACGATCAGGATTTAGTTTTTGGTCATGGTGATTTGAAATCAGCTTTCTTCTTGGTGGATCTATTGGAACGTTACAACTATGACGGTCCAAAACACTTTGATTACAAGCCAATGCGCACCGAAAGCGATGAGGGGGTTTGGGCCTCAGCTTCATCAAATATGCGCACTTACATCATCTTGCAAGAACGTGCGAAAGCATTCCGCAATGATCCACGCACCAAAGCTGCGCTGGAAAAATCCGGTGTAAATGAGCTGCTGCAGCCCACTGTTAACGCAGGCGAAAGCTGGCAGGACATTGCCAAAGAGAGCTTTGATGTTGAGGCTGCTGGCCAACGCGGATATCACTATGAAGAGCTTGATCAATTAGCTCTGGAGTATTTGATAGGCGTTCACTAATTTAGATGAGCCCGTTAGTTGCTGGAGTTGATTCCTCAACTCAATCGGTAAAGGTCGTTATACGTGATGCCGATTCTGGAGAGTTAGTTGCATCTGCCTCTCAACCTCATCCTGATGGAACTGAAGTAAATCCCAAGCATTGGTTAAGCGCTCTGCAAAATGCATTGGATCAAGTAAAGCAACACAAAATTGCCGCGCTATCTATCGGCGGTCAACAACATGGCATGGTGGCGATAGATGAATATGGTGCAGTAATTCGTGATGCGCTTCTGTGGAATGACACCCGTTCTGACCAAGCCGCCCATGAATTAAATCAAGAGATTCCAGATATACATCTACGTACTGGTTCAAAACTTGTTGCCTCATTCACCGCATCTAAGGTGCGTTGGTTGGCTGATAATGAAAAAGACAATGCCGCAAAGCTAGCAGCCGTTGCGCTGCCCCATGATTGGCTCTCCTGGCAATTCAGTGGTGCAGATTCATTAAGTGATTTATTTACCGATAGATCTGATGCTTCCGGTACCGGTTATTTTGATTCAGTAAAAAATGAATACTGCAGAGATATTTTCGCCGCTGCGCTACGAAGTCAAGAAGATATTTATCTGCCAAAAATCATTGCCCCGAATGCTTTTGGTGGCACCACAAAGGATGGTGTACCAATTGCAGCTGGTGCCGGTGATAACGCTGGTGCAGCTTTGGGACTCGGCGCTGGAGTAGGCGATTTAGTTATTTCATTGGGAACTAGCGGAACCGCATTTGCCGTATCAAGTACTGCAACCCATGATCCATCTGGTGAGGTAGCAGGATTTGCCGATGCCACTGGAAATTTCTTGCCACTGGCTTGCACATTAAATGCCGCCAAAGTTTTCAACACCATCGCAACCACTCTGGGACTCTCCTTTGATGAGTTCAGTGATTTAGCTTTGAACGCTCAAGCTGGCGCCGGTGGATTACGACTCATTCCACATTTTGATGGCGAGAGAACTCCGAACCTGCCTCAAGCCAAGGGAAGATTCCATGGCATTACCCATGCAAATTTCACTAAGGAAAATTTGGCGCGCGCTGCGATCGAAGGTGTAGTTGCAGCCATGGTTTATGCCACCCAAGCGGTAGAAAAACTGGGCGTTAAATATGAACGGGTTTTACTTATTGGCGGAGCTGCAAAAAATCCTGCGGTCCAACAAATTTGCGCTAACTTGTTTGGTAAAACAATTCATGTGCCCGCCGCTGGTGAATATGTAGCAGATGGTGCAGCTAAACAAGCAGCTTGGGCTTTATCTGGTGAAAAAAACCCACCGCAATGGGAATTAGGAAATGTCGAAGAAATTAACCCAATGGGAAATGCTTCCGAATTAGTTGCCAGTTATATGGAGTTAATTAAAGAGTAGCTGCCGCGCGGGTGATGCGATCTCGTATCGCTACCGCCAAGCCATTACCTTCTGGCATAACAACATTAATTTCCGCTAATTTCTGGGCATCTGCTGCGCGCAATGCGGCGTAAAGAGTTCGCGCGTACTCCTCAAGTGTTTTAGGTGCCGCCAATCGAATTACACCTGCCGGAGTAGCAACTTCAGACATAGCGATCAATCCATTGCCAGGCTTTGCTTCTCCGCCAATTAATACTTTGGCATCTGGTGAATAGTGTTGTTTGTGTGAGCCCGAAACTTTTACTTTTGTACCTTCTGGTTCGACCACAATAATTCCAGTGCTTTGCTCAATCATCTCCGCGGTTATGGCGCCGGGACGCAAAATAGCTGGGTTCTCTTTGGTGCAATCAATAATGGTTGATTCAACACCGACTAGTGATGGACCACCATCAAGAATTTGATCCCGCGGTTCTAAATAATCTTGTAACTCTGCATTAACCGCCTCTGCGGTAGTTGGTGAAACTGCGCCGTATCGATTAGCACTTGGAGCAGCAACTCCTTTGCCACCAATCTTGCTGAACTCCTGCAATAAATTAATAGCCAAAGTGTGCGCTGGGATTCTCAGGCCCACAATTTCTTGATTGCCAGTTACAAAATCTTTGGCATTTTCAGTACGGTGCAATAACAAAGTCATAGGCCCAGGCCAGTAATCTCGCATCAAAGCAATTGCATAATCTGGAATATCTTTGGCCCAATAATCAACCGCATCTAGATCTGCGATGTGAACAATTACTGGGTGATCTGCGGGGCGATTCTTAACCTCATACATGCGCTTTATTGCAGAATCATCCTCTGCATTCACGCCAAGACCATAAACAGTTTCTGTAGGAAAAGCGACTAATCCTCCCGATTTGAGATTCTCAGCAGCTTGCTGCAGAACATTCAGGGAACACTTAGAAATAATCGCACTCACAACCGGTATCTTATGCGCATGAGAAAAAACCGAAAAATCATTGCAATTTCATTAGCTTTAGTTTCACTTTTGAGCCTAGGAATTATGGGTCTTGCTCCGGCACAAGCTGCCGAAGCAGATCGTCACGTCACTGTTACCGGTGTGGGCACAGTCTCTGTAGTTCCTGACGCGGTTCGCTTTTATCCCAGCGTTACCGCAGTTGCGGCAAAAAGTGCTGAAGCTTTAGCAACCGCCTCCAAGACAGCATCTGCGGTTCGCTCAGTATTAAAGTCTGAGGGCGTTGCAGTAAAAGATATTAAGAGTTCAAATCTTTCGGTTTATCCAGAATATAACTACACCCAAGAAAAGGGTTCGGTAATTGTTGGTTATCGCGCAACACAATCTTTTAATGTTGTGATTCGCAAAGCAGAGAACGCTGGCAAGATCGTGGAAGCAGTTGTTAATGCCGGTGAGGAAAATGTTCAGGTAAATGGAATCGTTCCTTTTATCACCAAGGGATCGGCTGCAATGGAAGATGCGCGTGCCGCAGCTGTTGCTGATGCAAAATCACGGGCCGCTTCTTATGCAAAACTACTTGGCACATCCCTTGGCAAAGTGGTTTATCTACAAGAAAACTCCGCACCTTCATACTCATTCCCAATGCTTGGAATGGCTAAGGCAGAGGATGCATCAACCCCCGTCATTGATTTGGGTGAGGAAGAGTTGTCTATCTCAATTACCGTACGTTGGGCGCTGAATTAACCAGCGCCTTCTCGAACCAGAACTTGTGGTGGGTAGTGGATTTGAACCACTGAAGGCAGAGCCGGCGGATTTACAGTCCGCTCCCATTGGCCGCTCGGGCAACCCACCAATTTGTTCGTGAGGTGCAAGGGTAACAACTCACCCTTGCACTCACAAATTTGGCTTAATTACTTGATTGATGCCTCATAAATGCTCTGAATTGTTGCATTGAGCATTGCATCAAACTCTGCTTCGCTCTGTTGAGCGGTTAGGCCTTCAGCGAGAGCGCGTGAGAATGAGGCAATTACGCCAGTATTTTCAGAGAGCATCTGGTTGGCAACTTCACGTGAATATCCACCAGAAAGTGCAACGACACGGACCACGCGTGGGTGATCAACCAACTCTTTGTAGAGGTTGGCCTGTGTTGGAAGTGAAAGTTTCAACATGATGTTCTGATCGCCATTCAAGCTGTTGGCATATTCGATTAGTTGCTTCTTCAAATAATCTTCAGCTTCAGCCTTTTGTGCACTCTTGATATTCACCTCTGGTTCGATGATTGGCACTAGACCACCAGCAATAATCTCTTTACCAACTTCAAATTGTTGCTTAACAATTGCATCGATACCTGCATGGTTAGCAAGGTTGATTACCGAACGCATCTTGGTTCCGAAAACTCCATGCTTGTTTGCTGCCGCGATACGTGCACCGAGCTCTGGGATTGGCTTCATTAGTTGAACATCATTAGCCTCATCAGCAAGTCCGTTGTCTACCTTTAGGAATGGGACAACTTTTTTCTTGGTCCAGAGAAACTCTGCAGATCCAATTCCGTCAATGGTGCGCTCCATGGTCATTTCAAAAAGAATTGCGCCAATTACGCGATCGCCATTAAATGCTGGTGACTTAATTAGTCGGGAACGCATTTCATGCATGCGATCAAACATTTCAGCTTCATTGGAGTACTCAGACTCAGAAACGCCATACTGGCCAAGAACCTTAGGGGTGCTACCACCGCTTTGGTCTAGGGCGGCAATAAATCCCTTGCCCGATTTCATCTGCTGGAACATTTCGTTGTTCATAAAACTCCTATCAAAACCCCTTGAGTAATTCGCTATGAGAACTTTTAATTGAAAATCTCGCACACAACGTTGAATCCGAGAACGGGTGAATTCTAATAGGTACAACGGCACGCACAAACCAAGGATTTCTCGCTCAAATTAGCCTCGCGATACGGTAGCCCCATGGCAGATAGCAGTTTTGATGTCGTCTCAAAAGTAGACCGAATGGAGCTAGATAACGCGCTAAATCAAGCGGCGCGTGAGGTAGCGACCCGATTTGATTTCAAAAATACCGGTGTGAAGATTGAGATGTCGGGCGAAAAAATCCTGGTTGAGGCAGAGACTGAAGAGCGGGTAAAAGCAGCCCTTGATGTCCTAAAAGAAAAGATGATTAAGCGCAATGTCTCCCTCAAGCACCTAGATATTGCAGATCCGGCTCAGAGCGGCAAAGTGTTTCGCATCTTCTGCACTATTAAAGAAGGAATTTCTCAGGAGAATGCCAAGAAGATTACTAAGTTATTAAAGGATGAGGGTCCAAAATCTGTTAAGACACAAATCCAAGGTGATGAATTGCGCGTCTCAAGTAAGAGCCGTGATGATCTACAAGAAGCCATTGCTCTAATCAAAGGAGCAAAGCTGGATTTCGCAGTTCAGTTCACAAATTATCGATGACCAAATTTAATAAAGGTCTGCTCTTTGGAGTATCTGCATACATAATCTGGGGCTTGCTGCCGCTTTATTGGCAGTTAGTTGAAGAGGCTGGAGCCTATGAAATTTTGGCCCACCGTGGAATTTGGTCTTTGTTGTTATGTGTTTTCTTGCTGACAGTTCGCAAACAAATCAAGAGTGCATTTGTGATGGTACGCACCTCTCGAACCCTCTCACTACTTTTCTTAGCTTCCGGTTTATTAACTCTGAACTGGGGTGTTTACATATGGTCGGTGACCGTTGATCGAGTAGTTGAAGCGGCCTTGGGCTATTACATAACCCCGCTGATTAATGTGACCTTTGGGGTTTTTTTGTTACGCGAAAAACTCCGTCCTTTGCAATGGACCGCTGTCGGTATTGCAACGATTGGAGTTCTCATCCTTACTTTTGGATACGGTGAGCTGCCTTGGATTGCTCTTGCACTTTCCATGTCTTGGGGCAGTTATAGCCTAATGAAAAAATCGCTAAATCTAGGGGCTTTAGAGACCCTTTCCGTTGAAACCTTCTTTGCCTTCTTCCCAAACCTGATATTCCTATTTGTGATTGAGGCTAATGGCAGCGCCGAGTTTGGCAAAGATTGGAAGACATCTTTACTACTTTTTGGCGCAGGAGCTGCGACTGTGATCCCACTTCTACTATTTAACGGCTCAACAACTCGATTGCCGCTGAGCACCGTTGGTTTATTGCAGTACATAACTCCAACCATTATGTTCTTTATTGGAATCTTTATTAATGATGAGGATATTTCCAGCACTAAATTGGCTGGTTTTGTTTTTATCTGGCTAGCGCTGGCGGTTTTAAGTAGAGATCTTTATCGATCAAGCCGTGCGCTCAACAATAGCGAGGCATAGATTCTCGAGCGCACTGCGCGCTGGACCTTGCGGCAATGATTTCAATAAATCCTTTGATTCATTAGCTAGTTGATGCAAATAATCGCGTGCATCCTGCAAAGCTTGATGTTGGCGCAGCTGTGGAATAACTTTGGCGACCGTTGCATCATCCATAGGCGATGCAAGTAACTCTTTGAGTTGCGCATCTTCAGCGCGATTAGATTTCATAATCTGCAAAGTCACAAGGGTCGGTACGCCCTCTTTCAAATCAGTACCGGGGGTTTTTCCCGATTGATTTGAGTCACTAGCAATATCAATCACATCATCAGCTAATTGGAATGCTATGCCAATCTTCTCGCCAAAATTAGTAAGAGTTTCTACGGTTTCACTTGATGCACCCGCCAACAACGCTCCAAAGCGCGCACTGGTGGCAATTAGTGAACCGGTCTTGTTTGCAACTACTTCAATGTAATGATCTAGCGGATCAACACCTTGCGCCGGCCCCTGAGTCTCCTGAATCTGGCCAATCACTAATCTTTCGAAGGTTTTAGCCTGCAAACGCACCGCTTCTGGGCCTAAATCAGCCAATAAATCCGAGGCTTTTGAGAAGAGGTAATCCCCGGTCAAAATCGCCACCGTATTGCCCCAACGATTGTTGGCGCTTTCTACCCCGCGACGCAGTGGCGCTTCATCCATCACATCATCGTGATACAAAGTTGCCACATGGGTTAACTCGCAAACTACCGCTGCTTCAATTACCTGGCGAGATTGTCCATTACCAAAGTGCGCTGCGATCAAAGAGATCAGTGGGCGAAAGCGTTTGCCACCGGCCTCAACTAAATGGCGTGAGGTTTCAACGACAAGTGGATACTCACCTTGAATATGTGAAGTAAGAAGTATTTCTACCTCATCCAAACCACGAGAAAGTTCGGCTTCTAGATTTGAATCTAGATTTGGTATTCCGAGGCTGGACATTTATCTCTACCGAACAAATACGGCGAGAGATGCAATCGCATCCAAAAGTGGTGCCGGGAAAACACCAAGCACGATTGTGGCAATCGCTGCGATCCAAATTGTTAGATTTGTATATAGCGA
>JBDKIY010000007.1:0-35391 GCA_039796875.1 Actinomycetota bacterium
AGAAAATTAAAAACCTCTACCGATTCGCTAAATAAATCTTTTTTGCAGTACCAAATGGTTGCCTCTTGAATACCAATTACCTCTGGACGATCCTGCACCGCTTCTTTGGCTAACTTTGGCGCTCGTACACTGAAGTTGGTCTGCTTCATTTGATCCCACATGAACTGTGCCGCAGCCGGGAAATTCGGGATCTTGTCTAGCGCTACACCAACATCTGAACCCAAATATAGATTTCGCGACATTACGGTAATGCGATAAGGCTCTTCACTGTTCGCGGGAGCTGTAGGTAAAAATGTTGTGGCAAAAAGAAATGCCAAGACAAATTTACTTAAATGTTTTTTAAGAGTGACCATCAAAGAGGCTTGTTACAGATCCATCTTCAAATACTTCGCGAATGGCACGTGCTAGCAGTGGCGCAATCGAAAGCACGGTCAGATTTGGGAATCTGCTCTCCTCCGGAATCGGTAATGTGTTCGCTACAACTACTTCGCTCACTCGCGAATTACGTAGTCGATCAGCGGCTGGGCCTGAGAAAACCGCATGTGTAGCAGCGATGATTACCTCTTTGGCTCCCGCATCGTAAAGTGCATCAACCGCTTTAGTAATAGTTCCTGCGGTATCAATCATGTCATCGATAACAACACAGGTTTGTCCATCTACTTCACCAACAACACGGCCAGTGACCGCTTCATTTGGAATTCTTGGATCGCGGGTCTTGTGAATAAATGCAATTTGGGTACCGCCCAAAATATCGCTCCAACGTTCAGCGACACGTACGCGACCAGAGTCTGGAGAGACGATGGTTAATCTAGAGCGATCAACCTTTGATCCCACGTAATTTGCCAGCAGTGGAAGTGCAAATAAGTGATCAACTGGTCCATCAAAAAATCCTTGAATCTGTGAGGTATGCAAATCGACGGTCATCAAACGATCTGCACCCGCAGTCTTAAATAGATCCGCCATCAAACGCGCAGAAATTGGTTCACGTCCGCGGTGCTTCTTATCCTGGCGGGCATATCCATAAAATGGTGCAATCACAGTAATTCTCTTTGCTGACGCACGTTTTAGGGCATCAACCATGATTAATTGCTCCATGATTTGTTTATTAACTGGAGCTGTGTGGCTTTGAATTATGAATGCATCGCAGCCGCGCACACTTTCCTCAAAACGTACGAAGATTTCACCATTTGCAAAGTCATAGGCAGAGGTCGGAGTAATGGGAACTCCGAGTTCAGATGCGACCTCTTCAGCAAGTTCGGGATAACCGCGGCCGGTAAAAATCCGGAGCCGCTTTTCGGAACTGAGACGGAGTTCGGTACTCATTTCTGCCCTTCTCTTTTTGCTGCCGCTTCTGCTGATTTGGTTCCTTGGCGTTTCTTCAAGACCCAGCTAAGAATATTGCTTTGTTTAGATCTAGCGATACCAAGCGCGCCGGCAGGAACATCTTCGGTAATTACCGAGCCTGCTGCGGTGTAGGCACCATCACCAATAGTGACGGGAGCAACCAACATTGAGTCGCTGCCAATTCGAACATGATCACCAATAACAGTTTGATGTTTTTCCACGCCGTCATAGTTAACAACAACGGTAGCTGCGCCAATATTTGTGTGCTCGCCAACGGTGGCATCTCCAACATATGAAAGATGTGGCACTTTGGAGCTCGCGCCAATTACTGAATTCTTAATCTCTACAAAAGAGCCAACTCGAACCTGTGCTGACAATTTGGTGCCAGCTCTTAAATGGGTAAATGGCCCAACCTGAGTTCCATCGCCAATAAATGCTGATTCACAATGTGATTCAAATACTTTTGCTTGGGACCCCACCTCAGTATTAATCAAAGTGGTGCGTGGTCCAACAATCGCAGATTGGCCAATCTTTGTTGTGCCCTTTATCGCAGTACCTGGCTCGATGTGAACATCGACGCCAATTTCAGCGGTTACATCAATCCAAGTGCTCATCGGATCAACGATAGTCACGCCGCTTTTCATCAACACATCACAAATACGCGCATTCATCAAGAAACCACAGGTAGAGAGCTGGGCCCGATCATTAATTCCCATAATTTCGGTGTAATCAGCGGTGGCAAAAGCTGAGACTTTTTTACTCTCTTTGCGTAATATGGAAATTACATCTGTTAAGTACTCTTCTTTTTGCGAGTTATTGGCGGTCAATTTAGTCAACGCAACTTTTAAATCTGCTAATGAAAAAACATAAACCCCTGAGTTAATCTCAAGGGTCTGCTTTTGATAATCATTGGCATCTTTTTCTTCTACGATTTCTGCCAGATCTCCATTTGAATCTCTAATTACTCTTCCATAACCGGTCGGGTCAGGCATTTGCGTAGTCAACACTGTGGCACTTGCAGCAGAAGAGTTATGTTGCGCAACCAAAGCTGAAAGTGTGCGAGCTGTTAAAAGTGGAGTATCTCCAGCACAGATTAAAACCGTTCCAGTATCGGCAGAGTTTTCTAAGGCGATACGAGTTGCATGTCCAGTTCCACCACGAACCGCTTGAAAAACGGTTTTGACTTTGGGAGCTAATTCGCCGAGATGAGCGATTACCTCCTCTTTGGCTGCACCCACAACAACACGCACCTCTTTGGCGTCGAGTTGATTAATGGAGTGCAAGACATGAGCGATGAGTGATCGTCCAGCAATTTCATGGAGAACTTTGGCGCGAGTTGATTTCATGCGAGTGCCCTCGCCGGCAGCGAGAACGATGGCAAGATCTAGCTGGCTCAACTCCCCGCCTTTCTTACTTGCTGAAGTTTCTGGCTCCTCCACCAGGTATCGATCCTGGACCCTGGGCTTCAAAGGCCCATGTGCTAGCCACTACACAATGGAGGAACCTGAATTCTATTAGGTCAGGCTGCCGAACTACTAACCGCCTTTATTTATGCCATCTCGAAAACCCGCGCCCCTGGCACTGGGCCGACTGCGCGCACCACATTTCCAACGACCCCGCTGGAGGTCAGAGCAACTACCAAATCAAGCGCATGATCTTCATTTTCAGCCAGAAACGCGACCGTTGGACCAGAGCCGGAAACCAAACCTCCCAGTGCTCCGTAATCCATTCCCACATCAAGAATTAAACGCAGCGCAGGTTTAAGGGAACAAGCTGCTGGTTGTAGATCATTTGAAAGTGCTTTTCCTAATGCGATTGCATCACCAGCACTGAGTGCATGCATTAGTGATGCACTGATATTTGGTGGAGCGACCTGCAAACCTTCTCGCAAACGATCACACTCTCCATAAACCGCCGGCGTAGATAAACCTGAACTAGATAATGCCAATACCCAGTTGTACGAACCACGTGACAACACCGGAGTGATTTGATCTCCTCGTCCAGTGCCAATAGCTGTGCCACCCGAGATTGTGAATGGAATATCTGCTCCTAATTCCGAACCGATATTTTCCATTTCACTTCGGCTCAATCCCAAACCAAATAATGAATCCATACCAACAATAGTTGCGCCAGCATCTGCGCTACCGCCAGCCATCCCACCAGCAATTGGGATCTCTTTGCTTAAGGTAATTTCCAAACCATCTTTAATTTCAAACTTTTTACACATTAGTTCGGCGGCTTTGTAAGCCAGATTATTTTTATCTAGCGGTAGATGATCACTTACTTTTCCGGTTGCCTTAATAGAAATTCCTGATTTGTCGGAAAATGTAATTTTTACATCATCAAATAATGAGACCGCTTGAAACACCGTGGCAACTGGGTGATATCCATCAGATTGCAATGGGCCAACAGAAAGTTGTAGGTTGATTTTGCCCGGAGCTCGAGTCACCACGTATGACGGCATGTGGCGAGCGTATTACTTTGTGGTGATTAACGCCTATCTAGCTGTTTTGCCAGAGCGGCAAATTTCTCAATTGAGAGTGATTCACCGCGGATAGTTGGGTCGATCCCAGCTGAAATAAGCGCTGTTTCCGCCTCGCTAGAACCGCCATAAATATCAGCATAAATAGCGCGCAGCATCTTGCGACGTTGCCCAAAAGCTCTATCTACCAAATCAAATGTTCTGCGGCGCAGCGCCTCATCCCCCAAAGGTTCATGGCGTACAAATTTAACGAGAGAGGAATCAACATTTGGTACCGGCCAGAAAACCGATCTTGAAACTGAGTCAGCCAAAATCATGTCGCACCACCAAGCTGCTTTAGCACTTGGCACACCGTAAGTCTTACTTCCAGGTTTGGCAGCTAATCTTTCCGCCACCTCGGTTTGCACCATAACTACTCCAGAGGTGATTGAAGGAAAGCGCTCTAGAAAACTAAGTAATACCGGAACTGAAACATTGTAAGGAAGATTTGCCACGAGCTTTGTCGGATTACCTGGAATATCAAAGACCTGTAGCGCATCTTGATTAATTATCTTTAATTGATTTTCTGAAACACCATGGTTGGCTGAAGTGATTGGTAATTGACGGGCCAACCGGTTATCGATTTCAATTGCAGTTACGTGATTTGTTGCTTGCAAGATTGCAAGAGTCAGCGAACCTAATCCAGGACCAATTTCAACGACATGATCACCTTGGCTAATTACCGCTAACCGAACAATCTTCTGACAGGTATTTGCATCTATGACAAAGTTTTGTCCCAGAGATTTTGCCGGATGTAGCTCAAGCTGCTCCGCTAAAGATCTGATTTCTGCTGCGCCAAGTAAGGAAATACTCATGCGCTAAAACTTCCAAAAATGCGTTCTGCGTTATTGCTAATCGCATTGGTTAAATCAAGCAAAGATTCATTTCTTTCATCCGCTATCAAACGCAAAATGTGTGGGATCTGAGCTGGGGTATTTAGCGAGCCACGATGCGGGCTAGGTGCCAGAAATGGCGAATCTGTCTCCACCAATAATTGCTGGTGTGGAACTAGCTTTACCGCATCGCGTAAATGGGGAGCATTTTTAAAGGTTACAGTTCCGGCAAAAGAGAGTATGTATCCCTTGGCAATGCATTCCTTTGCCATCTCGGCATCACCGGAATAGCAATGAAATATGGTTTTTTCTGGTGCTCCAACCTCATCCAACACATCCAAAACCGCTCGATGCGCATCACGATCATGAATTACTAAAGCTTTGTTGTGTCGCTTTGCCATTTCAATATGGCGCTTAAATGAGTACCGCTGTTTTTCCTGTAACTCAGGAGCGGTTCTAAAAAAATCTAAACCAGTTTCACCGATTGCTCTAACTCTGGGGTGCGCCGCCAATCTTTCGATGGCCGCTAAATCCTTCTCTAAATCCTCTACCACCGGCGCTTCATTGGGATGTAGTGCTACCGCTGCTAGAACTTGGTTGTTCCAAGTTTCAGCCAAACGAACACACCATTCTGATTGCTCAGCTGAATAACCAACTTGAACTATGCGATCAATGCCTACCGATGCTGCATCATCCAATACTTTTTTTATTGCAGGATCATCAGGTGCGGTATTTGTAACAATCTCTAAATGAGCATGTGAATCAACACATTTGGCAGGAAGTGGTTCGGGAAGCGCTGCAGGTTGACGATCTAGATCACGATTGTGTCGATCTGCCATTAACTAACTCTCTAATTCAGCTAAACGTGGGAAGAGAATTTCACCTTTAGTTACCTTCGAGCCGGCCGGAAGTTGGCCCCACTTTGCAACTGAGTCAATATTTTGTTGGCCGATTGCGCCTAGAGATTCTTCAGCTCCTAAAGAGCTCCAGAGTTTTTGGGTGGCGATTGGCATTATTGGATGGAGCAATACCGCAAGGGCGCGTAGAGCTTCTGCTGTGTTGTAGAGAATTTCATCTAACTCACCTTTGCGGCTCTCATCTTTAGCAACAGACCAAGGCTCTTTTGCGGTGACGTAGCCATTTACCTGTTTGCAAAAATCCATTATTTGATTAATTCCACCCTGGAAATCTAAAGCACACATGGCTTTATCAGCCTCGGCAACTGTTTTTACAAGAGCGGCAGACAATGCGTCATCATGCGCAACGGATGGCAATACACCAGCACAGTATTTTTCAATCATGGCAGCCAACCGGGAGGCAAGATTGCCAAAATCATTAGCGAGCTCGCTGGTGTAACGCGCCGCCATATCTTCCCAAGAAAAAGAGCCATCGCTGCCAAAAGGTATTGCGCGCATAAAGTAATAGCGGAAAGCATCAACCCCAAAATGTTTGGTGATATCGGAAGGAGCAATTCCAGTTAATTTGCTCTTACTCATTTTTTCGCCGCCAACTAACAACCAACCATGAGCAAATACTTTTTTAGGAACTGGCAGTTCAGCAGCCATCAACATGGCGGGCCAAATAACCGCATGGAAGCGCAAAATATCTTTTCCGACTAAGTGCACATCAGCTGGCCAAGTCTTGGCAAACAACTTACCGCCCGCGCTATCTGCTGGATCGGTTAGGCCAACTGCGGTTGCGTAATTAAGTAACGCATCAAACCAAACGTAAACAACCTGTTTTGTATCCCACGGCACCGGAATGCCCCAATTAAATGTGGAGCGAGAGATGGATAGATCCGAAACTCCACTTTCTAAAAATGAAACTACCTCGTTTCGGGCGCTAGCCGGCTCACAAGCTTGAGGATTATTTTTGTAATGCTCTAGTAAAGGCTGAACAAATGCCGACAATTTAAAGAACCAGTTAGTTTCACTAACCATTTCAACAGGCTTAGAGTGAATTTTGCATTTACCTTCATCAAGATCACCTGGAAGTTTGAACTCTTCGCAGCCCACGCAGTATGGACCTTCATACTTTCCTTCATAGATAAAGCCTTTTTCCATCAAACCTTGTAAAAACTTTTGCACTCGCTCCATATGACGCGGTTCAGTTGTGCGAATGAAATCATCGTTGGCGATCTCTAGATGTTTCCAAACCGGTTTCCAAGCATCTTCAACTAATCGATCGCACCATTGTTGTGGTGGTGTGTTGTTGGAATCAGCGGTGCGCATGACTTTCTGGCCGTGCTCATCAGTGCCGGTCAGAAACCATACTGATTCGCCTTTTTGGCGATGCCAGCGGGTGAGCAAATCCCCAGCCACTGTTGTGTAAGCATGGCCGATATGCGGCGCATCATTTACATAATAAATAGGCGTGGTGAGATAAAAGGATTTCTCAGACATGGCGGCAGTCTATCTATTTCTGCAACACCATGATGTCAAAGACTTTGCGCTTCGGTAAGTGCAGCTCCTTTGCAACCGCTGCTATGGCTTCCTTGCGAGTTATCCCTGATTGCTCATAACGCTTAACTAGCTCTGCAATTTCATCATCTGATTTCTGATTGGTGCCCGGTTCAAATCCACCAATAACAACGGTGAACTCACCTAGCATCTCTTTACTAAGAGACCATTCATGTATCTCTCGTGCATTTCCGCGAACTGTCTCTTCGTAGGTTTTGGTAATTTCTCGGCAAACTGCGACCTGCCTTTCATCACCAAACTCCTTTCTTATACTTTCCAAAGTTTCACAGATGCGATGAGGAGATTCAAAAATAACTAGGGTGCGAGTTTCATGAGCACGCGATGCAAACCATTCATCTCTGGCACCACTAGTGCGAGGTGGGAAACCATCAAAGGCAAAACTATCGGTGGGCAATCCAGAGAGTGCTAATGCTGCCAAGACCGCACTGGGCCCTGGAATAACTGAAAGTTTAAATCCATGATCGATTGCCATTCGAGCTGCGCGATATCCGGGATCACTTACTGAAGGCATTCCAGCATCAGTGACTAGGAGAACCTTCTTTCCTGACTCTAAAGCAGATTGGATTTCAGAAAGTCGTGAACTTTCATTTCCTTCAAAGAAGGAGATGACTTGAGCGCTGCATTCCAGGTTTAAATCTTTACAAAGTCGCAAAAAGCGACGCGAGTCCTCTGCTGCCACGATGTCAGAGCCTGTTATAGCCTCTTTCAACCGCTGGGATGCATCACCAATATTGCCCAGTGGAACCGCAGCTAATACCAACTCACTCACTAGCCCATTATGGTGGTCGGTATCCTTGTGCATCATGAAGCGAGCGCAGTTATCGGCCTTAATCACAATACTGATATTTGGTGCATTGACTCGTTTTCTAAATCTGGGCCGACCTAATGAATTGGTTTTTGATGAGGTTTATTACGTAGATGGCGCCCGCGATTACTTAGCAAATGGCGTCGAATTAGATAAAGGGGCCGCGGAATTTATCGTGCATCCCCCAGTTGGAAAGTGGGCAATTGCTTTAGGAATTAAAGTTTTCGGTGACAACCCCTTTGGTTGGCGCGCAGCCGCAGCTTTAGTCGGAACCCTTTCAATCCTGCTGATTTTCCTAGTCGCACGTCAACTCTTTAACTCCTTCTTTATTGGAATTAGCGCTGCAACTTTGCTGGCGCTTGATGGACTTCACTTAGTCATGTCACGTACCGCGTTGCTGGATATCTTCCTATCATTTTTCATCCTTTTGGCTTTTTATTTATTGCTGCGAAATCAACTTTGGTGGGCGGGAATAGCCATGGGAGTTGCGCTGGGTACTAAATGGAGCGCTGTTTATGTTTTGGCCGCTCTGGGTTTGTATCTCTTAATCAAGGAGCGAAAATTTGTTTTAACAACTGCGCAATTCGCAGTAATGCCTTTGTTGGTTTACATAGCAAGCTGGGCTGGCTGGTTTTTCAATTCAAATGGCTGGGATAGAAACTCTGGTGGAAACCCGCTGAGCTCTTTATTTAATTACCATCGTGAAATTTTGAATTTTCATACTGGATTGACCACCGATCATTCATATCAAGCCAGTGCATGGAACTGGTTAATACTCGGCCGCCCCACTTCTTTTTTCTATGCAACACCAAAGGGTTGCGGCGCCGATAGCTGCTCCCAAGAGGTTCTTGCCATAGGAACACCATTCCTCTGGTGGGCGGGATTGATTTCTATCTTTATTACATTGGGATATTTCTTATATCGACGAGAAAAATCCGCAGGTTTAATCCTGCTCTTTCTATTAGCTAGTTATCTGCCTTGGTTGGCCTTTCCAGAGCGCACCACTTTTTATTTCTATGCTATTGCTTTCCAACCTTTCTTGATTCTTTCTATTGCTTATGTGATTTCAAAAGCATTAGAGAATGAGGAGTTCAGAAAAATCAGAGAGAGGTACACAATCTTTGGAATTGGCTTAATCGCCCTGTGTTTTGCCTACTTTTTCCCGCTATTTGTGGGCGGCGTGCTGACTTATCAGAATTGGTATGACCGTATGTGGTTTAG
Source organism: Actinomycetota bacterium (assembly GCA_039796875.1). GTDB lineage: Bacteria > Actinomycetota > Actinomycetes > Nanopelagicales > Nanopelagicaceae > MAG-120802. The sequence goes on from JBDKIY010000007.1 coordinate 9,205, forward strand.
CAGCTGGATTTAAAGAAATTTACTGTCCAGCAGCGCGATAATTACGCAAATGTTCTTCTAGAGCTTCAGCTTGTTCCTGATCAAAGATTTGGTCAGATTTAGGAGCCATTTTCTCCAACATCGCCTCACGAATTGCTTGTTCTTGTGCCTCACTCCAGGCGCCGGGAACAGTTAAATCAATAGTGCGTTTTTGTTGTGCCGCTTTAGGAGCTGTGACATAACTTGGCGCAGGGACTTGGGTCGGTTCCCATGTTGTGCTGCGTAATTTCTCAGCGCTTCCTTTAGGCAAAATAACAATGCTCTGTACCTCTTGAGAGTAAATAGATACCCGCTCGGAAAGCGGCGTCCATTGTTCCTCGGAGATATTCAAAGTGGTAGCAGCGCGTTTGGAGCGTGCAATTATTTCGGAGTATTTATTGTGAGTCGGCTTTGCGATAGTTTCTTGAATAGATTTGGCGCGCTGCAACTCTTCCTTCATAACTGAAATTTGATTACGGGCATGAACGACAAATAAAACAAATGCTGAAATCGGCAAAGTAATGACACTCGGTGAAACCAAACCGGTCAGAGCAAACAAAGCCACTAATAAAGTAAGGCCGATAATTGAAACAAAGGTAATTCTGCGAGTGGTAATTTGTTGCTCACGCTTCTTTTCTAGAGCGGTGAGATCTGGGGCGGTATTTCCTGAAGTAACCCCAACCACTTTCATTGTCTTTTCAAACTTCTCTACGGTTCTTCCGGAAACCTCTTCATGGGTGGTGATCCAACGGGGCAAGAAATAGGCGATCCACATGCCCACTATTACTAGATATATAAATCCCGATCCCACGAGTGATAACCCTAAAGGGAGCATTCGGACTTTTGGGGTATTTCCCCCTTATTTTCAGCGAGAAATTTCTTAACTAAATTCGATGATTTTCTTTAACAAAACAGAGATGGTCTCTCCAAGCCCCATCAATGTGAAGATATCTAGGACGTAATCCTTCAAAAACATAACCGGCTTTTTCGGCAACTCTTTTTGATGCGGTGTTCTCAGGTCTTAGATTAATTTCGATTCTATGTAAACCAAGTTCCTCAAAACCATAGCGAGTTAGCTCGCGAACTGCTCGGGTAGTCAATCCCTTGTTGGCATGTGACTGGTCAATCCAATAGCCGATGTGACCGCCGCGATAAGCCCCGTAAGAAATACCACCCAGAGTTATTTGGCCAATCAATTGGTTGTTGAACCAAAGCGCCAGAGTTAACGAGCGGCCCGCCCTGCCTTCTCGGTTGTGAATCTGCACCATCTCTATAAAGGTCGGAAGGTTTTTGTTTTCTTCCTGGATGGGAGAGGTCGCCTCCCAAGGGGTTAACCACTCCCGATTTTTTCTCCGTGCTTTCAACCACGCAGCACGATCACGGATCCGTAAGGGTCGAAGGGTGAGCTCGCCATCATTCAAAATTAATGGCCAAAGGTTGCGCGAAATTCTTGCCATATTGGGTGTGCTAGTTAAAGCGCCGTTCTAAAACTAATACATCAACCTCAGATCCTGCCGTTGCTCCCGAGCTAGCATCTGGAATAACAATCAATCCCGTGGCATCAGACAAACCAATCAAATCATCTTGATTCGCAATGGCGGCAACGGAACGAGAGGGTGAGTTATCTGTAGAGAGAATCGCTCTAATAAAAGAGTGCTTACCATTTTCACTAGTCACATCATTTGTGAGCTTGGCTTTAATTACCGGTCTATGAATGTCATGCAATCCCATCATGCTTCTAATCATGGGTCTTATAAAGAGCTCATTGGAAATGTAGGCATGAATTGGATCTCCGGGTAGAACTACAACTGGAGTTCGATCAGGTCCGACCGTACCGAAAGCATGTTTTCCAGTGCCATGGATGAGAGGGGTCAGCTCTTTTACTTGGCCTATTTGCTGTAGAACGCTGAAAATAAGATTGAAAGAGTCATCATGACTCTCACCGCAGATTACGACTAGATCTGCTCTTACTAGTTGATCTTCAATGACATCTTTAAGTTGCTCAGCATCATGGGGAATGGTGTGAACTCGATAGCCAACTGCTCCCGCTTCTTTGACCGCTGTAGTTAATAGCCAAGAGTTAGATTCATATTCATCTTCCCGATCTTGCAACGGTGAACCTGGCTCAACAAGATCTGCGCCAGCGGAGATAACAACCACTCTTGGTTGGGGACGGGTTGGAAGATGATCTAGCCCCATTGATGCCGCCAAACCAATCTGTGTGGAACGAATTCTTGAACCCGCTTTTATGGCGACCTTTTCTCCAGAATTAACATCGATTGCCAGGGTCGCACCATGTGCATCCATTAATGGCATATCAAAAGCAGCTAGCGGTTTTGCTAGCGCCAATAATTCAGCAGCAAATTCTGAGACCTTTACGGTTTCGCTCACGCCGCAACCCTACTTTGTACTTACGCTATTCCCGTGGATTCAACGGCCAAAAAACTCAAGTCTCAATTAAGAAAACGTTACCGAGCCGAACGAGAGTTCTTGGTGGTCTCATCAGATTGGTCACATTTAATTTCGGCAAAGGAAATACAAAACTCCCAGGTTATTGCTAGTTATGTTTCTTACGGCCTCGAACCAGATACCAGTGAATTGAATTCTGAGTTAACGAGATTAGGAAAAGTGGTTGTAACTCCACACATGTTGGAGGATAAAGATTTGGAATGGCATAACAGCGATGGTTCGATATTCAACGGGGAAATTGATGTAGTGATCATGCCCGCACTTCACATCGATCGAAACGGAAATCGCCTTGGTCAAGGTGGCGGTTCATATGATCGAGCACTACAACGCACAAAAGCCTGGCGCGTAGCTTTGGTCTATCCCGGGGAATTAAGCAGCGAGGAAATTCCCGCCGAGCCGCATGATCAAAAAGTTCATGCCGCAGCAACCTCTGAGATTTTGGTGCGTTTTACAGCACAGAATTGAGATTGCGCGCCATAACCAATCTTTGAATTTGATTGGTGCCTTCGTAAATCTGAGTGAGCTTTGCATCACGCATCATTCGTTCAACAGGATAGTCACTCACATAGCCATATCCACCTAATACTTGAACCGCATCTGTGGTTACCTTCATTGCGACATCGGTGGCGTAACACTTTGAGGCCGCGGAAAAGAAAGTTAAATCAGAGGTTAGTGATTCACTCTTGCTGGCAGCTGCATAAGTTAATTGGCGAGCAGCCGCAATTTCCATCGCCATATCTGCCAACATAAATTGCACAGCTTGGAAATCAAAAATGGATTTTCCAAATTGCTTTCTCTCCTGTGCGTATTTAGTTGCAACTTCAAACGCTCCTTGGGCAATTCCTAAAGCCTGCGCTGCGATCGTAATTCTGGTGTGATCTAGGGTCTTCATTGCCAAAGCAAAACCTGCACCAACTTCACTAATGCGTCGGTCATCACTTAATTCAACGTTGTCGAAATAAACTTCGCGAGTTGGTGAACCTTTGAAGCCCATTTTCTTCTCATGAGCACCAAAAGAAACTCCAGCATCGCCCTTCTCAACAATAAATGCGGTAATTCCTTTAGAACCTTTTTCTGGATCAGTTGATGCTAGAACGGTGTAATACTCAGAGAACCCCGCATGTGAAATCCATTTTTTACTTCCATTTAATACCCAACCGTCACCTTTGCGAACGGCACGAGTTTTCATCGCGCCGGCATCGGAACCGGCCTCTGACTCAGATAAACAATAGGAAAAACCTTTGCCTTGAGCTAACGGAGTTAACCAACGCTTCTTTTGTTCTTCATTTCCACCAAGCATCAATGGAACTGAACCAAGTTTGTTAACCGCTGGGATTAATGATGAAGATGCGCAAACTCTGGCAACCTCTTCAATAATTATTACGACACCGAGCGCATCCGCTCCTTCACCACCATATTGGGTCGGTACGTGAGCCGCTGCTAAACCAGCTGATTGCAGAGCATCAAAAGCCTCTTGCGGAAAACGTGCCTGCGCATCAACATCATGTGCGAAAGGTTGAATTTTCTTGTCAGCCAGAGCACGCACACTCTCACGAAGTGCTTCGTACTCTTCAGGGAGTGAAAAAAGTTGTGCCGCAGCGTTATCCATGTCCGGGATTCTACTTTGGTTCTGGCTTCTCATCTCGGCTAGCTAATTGGGCCAGATAAGCGTTGTACTCAGCCAAATCGGTAGCGGATCGGCGATCGGCGCGTTTTGCCTCCCGAGCATCGCTGCGCACCCATTGGATAAAGGTGGCAATTAAAGCCACAACGATTGGAATCTCACCCATCGCCCATCCAATAGCAGCGCCAGCTTTTTGATCACTAAGTAAATCTGTGGCCCAAGGTCTTTCTAATAATTGGTAATAACCACCATCGATTAAATCATTTGCAGACATCAACGCCACTGAGAAAAATGCATGGATGCTCATCGCCGCAAGCAACATCACTACACGGACTAAATGATGGACTTTTCTGGGATTCGGATCTATTCCCACTATTACATGGAAGAAAAGTAAACCGGCTGCGATGAAATGGAAATCCATAATCATGTGCCCAAAATGTCCGGTCATCAAATTGCCAAACAATGGTGTGAAGTAAAGTGCGAATAAAGATCCATCAAATATCGCTAGCGCCACAATGGGATGGGTCCAAATTTTCGAAGGTTTGGAGTGCAAAGCAGCTAACAGCGCGCCACGTAAACCTCGTTCACCTTTTTCACGTCCGATTGGCAGAGTGCGCAGCGCTAATGTAATTGGCGCACTCAGCACAATCGCAATTGGGGCGATCATGCTTAGAACCATGTGCGCAATCATGTGATACTGAAATGAGAAATGAGAGTACAAGCCAATTCCGCCACTGGTCGCGTAATCCAACAAAGAGATTCCAATTGCAAATGAAATCGTTCTTCCCACTGGCCATTTATCGCCCCTGCGGGTTAGCGCTACAACGCCGCGAATATAAAGTGCGGTGGCAAATATCAATAAACCTAAAATCAAACCATTGGCTTCATAGCCCCATAAAACTCGAGTTAAGTTTGGTGCTTCCGGCATTGAAATACCGATTAACTCCCGAACTTTGTCGAATTCAATAGTAGCGCTTTCCTCTGGAGTAAATCGATTTAGAACTGCGCCCAGCCCGAGAATTAACGACATTACCGCCAACTCAAAGGGCAACAATCTTGCCGAGGAAATACCTTTTCGAAGTTGAACAGCAATGGTAAATAAAAGTGTTGTCAGCACTACCTTTGTTAAGAGCAATGCACCATAAGTTGAATACCAATCTTGAGAAAGGCGAAGTCGAGTCCACGCATTTGCCACTCCACTTAAAACCACTGCGCAAGAAGACCAAAGTGCAATAGTTGAAACACGAGGGTAGGCAAGCTTTTTGCTCTCAGTATCCAATAGCTGCAATGCCAGAACACTGCCCAACCAAAATGATAGTGCGGTTACATGAATAACCAAGGATCCGATTGCTAATCCATGACCGCCTTGTGAACTGGAGTGACTTTGAAATAACGGTGCGGTAGTTCCTGCCAGCGCCAGAACCAACAACCAAAAAGCACCACCATTTTTCTTCACTAAATTACTTAGTGCAAAAACTGTTAATGCAATGACAATCTGAAAAACCAGCAACTTGCCTAAAGTAACCTGCGTTGCAAATGATCTAATTACATTAAAGCTCATTACATCAGATAAATCTGTATCAAAGATTTCTGACAATGTTGCTAAAAAGTTTCCAGCAGCGGCCAAGCTCCAGGCGCCAGAAGTGGTAAGCAATATTCTTTTGGTTCGCAGCGCGCTAGCTTGCAAATATCCATCACGCTCCGGCAGCAGAAAAGTTAACGAGATCAAAGTTCCGATGACTATGACGGCGAGGGCGGTATTGGCGATATCAAAAATCACACGCATCCCCCTACAAACTCAATTAGCGCCACTTGAGAATCATCCCTTAGATTATGCCCGTGCCAACATACCAATACCAATGCAACGCTTGCGAGCACGCATTTGAAGTGGTGCAGTCATTCTCAGATGCGCCAATCTCGGTATGTCCCGAATGCGGAAAAGATGTACGGAAGATTTTTTCTAATGTGGGAATCGTCTTTAAAGGTTCGGGGTTTTACAAAACCGATTCAGCAAGCAAGCCCAGCGAGTCCAAGAGTTCGAGCTCAGATTAATTAGCCTTCGTGATGAGGGGGCTTGTCCCCTTTAATTTCAGCATCGCGAGTGACATCAATCTCGTAGTCAACTTCATCTGAAGTTACAGAAGGAAGAAATTCGCTCACAAGATTAGTATGCCATTATGTTTGAATCACTTGGTCATGTAATTGCTCGCCACAAAAAGTTTGTGCTCTCCATATTCCTGCTAAGCACCATTCTGGCCGGAGCAATAGGTTCACAGGTTTTCAATAGGTTCGACTCTGGCGGCTATTCAGATCCGGGCAGTGATTCCGTAAAAGTTTGGGATTATTTGGATGAAACTTTTAAAGTAAAAGATCCTGCGGTCGTTCTTGTTGTTGATGCAAAAGATAAATCAGTTGATGACCCATCGGTGGTTGCTGCAGCTCAAGAGATTGAAAATGAAGTGCGTGCTGAGTCAGGTGTAGAAAGCGTACTTTCATACTGGTCTGCTGGTGGAGCACCTTCTTTAAAAAGCAAGGATGGAACTGCAGCCTTCGTTTTTGTTTATTTGGATTCCACAGACTTTACTGAAATTGATAAAGCTGGTGGCTACTACCAAGATAAATATGACGGAGTACGAGGAGATTTAGAGATTTACGCTTCCGGCGGTGCGGTGTTTGCCAATGCAATCAATGGAAGAATTCAAGATGACTTAAAGATCTCAGAAGCCATTTCAATTCCGCTAACTTTCCTGCTGCTTATTCTGGTTTTTGGCGCGATGGCGGCCTCTGCCATGCCTTTAGTGGTTGGTGTGACAGCAATTTTGGGAACCTTCCTGGCTCTCTACTTGTTGACCTTTGTAACTGATGTAAGCATCTTTGCTTTAAATCTAACCACTGGACTTGGTCTGGGTCTGGGAATTGATTATGCGTTATTGATTGTAAATAGATTCCGCGAGGAGCTGCACAAAGGTCTTTCAAATGAGGATGCGGTCGTAAACACTTTGCGCACCGCAAGTAAGACTGTTTTCTATTCCGGATTAACTGTGGTACTTACTCTGGTCTCATTAACCTTCTTCCCGCAAAACTTCTTGAAATCTATGGGGTATTCCGGCGCAGTCGTGGTTGCACTTGCTGTAGTCGGCGCCTTAATTCCATTACCTGCAATTCTGGCGATTATTGGCGCAAAGGTTGATAAAGGCGTAGTTCGCAAGAGTGGAATCAAGCCAAAAGATGATGGACGTTGGGCTCAATTAGCGCGCTTTGTGATGAAACGTCCAATTATTGTGGTCACTGGATCAACATTGTTACTGGCTATCTTGATTGCACCGATTGCAAATGTGAAATTCAGTCAGGTAGATAGCAGAGTTTTGCCTAAAGATGACCGGGCTTATATTGCCTCGGACTTTATTGCATCAGAATTTCCTGGACAGGAAAGTAATCCAATTGAAATTATCTTCCCTAATGGAGCAAGCCAGACCGCTGAGATTTCTAAATACTCCGCACAGTTGGCTCAAATTCCTGGAGTTGTGAGAGTTGGAATCCCACAAACGGTAGAGCAGAGTGTGCGACTTGTTGCAATCCACTCTATGCCACCGCGCACACCTGAAGGTGAAGCGTTAATAAATGAAATTAGAGATCTTGAGGCACCGCAAGGAACTTTGGTGGGCGGCATCGCAGCAGATTACGCAGATACTCAAAGCGCCATCGCTGACTCAATGCCAAAAGTCCTAGCTTGGATCATTTTTACGGTTCTTCTTCTTCTGTTTTTCTTTACCGGTTCGATATTGCTTCCATTGAAGGCCATCATTCTTAACTTTGCATCTCTGGCAGCGACCATGGGAGTGCTGACGTGGATATTTATTGATGGCAAATTAACTTTCTTAGTTGGAGAATTCATAAATACTGGAACCCTTGATACCAGCACAATGGTTTTAGTTGCGGTCGTCGCCTTCGGTCTATCCATGGATTACGAAGTATTTTTGTTATCACGTATCAAAGAAGAACATGATGCAGGTAAATCAAATGTGGAATCTGTTGCATTCGGATTACAGAAATCGGCGCGCATTATTACCGCCGCTGCCTTCATTTTGGCGGTGGTCTTCGGCGCCTTTGTAATCAGTGGAGTTACCTCCATAAAGATGATGGGCTTTGGAGTTGCCTTCGCAATTTTGTTGGATGCCACATTGATTCGCGCCTTCTTGGTTCCAGCGCTAATGCGCCTGTTTGGTGAGTGGAATTGGTGGGCGCCAAGGGCGCTTAAGCGTTTTCAGATTAATCACTGAATAATCTAGAATTCAGCGATGGATTTGATCGCCACGCTGCAATGCGCAGACCAACCCGGCATCGTCCATGCCATGACCACCTCAGTCTTGGCTACCGATGGCAACATCATTGAGAATCAACAGTTCACCGATCCGGTCACAAATACCTTTGTAATGCGCACCCGATTTGAAACCAAATCCTCATTAGAGCAAGCGCGTACCACACTTCAGGAAGGGCTATCGAAGTTCAATCCAGTTCTGCAGGTTCGGGATAACGGGGCCCCGAAACGTGCCTTGGTTATGGTCACCAAAGAAAGCCATTGCTTGCGAGATTTACTTTATTTACTTGAACTCGGTGAGCTTCCCATTGAAATTCCACTAGTTGTTAGCAATCGTGCGGATTTAGAATCACTGGTGAAGGCACATGGCATAAAGTTTCAATATCTGCCTATTTCTGAGAACTCAAAATCCGAACAAGAGTCAGAGCTTGAGAAGATTATGGAAAATGAACAAATTGATTTCGTAGTGCTGGCACGTTATATGCAAATTCTCTCACCCAAATTCTGCGAAAAGTTTGCAAATCGCATTATCAATATCCATCATTCATTTCTTCCTGGTTTCAAGGGAGCAAAGCCGTACCACCAGGCTCACGCAAAGGGTGTCAAAATCATTGGCGCGACCGCTCACTTTGTTACCTCCGATCTTGATGAAGGTCCAATCATTGAACAAGATGTCGCGCATGTAACCCATGCATCTACCCCAGAACAATTAATATCTATCGGACGAGATATTGAAAGACGAGTTCTGGCAAAAGCAGTTAGATTGTTTGCTGAGGATAAGATTTTTATTGTCGGAAATCGAACCGTTGTCTTTAATTGAGAGTTTAAAAAGCTAAAAATTGTGTCCTTGGCCGGAGTTGAACCGGCGACCTACCGCTTAGGAGGCGGTTGCTCTATCCACTGAGCTACAAGGACTTAATTAATTACCTGAGAATAATAAACTAGTAAAACATGCGGGATTTAGTCACAAAATTGCACAATCAATGGGCTTCGGCTACCGTACGCGAAGAATCTCGTTTGGAGTTGATTTCATAATATGAAAGCCCTAGTAATTGGTGCGGGCGGTGTAGGTAGAGCGATAGCAAATATCGCAGCACGTAGATCATTTATTACCTCAATGGTCATCGCTGATAGAACCCTCGCGCGCGCAGAAGAAGCTGTTTATCGGGTTAAAGACCCTCGCTTTTCCGCAGCCCAGGTGAATGCTGCCGAGCTCGAAGATCTCCGTGAGTTAATCCGCAAGGCTGATCCTGATGTTGTCATCAACGCAGTAGATCCTCGTTTTGTGATGCCGATTTTCTTAGCTTGTGAAATCGAGAACACCAACTACATCGATATGGCGATGTCTTTATCGCGTCCACATCCTCACTACCCACATCGTGAAACCGGTGTGAAATTAGGTGATGAACAGTTTGCCCGTGATTGGAACTGGGAAGAACGCAAAATTTATGCCTTAGTTGGCATGGGCGTAGAGCCTGGCATGAGCGATATTTTTGCTAAGTACGCAGATGATCAACTCTTTAGTCGAATTGATGCCATAACTGTTTTGGATGGATCAAATTTGCGAGTTGAAGGTGCGAACTTTGCTCCCTCATTTTCTATCTGGACCACAATTGAAGAGTGCTTGAACCCGCCTTTAGTTTGGGAAGATGGTCGCGGTTGGTTTACTACCGAGCCATTCAGTGAGTTAGAAACCTTTGATTTCCCAGAAGGTATCGGCCCAGTCGAGTGCGTGAATGTTGAGCACGAAGAGGTTGTGCTTATCCCACAAAAGATTGATGCCAAAAAAGTTAACTTCAAATACGGTCTTGGCGCCGAGTTCATTCAAATTCTTAAAACCATCAATATGTTGGGAATGGATCGCAAAGAAAATGTTGAGGTGCAAGGAGTTTCTGTTGCACCGCGTGATTTGCTCGCAGCCTCATTGCCCGATCCTGCAACTCTGGGTTCGCGCATGAAAGGCAAGACCTGCGCCGGTGCATTGGTGCGTGGTCTTGATAAAGCAGGTAAGCCAAAAGCGGTTTACATCTATAACGTAATTGATAATGAATGGTCGATGAAAGAGTACGGCGATCAAGCTGTTGTGTGGCAGACCGCAGTAAATCCCGTCATCGCGATGGAGCTAATTCATAAAGGCGTATGGCAACCTCTGGGAGTAAATGGCCCAGAATGGTTTGATCCAAAACCATTCTTAGAGCTGCTTCCAGAATATGGCACCTCATGGCATATCCGCGAAGAGGAAGCCAGCGATATTCTTTCTTAATGAGTAGCTCTCAAAACCCGCGGCCCATCGCTTTAATAACCGGCGCCACCGTAGGCATCGGTGCAGCATTTGCAGAAAAGCTGGCCGGCGAAAATCATGATTTGGTAATTGTGGCCCGTGACTTACCTAGATTAAATGAAAGAGCCGAAGAGTGGCGCGAAAAGTTTGGTGTAGAAGTTGAAGTTATCCAAGCCGATCTTTCACGTGATGAGGACATACGTCGCTTAGAGCTTCGTCTGCAAAATATCAGCCGGCCTATTGAGGTGCTAATTAATAATGCTGGTTTTGGCATCAATAAGAGTTTTATGAAAAGCGATACTGCAGAGGAAATTGCACTCTTGGATGTTCTAGTAACTGCTCCAATGCGATTGATGCATGCGGTATTGCCAAGTATGAAAGATAGAAATAGCGGAGTAATAATTAATGTTTCCAGTATTGCCGGTTGGATAGCTGGAGGAACTTATAGCGCCGCTAAGTCATATATAACTGTTCTAACTGAATCGCTACACACCGAATTAACCGGCACAAACGTCAGGGTTCATGCACTTTGCCCAGGATTTACCCGAACTGAGTTTCACCAACGTGGTGGAATGAAAATGGGAGCGGTCCCATCTTGGATGTGGTCCACCTCGGAAGAGGTTGTCAAAGAGGCCTGGAAAGCGGCAAACTCCGGAAAAGCGATCTCCGTGCCCGGTCGTTCTTACAAGGTTATTTCAATGATTTCCCGTTTTGGCCCTCGTCCCTTAGTCCGCAAAATGGGTATGAACGTTCGTGTCCGACAGCGCCAGAAATAGATCCTATTCACAGGATTTTCTGTGGCGGTTGTGGAGTTTCCCTAACCAATTTGTGAGTTAGCAGCCTTTACTATTAGCGCTATCTAAATATGCAAGTTTTATTCAGGAGGAATCTGGTGCGTAATTCATTAAAGTTCATTGGCAAAGGTGCAACCCTTTTAGCAGCTACTTCATTGCTAATGGCCATGACCGCCGTCATTCCTGCTCAAGCAGCCAATAAAGCTGGAGCGGCTTGCACGAAGGCAAATGCCAAGACCAAAATCGGTGGAGATAGCTATGTCTGCACAAAAAACCCAACAGTTAAGAAAGCTAAATTAACTTGGGTTTGGGTTGGTTGCATTGACTCCAACAAGCTCTATCTCGAGGCTAATGCTCGTCTAAAAACCATCACTGAGTCTGCAGCACAAGCCACCACAATGTTGGATTCAGAGATTGCAAAACTAAAAGCAGAAGCACCTGCTGATGAAGCAGAGGCAAAGATTTATGATCAAAAAGCTGCGGATGCAAAAGCAAAGCAAGCAGCTGCGCTAGCTGATGCAAAACTTAATACCGATGCGGCAACTAAAGCTGGTGCGACAACCGCCGCTGGTAAGCAGTACACAACCAATGCTTCAACTTGGACCAAGGCGGCTCGCAGCTACGAGTTAGCAGCAAAGAACTTTGAAAGAACCGCTGCAAGTTTGCGTGACAAAATCAATGAGGTTGCAAAGAAAGAAAAGCAGAAGTTGAATGTACTTCAGACAGTTGAGAACTCTAAGACTGAAGTTTCTTCAACCTTGCAGAACCGCAAGAACGCCTGCAAGCCAGGTTTATAGGAGATTAGTAATTAAGCCTTAGTAATTAAACAAAGGTCACGGTCTAACCGACCGTGACCTTTGTTTTTGCAACTTTAACGGGAATTGAAACTAAGTTTGATCTTGCAGGTCCAATTTTCACAGCGCCATTAATCGCAAACTCTGCACGGTGTTCTGGGCAAACCCATTTGCCACTACTTCTTCTTACTGTTACACCTTCATGGGTGCAGGAGAGGTTTAAAGCTTTATAAGCATTTGCCGCTTTGCCGGTTCTAACTAAGGCAACTTCCTGTCCCGCTCCATTTGTAAATTGCACAACGCCGCCTACTTTTTTCAGCGCGGGATTGCTTGCAAGTGTCACATCAACTTTGCCATTGGCTAGCACTTTGACACCGGTTGCAGCAATAGCAGTTTCAGGTACTAATCCAAGCGTGAGTACCGCCAGTCCACATAAGACTGCCCGACGAGAAACCTCTTTTTGATTTTCCACTGCTAGCTCCTATTTACGATTAAGTGGTGAGAATTTATCTGCTTTTGCGTGCTCTGGCTATCGCGACTCTAGCAATCTACGTATTTCTCAGAAATGACACAGCTCCGGCATGGGAAATGGATCTGCTGTTATTTAATTTAGTTGCGGTACTCGCCTCTGTGACCTTACTTAGCTCGCCGATTCCTGATGATAAACAAGGTCGAATCGCAATATCGCTAGCAATCTTGAGTTGGAGCTGTGGGTCGATTGCATCCTCTATTGAAACCTTTTTTTCCTTGAACCTTGGTGGTTTTTCGTTGGAGATTTTTGCGCAATGTGCTTATGCCGCCTTCTATCCCCTTGCTCTCTACGGATTAACCAGAGCAATTAGATTTAAGGTAGCTAGCAAATCATTAGAGATTCTGGATACTTTGATAATTGCTCTTGGTTGCACAACTATTTTGGCCGCTTTTCTTATTCGGCCAGCTATGACGAGCATTTCAGGTTCCAGTTTTGAGGTATTTCTAGCCATCTTTTATCCAGCCGGTGATGTCATTCTTTTAGTCTCAGTATTAACTTTGTGTGCGCTTCATAGAGTTTCTTTGCGAAATGTTTTACTAATTGCCGGAATCACCACCTACACCGTTGCTGATATATATTTTCTTTACTCTTCACAATCTGGAAATTATGAATTTGGCTCTCTTTCAGATATCGGTTGGCTGATTGGTTTTATCTTTATTTCAGAGAGTTTTTGGCATGCCGGAGATGAGACTAATTCACCACGCAGCTTTAATCCCACGGTTGCTACCCTGGCGCTATTGGGAAGTTCGGCGATTTTAACTATTGCAGTTTTTCAACCACAGTACTTTCCTCGTTTCATTCTCGTACCTGCGTTTGCAACTATTGCACTTTCATTTATGCGAATGGGAGTTGCTATAAATGATGCCCGCAATATGAGTAATGAACAGATCCTGGCCCGCACCGATGAGCTAACCGGATTAGCAAATAGAAGACGGTTTATGGTGGAGTTTGAAGAGTTCTTAAAACTTCCGGGCTCGGTACTAATTATGGATTTGGATGGATTCAAACCCGTGAATGACAACTACGGTCATGATGTTGGTGATCAACTTTTGGCCCAAGTCGGTCATCGACTCTCCAGGTTAATTCCACATGGTTCTTTACTGGCCCGACTTGGTGGCGATGAGTTCGGCGCCCTGATTGTTGGACCTGATGGATTTGAGATTGCCCGAGCTTTAAGAGCGACCATGTCTTACCCCTTCACCGTTAATGGAGTGGATATGAAGCTAGATGTCTCAATTGGGGAAGCTCGAAATTCGCCGGGTGAGAGCTTGGCCGACCAACTAATGCGCCGCGCTGATGAAGCCATGTACTTCGCCAAGCGCACTAAGTCAGGTGTAACCAGCTGGAGCCCAGAATTAGGCACCCGCCCTGCGAGGTTGTAAGTTTTCCGCCGTCCGAATAAACCAACGAGCTGCAAGCTCAATCTATGAGGTGAGAGTTAAAACCCTTCAAGGAGGTCCCCTAATTGGCAGAAAAGTTCAACAATAAAGTATTAATCCTCGGCGCAGGATCAGTTTTACAATCAGTTCTACCCCTTCTTATTGAGCATCTAGTAGATGCAACACAAATAACCATTATGGATCAGCGAGATAATCGCTCTCGCGTTCAAGACGCCCTAAATAAAGGCGCGACATATGTGCAAGATGTCATTAATCGTGACAATCTAGATGCACAACTATCTAAATACTTAAAGGCCGGAGATTTTCTACTTGATTTGGCTTGGAACATTGATGCCAACACAATTCTTACCTGGTGCCATGATCATGGCGTCCTCTACCTAAATACTTCAGTTGAAGAGTGGGATCCATATGAAGGTGGAGCAAATAAGCACCCACTAGAACGCACTCTGTATTACCGTCACATGCGTATGCGGGAAATGAAATCCAAATGGACTAAGACCGGCCCGACCGCAATTGTCGAACATGGTGCTAACCCTGGATTGGTTTCACACTTAGTAAAGAAATCTCTAGTTGATATTGCAACTCAAGCGCTCAAAGATGGCAAAGCCGCCAATGGAGTTGAGTCTGCACTAACCGAAGAAAGTTATAACCAGCTCGCACATCTATTGGGTGTAAAAGTAATTCATATTTCTGAACGTGATACTCAGGTAACCAATAAGCCAAAACAATGGGGCGAGTTTGTTAATACCTGGTCAGTTGAAGGGCTTTATGAAGAAGGCGTCGCACCAGCAGAACTTGGCTGGGGTACCCATGAAAAGACACTTCCAGTAAATGGTTATGAACATCAAACCGGCCCCAAGAATCAGATTGCGATTGCACAACCTGGTGCAACCACATGGGTTCGCTCCTGGGTTCCTAACTTTGAAATCCACGGCATGGTCATTCGCCACGGTGAAGCGTTCACAATCTCTGATCATCTAACTGTGTGGAATGGTGAAAATGCGGTTTACCGCCCAACGGTGCACTACGCATATTGCCCAACAAATGAGGCGATCTCATCACTTAAAGAGCTAGAAATGCGCTCCTGGGATCTGCACAAAAATCAACGCATTATGAATGATGAAATCACTGAAGGCGATGATCGCCTTGGTGTACTTCTCATGGGGCATCCATACACATCATGGTGGACCGGTTCGTTGCTAGATATTCATAGCTCACGCAAACTTATTCCTGGTCAATCTGCAACAACAGTTCAAGTCTCCTCAGCGGTTTATGCCGCGGTTGCTTGGGCGATGAAAAACCCAGATAAGGGATTACTAGTTCCCGATGATCTGCCTTGGCGTGAAGTATTGGGTTATGCCGAGAAGTACTGGGGTGGAATTCACTCCGCTGCAGCAGATTGGGATCCGCTGGTAAATCGCAATGATTTGTTTGAAGGTTGGAACGACAAGAAAGTTGATCGCCAAGATCCTTGGCAGTTCACTAACTTTCTTGTGTAGTTAAGTTCTCGTGCAGTTAAGGCTTGGGTGGTTTAGCAACTTTGATTTCATCAAGGCGAGCTAAGGACTCAAGCCTTTCTGTTGCATGATCAACAATTCTTTTTGGATAACCCTTGTCATAACCAGAATCAGATTCCCAAGGCTCGTGCGCATCTGCCGCACTTAAATGAGCCAACTCTGGAATGTATTTCTTTATGTAATCCGCTTCTGGATCAAACCTTTTCCCCTGCTCGATCGGATTAAAGACTCGGTAATAAGGCGAGGCATCGGTTCCGCAACCTGCAGTCCACTGCCAACCATGCGAATTTGAAGCTACATCATTATCAATTAAATACTTCATAAAAAAGTTAGCACCATGCTGCCACTCGATATGTAAATCCTTTACTAAAAATGAAGCCACGACCATGCGAGCGCGGTTATGCATCCACCCTTCCGTAACTAGCTGGCGCATTGCAGCATCTACAAATGGAAACCCGGTCTTGCCCTCACACCAAGCGGAAAATTGCTTACCGGGCTTGTCATAACGCATCTTCTTGAATTTAGCATCGTAATAATCTCGAGAGGTATGTGGGTTGTGGTGCATAACATCGGCATAAAATTCTCGCCAAGCTATCTCTTTGCGATAAACCTCATGCCCGGCTGAGCTGCCTAACGCTGCCAAAATTGTCCGAGGATGTATTTCACCCCAGCGCAAATGTGGACTGAGCCGACTTGTGCCTTCAATGCCAGGAATATTTCTAGCATCGCCATAATCATCCGCTGCTTTTTTCAAGAAATTCTTAAATCTTGCGACCGCAGCTTTTTCTCCCGCCTCTTGAATTTGTAATCCGGCTGGCAAGCTCCAATTAGGAATTTGCTGATCGGCTTTTTTCGGTGAAACCCAGTTGGGATTTTTTGGCGCAGCAACTGGTGCACGCCAACCATGAGCTAACCATGCTCGATAAAAAGGTGTGTAAACCCGGTAAGGGGTGTCATCGCCCTTTCGAACTCGACCCGGCGCGACGGCATAACCACTTCCTAATTGTTGCAGTTGGATTCCCGCCGCTTTAACTTCGGCATCTCGAGCTTCACCATACGGTGCAAATGGAAAAGCGCTATGAACTGAATCAGCTTTATACCTCTGCATGACATCTTTGATTACCTCTGCAGGGTTACCGCTAATGACAAAAAGGTTTCCATTCAAACTCTCATTTAGAGATTTCAAAGATGCGGCAAGGTATGCGCGCCGATGATCTCCTGCGCGTTGTGATATTTCATCATCCATGATGAACAGCGGGATCACTTCATCAGCTTCATCAAAGGCGGCCAAGAGCGCTGGGTTATCTGCCAACCTCAAATCGCGGCGAAACCAGAAGATAGCTCTTTTGCTCATGGCATGATTCAACCATTATGAAAGAAATTCGGCGCTATCAAGTAAGAGGAATCCCTGGCGCGGTAACTCGAGCTGATTTTGCCGGCCGTATTGTTGATTTTTGGGCTCCCGAAGGGGGTTCAGAGCATCTCCTGGTTGCACATGATGGACAGAATATTTTCGATCCCCGCACCGCAACTCATTTGAGACAGACTTGGAAATTAACGCAGAGCGCCATTCGGGTCGCAAAAGAAAATAATCAAAAACCCCCTTTGGTTATTGGGGTATTTCATAGCTCCAACAAAACCAATCCGCATGGTCGAATCAAAGATTTAACCCCGGAAGATATTTTCCGCACCGGAGTCCAGCCCAGCAAGCCAATTTCCGATTTATCAATTGATGATTTAAATGGCAATCAATATCTTGAAAGCATTTGGAATACAATCCTTCCCGCCATCGCGCAAGACACTAATTCAAAAATAAGTCCGGAGAAAACTGCAATGCTTGGCTCCTCCATGGGCGGTTTGGCCACTCTCTATTCATTTGCAAATCACAGCGCCAAATTTCATACCGCCTTGGCATTTTCCCCACATTGGGTCTTAGCAGGAAATGAATTAGTTGATAAGTTAATTGAAAAGCTGCCTTCACATCATGGTCGCAAATTATGGATGAGTCGCGGTACTAAAGGACTTGATGCCAGCTATGAGCCATTCCAATTGCGAGCTGATGATTTAGTACGAAGTAAAGGATGGAACAGCAACTTCGTATCCAAGGTTTTTCACCGCACCGGGCACAACGAAAGATCCTGGTCCAGCTATGTTGATGAGGCTTTAAGGTTTTGGTTTTCGTAAGAGTTATTAATTAACTCTTATTTGTGCACTCCGGGAACGCTCGCGTCCCAACCCTTCACATCTTCTGGTTTGCGTGGTGCTTTACCAATGTAACGAGCCGAAGGGCGGATCAAGCGACCGGTGCGCTTTTGTTCCAAAATGTGTGCTGACCATCCTGCGGTGCGCGCAGAGGTAAACATAGGTGTGAACATATGTGCAGGAACCTCAGCAAAATCAAGAAGTACTGCAGCCCAGAATTCAACATTGGTTTCTAATACACGATCTGGACGACGTTCACGTAACTCTGCAAGTGCCGCCTCTTCCAATGCTTTTGCAACTTCATAACGTGGTGCGCCAAGTTCTTCACAGGTGCGACGCAAAGTGCGAGAACGTGGATCTTGGGCGCGATAAACACGGTGACCAAATCCCATCAAGCGTTCGCCTTTATCTAACAAATCTTTAACGTAGGCACGAGCATCGCCACGCTTTTCAACCTCTTCAATCATGTGCAACACACGAGATGGTGCGCCACCATGAAGTGGACCAGACATTGCACCAATTGCACCTGAGATAGATGCTGCAACATCAGCACCAGTTGAAGCGATAACGCGAGCGGTAAATGTTGAAGCGTTCATTCCATGTTCGGCAGCTGAAACAAAGTAAGCATCAATTGCGCGAACATGCTTTGGATCTGGTTCGCCTCTCCAGCGAATCATCATGCGCTCTACAACAGTGTGTGCTTTATCAACCTCTGATTGTGGAACCATCGGTTGCCAAGTACCGCGTGCAGATTGCGCAACATATGAAAGCAACATAACGGAAACGCGAGCCAAATTACTGCGCGCCTCTTCATCAGAAATATCAAGTAGTGGCTTCAATCCCCAAGCAGGTGCCAACATTGCAATGGCTGATTGCACATCGACGCGAACATCACCGGAGTGAATTGGAATTGGGAATGGTTCTGCGGCAGGAAGTCCGGGATTAAATTCATCATCAACTAGCAATCCCCAAACATTTCCGAAGGAAACTCGACCAACTAGATCATCGATATCGACACCGCGATAACGCAGTGCACTTCCCTCTTTATCTGGTTCAGCAATCTCTGATTCAAATGCGATTACGCCTTCAAGACCGGGTTTAAAGTCATCTGCCATGCGCCGTATTCTGCCCCTTCACCCATGGTCAGCCAAATAGCCGACCCCGAGATGACCTAGCGCTTAAAGTGAGGTTCGATACACCCATGACCGAACTAGACCCTGCCGAAATTAATCGAGCTGAAATTCGTGCCATGCGTCGTTCCTATGGTGAGCAAGGACTTTCAGAGGATTCGGTCTCATCCGATCCAATAAAACAGTTTCAGCTTTGGCTAAAAGATGCGGCGGAAAATAAATTCGTGGTTGAACCAAATGCGATGGTGTTATCAACTGTTAACCAGGATTCCCCGACCTCTAGAACTGTTTTACTCAAAGATGTCGATGCAAATGGATTTACTTTTTTTACTAATTATGAGTCCCGCAAGAGTCAACAGATTTTTAACAATGCAAATGTCTCTCTGCTTTTTCCTTGGTACCCATTAGAGCGCCAAGTGATTGTGCTTGGTGCCGCCAAAAAAATTGCTGAACAAGATTCCGCTGATTATTTTGCAACCCGTCCCTGGTCGAGCCAAATAGGAGCTTGGGCCTCATCTCAATCTGCACCACTGGCCTCTCGAGCAGAGTTAGAAAAACGCTGGAGTGATTTTGCGCAGCAATATCCGGAAGGAAGTGAAGTTCCTAAACCTCCGCACTGGGGTGGGTTTGTTGTTTCTCCATCAAGTATCGAGTTTTGGCAGGGCCGATATTCACGCCTGCATGATCGTTTGAGATACACCAAGGAAAATGGCAGCTGGAATATGGCTCGGATCTATCCATAATGACTATCAGTTAGGCTATGCACTATGAGCGAGATAAAGATTCCCGATAATTTGAAACCAAAAGATGGTCGCTTTGGCTGCGGTCCATCAAAGATTCGCCCGGAGGCTCTACAGGCTCTCTCCGCATCAGGTGCTTCAATTCTCGGAACTTCACATCGCCAAAAAGCGGTTAAGCATGTTGTAAATCGTGTTCGCACCGGTTTGTCATCACTATTTGATCTGCCCGAAGGTTATGAAGTTGTCTTGGGTAATGGTGGCTCCACAGCATTTTGGGATATCGCAACCTTCAATTTAATTGAAAAAAAATCACAGCACCTTAGCTTTGGAGAGTTTTCCTCAAAGTTTGCTTCCGCCGCAAAAGAAGCTCCATTTCTAGAAGATCCTTCAGTTATTAAGTCAGAGCCTGGTTCTCATCCATTGCCGGTCGCAGAATCTGGTGTCGATGTTTATGCCCTTACCCATAATGAAACTTCAACCGGTGTTGCTATGCCTATCAAGCGACCTGCAGGAACCGATGGCGCTTTGGTATTAGTTGATGCGACTAGTGCTGCTGGCGGATTAGCGGTTACTGCAAAAGAGTTTGATGCTTATTACTTTGCACCACAAAAATCCTTTGCCTCAGATGGTGGACTTTGGATCTCCTTGATGAGCCCAGCCGCAATTGAGCGCGTAGCGAAAATAAAGGAAAGCGGTCGATGGGTTCCTGCATTTTTTGACTTAAGTATTGCTATTGAAAATTCACGTCTAGATCAGACCTACAACACTCCAGCGGTCGCAACACTTATTTTGTTAGCAGAACAGATTGAGTGGATGAACAACAATGGCGGAATGAGTTTTGTTTCTGGTCGCACCGCAAAGTCGGCTGAAATTATGTATGGCTGGGCAGAAAAAACCTCTTACACAACTCCATTTGTCACCGATGCTGCAATGCGCTCAAACGTGGTTGCCACAATTAACTTTGATGACAGCATTGATGCGTTAGAAATTGCCAAAGCATTACGTGCCAACGGCATCGTAGACACAGAGCCTTATCGCAAGCTGGGCAAGAACCAGCTACGAATCGGCATGTTCCCAGCCATTGATCCAGATGACATTTCAGCACTCACCACATGTATTGAATACGTGGTTGAAAACCTGAAGAAATAAACAAATATCTTGACTGGAATAACCTACAAACGCGACAAAATCTTTTGGTTGTTGGCGCTACAGACCGGCGTCTTTGGAATATTCATGGGCGGCTTTGGTCCAGCTCTTCCATTATTGCGCGCAGATCAAGGAACTTCGGCAGCTATTGCGGGACTTCATGGAACCGCCCTTGGTCTAGCCTCCATTATTGCGGGCTACTTAAATGCACCTGTAGTTCATAAATTTGGCAGATACAAAAGCATTTGGTTAGGGCTAATTGTTTTTAATGTCGGTGCGATGTCTTTCATAGTCTTACCAAAACCCTGGCAAACCATTACCGCAATATTGATCGCTGGAATTGGTTTATCTACAGCGGTCAACAATTCCTTCACCTATTTGTCCTCTCACTACAAACAGAATTCAGCACGCGCTCTATCTCAAGCCAATGGTGTTAACTCATTTTTTGTACTACTCGGCAACTTTGTAGTTGGAATGATCGCAGGTTCACAATTTAGTTGGCGGCTTGGTTTAATTCTTTGTCTACCTTTTGCCATTATTTTGTACTTGCTTCTGGGCAGACAACACAATCCAGAACACATTCCTGATGATGCAGGCAGACAGCGTGGTTCTCTTTCTACGAGATACTGGTTGAGTTGGACTGGATTGCTCTTCACAATCGCAGCTGAGTTTGCCATTGCGTTCTGGGGTGCTGCTTTGCTGCGTGAAAAGACAGGTGTTTCGGCATCAACTGCAACCACCTTGATGCTGGCCTTCCCACTGGGAATGATGGTGGCGCGCTGGTTTGGAACTTATGTATTTCCTAATTTAAGTGTTGATGCCAGATTGAAGATGATTATTTCTGTGCAGGGATTTTCCTTTATGGTCTTCTGGACCTCTGAGATCGTCCTAACATCATTTATCGCACTCTTTGCCGTTGGATTAGGTACCTCAATGCAGTTCGCGCTCTCATCTCTTCGGTTGTTATCTATTGAAAAAGATAAACCCGATCTAGCCATGGGTAAATCCAGCTTAAGTGCCGGAATTGCGATCGGACTATCTCCTCTTTTCTTGGGCTTTCTCGCAGATGCCTACGGCATTGTGAATGGCTTCCTTTTAGTACCAGTTTTAATTGCTTTGGCATTTATTATTGTGGCGTTGGTGCCATCGGATTCAAAGAGCGCAAAGGTAGAGAAGTAAATGAATTACAAAACCCGCAGAATTGTTACTCTGGCAATACTTTTCAGCTTAGTCTTTTTTGTCCTCGTAAGCGGGCTCTAAAACATCAGCCACCGCAACACTGGCGGGTGCATCACCTTTGTCATGGAACTGGGTATAGGTAATCAAAGCTGCCAGTAATGAAATCGAACCACAGATCGCAATTGTGGGGCGTGTGCCAATCTCCTGTGTCATCCAACCAATAAATGGTGAAACTAGCGGAGTTCCTCCTAAGAAAACCGTGAGATAAATTCCCATAACACGACCACGGATCTGAGTATCGGTGCGCATCTGCACCATGGTGTTTGCGCCAATAAAGGTTAATAACGCTACCCCGCCGATAAATGGCAGGAATACCGCATAAACCAAATAGGTAGGAGCAAATGCGCCAATTGTTAGCAGCGCGCTAAAAATCATCGAACCCTTCATCACAAAACGTGGTCCGCGTTTTTTCTCTAAACGAGCAGAGATGATTGCACCGGATAATGAACCAATCGCCAAAATACTTCCTAGTGCTCCGTATTCGGCAGCACTTTTGTCAAAGACCTGAGTTGCCATCATGGTGTTGAAAATATTGAAATTCAGACCAAAGCTAGTGGCGAAAAAGACTGTGATCATTACCGCCAAAATGTCGGGACGAGCGGCAACATAACGCAACGCTTCCCGCACCTTGGTTGAAGTTGAATTGCGCTTTTCAATAAACAACTCAGACTCCCGAATATTGAGTAACGCGATAATCACAATTAGATAAGAGATACCGTTCAAAATAAAAGAAACTCCGGTGCCATAGGCTGCAATTAATAACCCTGATAAACCAGGCCCCAAGAGCCTTCCGGTATTGAAGTTAGCGGAGTTAAGTCCCACAGCATTTGGTAAATCCTCTTTGCCGACCACTTCAATGTTGAAGCTTTGGCGCACCGGTGCATCAATAGCGTTACCAAGTCCCAGCGTGAAGGCAAAAAACATCACATGCCAGATCTGAATATTGTCCGTTAAAACTAGGGTTCCGACGGAAAGGGCGGATAAACCACCGGTGAGGTTGGTTAACATTAAAACTTTTCGTTTATTGAACTTGTCGGCGATCTTGCCGCCGGAAATACTAAAGAACAGTACCGGCGCAAATTGCAGCGCAGTCACGATTCCTAAATATGAACCGCTATCTGTTAACTCTAAAATCAACCACGCTTGAGCCACACCTTGCGCCCAAGTGCCGATGTTTGAAATGAAATTAGCTGAGAAAAGTATTCGGAAGTTGCGATGTTTGAATGATCGCAATGTTCCCATTTGGTCAGTCTAGTATGCTTAACACATGACTTCTCGGCTAAATAGCGCGGTCCCAATAATCATTGCTGGGATTGTGGTTTGGACGATTGCGTTAATCATCGCCATCATTATCAGTGCGGTGGCAAAAATCATTCTCACCTGCGTGGTGGGCATACTTCTTGGGTTAATCGGTATTCGCTACACCAGACGCAGAGCAAAAAGAGAAGAAGGTTAATTAACCTTCAATTTCTTGAGCGATACCGCGCAAGACTTTAGCAACGCGAGCTGCTTCTGCTTCATTTGGATAACGGCCATGACGCAAACCATTTCCAACACGATCTAACATCTTGATTGACTCTTCAATAATTACAGCAAGATCTTCAGCACCAGCTTTTGAATTAGCAAGTGAAGGCGGTGCATCAATGATGCGAACAGAGAGAGCTTGGGGTCCTTTGCGACCTTCAGCTACGCCGAACTCCAATTTGGTGCCTGGCTTAACGGTGGTGACACCAGCAGGAAGAGCTGAAGCTGCGAGGTAAACATCTTCGCCCTCTTCAGAGGAAATAAATCCAAAACCTTTTTCTAGGCTAAACCATTTAACGCGACCGACTGGCATAGCGGGATCCTCCTAGATTCAAATCTTGCGATTTCATTTGGTGTCATGTGCGCCGCGGTTTGCGGACAGAGGGTTAGTTTATCGCCTCTGAATGCGCGCCGCATCCATGATTTACCGAGACCACGCGTGCATCCTCCGGAGAGATTGCGTTGGCACAGACGCCAAAAGCCTGGCGGAATGAGCCTGCAATCGGAAGATAGAAACCACAGCTGCCACAATTTTTTGGAGCGTACTGCGCGATAGGTGCGTTCGGTCCACGATCGCCTTCAATCCAACGTTTTGCTGCTTGGTCTCTTCCTTCAATAGAAAGTACACGCAAACGCCCGGCGCCTAATTCAAATAATTCATGAAGATCCAACTCTTCATCACTTGGCAATACTGAGCCGGCTGGAACTAAACGAACATCATCAGGCTCGGTGGGAACAATTGTGCCAACGCCAACATCATCTGCGGTTATGCGACTGCTGTATGGAATCCAATCGGGAGCGAGAAGTGCATCTGTACCCGGCAAGAGCACGACATCGCAAATTGTTGCGGCGCTTTGTGCATCCACCTTTGCAACGGTGACTCCCCAACGCCATCCAACATATCCCGGCAAGAAAGCTTCAAAGAGATAGGTAGCGACATGATCATCATCGCTGTCGATTGAAATTAACTGTCCCACAAACTTTTCATTCTTAGCATCTTCTAATGCCGCTGAACGCGCAAAATCAGCGGCGTTGAATTTATCAACACCGCTGATCTCTTTAGAACTGAGCTTTTTACTTTTGCCGCTAGCTTTTTCGGACATGGCGGCAAGTCTACTATCTGCTTTAGAAGTCCATATCTCCACCAGGAGCCGCAGGCATTGCCGCCTTAGGTTCTGGCTTGTCAGCGATTACAGCTTCAGTGGTCAAGAAGAGAGCTGCAATTGAGGCTGCGTTTTGCAGCGCAGAGCGTGTGACCTTAGCTGGATCGATGATTCCAGATTTGATCATGTCTACATACTCTCCTGTTGCCGCATTCAATCCATGACCTGGATCTAGGTGGCGCACCTTTTCAACGATAACTCCACCTTCAAGTCCAGCATTGATTGCAATCTGCTTCAACGGAGCTTCGACGGCAAACTCGACAATCTTTGCACCGGTTGCTTCATCGCCTGAGAGATTCAACTTCTCGAATGCTTTCTTTGATGCTTGTAGCAATGCAACGCCGCCGCCGGAAACAATTCCTTCTTCAACTGCAGCTTTTGCGTTACGTACCGCATCTTCAATACGGTGCTTGCGCTCTTTGAGCTCTACCTCGGTTGCAGCGCCAGCTTTGATAACAGCTACGCCTCCTGCCAGCTTTGCTAAACGCTCTTGTAGCTTTTCGCGATCATAATCGGAATCAGTTTTTTCGATCTCAGCACGAATTTGGTTAACGCGGCCTTTGATCATTTCATCATCGCCTGCGCCTTCCACGATTGTGGTTTCATCTTTAGTGATGACAACTTTGCGAGCTTTGCCGAGTAAATCAAGGGTGGCTGCATCAAGCTTTAGACCGACCTCTTCAGAAATTACTGTTCCACCGGTCAAAATTGCGATGTCCTGCAACATTGCTTTGCGGCGATCACCAAATCCTGGAGCTTTAACAGCTGCGGAGCGGAATGTGCCACGGATCTTGTTAACAACAAGAGTTGCTAGCGCTTCGCCCTCAATATCTTCAGCAATAATTGCAAGTGGCTTACCTGCCTGCATTACTTTTTCTAGAATTGGCACTAGATCTTTGATATTTGAAATCTTGGAGTTACAGATCAAAACATAAGCATCTTCCAAAACCGCTTCCATGCGATCGGTGTCGGTAACCATGTATGGAGAGATGTAACCCTTATCAAAACGCATACCTTCAGTTAGCTCTAGCTCGAGACCAAAAGTATTGCTTTCTTCAACGGTGATAACACCTTCTTTACCAACCTTGTCCATCGCTTCAGCAATCATTTCGCCGATTGTCGAATCAGCAGCTGAGATAGATGCGGTGGCTGAAATCTGTTCTTTGGTTTCTACTGGCTTTGCCATTGCGGAAAGTTCGGCAGAGATAGCATCAACAGCTTTCTCAATACCTTTCTTCAGCGCCATTGGATTTGAGCCGGCAGCAACGTTGCGCAGACCTTCGCGCACTAATGCTT